>JAFGQG010000140.1 GCA_016935765.1 bacterium
GCAAGGGATTGCCCCTACATTGTGGATTATTCAATTCTGGTCGGAAATAATAATGTTGATTTTGTGTTAGGGGTTCAAAATTTTGAACCCCTGCGTTACGTTACGTTACTAACATAGATTTCTCGACAAGATATAATTGTCTAATTTCATACATTTCGTATGGAGCATTATGAGAATTGCTTTAATAATAAGGGTTGTGTCTCGAAATGACAAACGTGAGCCCCCACCTGGATGCGATAAAACCCATACATTACCGAATGTAACGGAGAATTTAGTTCCTTCCACCACCCCACCGAAATAGCATTGGCTTGTATGCTAACACTATAAAAACTCTAAAAGCACCTTGTTATATGTCTCAATTGTCATGTGATTTAGGAAATTCCAGCATACAAAGTCAATGCACTCCTACACCCGCCCCTTTTTTTTTCCCCCCATCTCCATTCACTTCTTAAATCGTTAATCTGTAATTTTAACCTACGTAGCCCGACGATCTCGGGATATGCTATGGTAAACAATACTTCGCCGAGGCTTAAATTAAACAAGTAGGTAAGTGCTTAAAGCTTAGTATGGTAAACTCTGGCGAAGTAGGTCGATATCCGGTATTCATTCTATCCCCCGGTCAGGCTAAAGTAACTGCGACTACTTATATATCCTTCTATTCTTCATCATTCTCCCGGTAGTTCTCCGAGAATTCCTTCCTGAATTTCAGGAATTCCCCGTTCTTAATGGCTTCTCTTGCCTTTGCCATCAGTTCATGGAAGAAATATATTGAATGCAGCGTTGCGAGGTGTGGTCCAAGCAATTCCCCGGCGCTGAATAAATGCCTGACATAAGCCCTTGAGTAGGTTCTGCAGGTGTAGCATCCGCAATTCTGATCGATCGGGTTCACATCCTCGGCATACCTAGCAGCTTTGATTGACAGCTTTCCTTTCCAGGTGAACACCGAGCCGTTCCTCGCGTTCCGGGTCGGCATTACGCAATCGAACATATCCGCGCCCATACTAATTGCTTCGAGAAGATCAACAGGAGTTCCAAAGCCCATAAGATACAGGGGTTTTTCGCGGGGAAGGAATTGGGAGAGTTCATCGATTATTCCAAAAGTCTCAGCCTTTGGCTCACCTACGAACAACCCCCCGAGCGCGTACCCCGGGAATTCCATTCCTACCAGCTTATCAGCGCAGTACTTACGCAAGTCCAAATAGGTGCTGCCCTGTACGATACCAAAGAGCGCGGGTAACATGTCAGACTCTTCAGCATCACCTGCCGTTAACTCTCTATACTTATTCAGGCATCGTTCAGCCCAGTTGATAGTCCTATCAGTCGAAACCCTGGTCTTCTGGTAAGTCGAAGGATAAGGAAGACACTCATCGAATGCCATAATAATATCAGCCCCGAGATCGAGCTGGTATTGAGTAGCCAGCTCAGGTGTAAAGAAATGGTGAGCGCCGTCGAGGTGCGATTGAAAATACACACCTTCATCGTTCACTTTCGTCAGGTCCGCGAGACTGAACACCTGGAATCCTCCGCTATCAGTTAGTATTGCTTTTTCCCAGGAGGAAAATTTATGTAATCCCCCGAGCCGTTTTACTATCTCCACCCCCGGTCTCAGGAAAAGGTAATACATATTATTAAGGATAATCTCGACTCCGATATCACTCAGGTCCTTTTCTGAGAGGGTTTTGACAGTGCCCTGCGTTCCCACGGGCATAAAAACAGGTGTTGAAACAGAGCCATGGTTCGTTTCCAAAACACCCAGGCGCGCTCTTGAGTCCGGATCTCTCTTTATAACCTTAAAATCGAACATAGAGATCAAGATATTGCTGCGGTTCAATTTATCAAGTGAAATATGAAGAAATACCTTACGTGTGCGAGTTTCTTTCTTCATTATTTAAAATGTATAGAAGTCAATGTCTTTCAATTTATAATTTCCTTTGCTCAAATTCTGATTTACTTGAAAATAGAAATCAATAAATTTACTTGACTAATCAATGAATTTTTATAATTTAACGGTTACCAAATTTTGTCTAACCTTAATAAATAGGAGGATAGGATGAGACGTAAACTCTTTATTCCAGGACCGACGGAAGTTCGGGATGAGATCCTGGAAGCGATGTCCATTTATATGTTCGGTCACAGGTCGTCTGATTTTTCAGAGTTGTTCAACCGGGTAGTGCCTAAAGTTCAAAAAGCATTATACACTGGCAATAAAATCTTCCTTGCCACATCCTCTTCAACAGGATTAATGGAAGCTTCTGTCCGGAACTGCTCTAACAAGAAGGTGTTGAACTGCATGTGTGGAGCTTTCTCTGACAGATGGAACGGTATCACCAAGGCTTGCAACCTCGAATGCGACCAGCTAAAGGTCGAATGGGGCAAAGCTATAAAACCTGAAATGGTGGATGAAAAGCTTTCAACCGGAGAATTTGACGCTATCACGTTTGTCCACAACGAAACCTCTACCGGGCTTATGAATCCCCTGGAGGAAATTGCCGAAGTAATGAAGAAATACCCAGACGTTCTGTTTCTCGTAGATGCAGTAAGCTCAATGATGGGAGTGAAGATCGAAGTTGACAAACTTGGCATCGACGTATGCCTCGCTGGAGTCCAGAAGTGCTGGGCGCTGCCACCAGGACTTGCAATTGCATCCGTATCCGAAAAGGCTATAGAAAAATCCAAACAGGTGACTGGAAAGGGCTACTACTTCGATTTCGTTACCATGCTCGAAAAATACTGGGACAAAAGCCAGACAACAACCACACCAACCATCACACATATATACGCCCTCGATAAGCAACTGGATAGAATATTCGCTGAGGGTCTCGACAATCGATTCAACAGACATCTTCAAATGGCAAATTATGTCAGGGATTGGGCGAATCAATACTTCGAAATGTTCCCTGAAGAAGGATATTGGTCAAACACAGTCTCCTGTATCAAAAACACGCGCGGTATTTCTATCAAAGACTTGAACAAAGAGCTTGGAAACAGAGGATATACTATCTCAAACGGCTACGGCAAAATGAAAGAAGAAACCTTCAGGATTGCAACAATGGGTGACCTGACTCTCGATGAAATCAAGGAATTAATAGACCTGATAAACGAAATAGCCCAATTATAAAAAGCGATGTTTTTAAAAAAATAGGGGTAATTCTTAACGAGTTACCCCTATTTTTATCCATCAAAATATGCTTAGTACTGAACAAAAGAATTTTCTGCATAGACTGAACAATCTCCTGGAAAATATCTACTCCCAGGAAAATTTCCACATTAGCGATATCCTGAGTAAACTCGGCTGTAACGATAAGCTTATGAGCGATATAAAAACGAAATATCTCTCTCAATATCTCGACCGATTAAGACATGGATTAACAGAATTTATAAATTCTAATTTTCCATCACGAGAGGCTAATTCATTATTTACTTTTCTTGGTATTCGCGGAAACTTTGCCGTACTCAATAACGGAAAACCTGATGATATGGAAAAAGCGTTGAAGAGATTTCATGAACCCGATTTTCTTGTGGGATTCGAGGCTGTTTTCATCACAAGCATCAAAGAACTTTAACTTTAAAAACTCTACGTCTCATGGGGTAGGGTACTGGTGCACCTGTACCGCTTGGGGTGTGGGGGGAGGGAATCAAACGCAATGGATCAATAGGCAATTAGCAATAAGCAATAAAAAACAAAAAACCGCCACCCCGATGAGATAAAGGGGAAGAAAAAAAATATCTCACGGGGCAAGCCTAAACACGAAGGAACACCAAGGAAATAAAAAGAAGCCAACTGAATAATTCGGAAGAACAACGTACATGGTTAGAACCATAATAAACTGCAAACCATCGTAGATGGTCGATTATTGTAGCATTA
>JAFGQG010000141.1 GCA_016935765.1 bacterium
CGGTCTCTCATGTGCGGGAGAGCCTTGGGCTAAGTCTAAGAAAAGCCTGTCTGCTGGTGAATCTATCGACATTTGTCTACCGTTACCGGCCAAAACCGAGTAATGATAACGTTTTACGTCACCGTCTTCGGGAGCTGGCGGAGCAAAGAAAGCGGTTTGGCAGCCCCCGGTTACATATCTTGCTAAAAAGAGAAGGCCTGGTAATAAACCACAAGCGGACAGAGCGATTATATCGGGAAGAAGGGCTGGCGCTGAAGAAGAAAAGGAAAAGAAAGGGAGCGGCCGGAGCCAGAGTGATTTTACCTTCGCCGCAGCGGACAAATGAAAGATGGTCTATGGACTTCGTTACTGACAGCATTATTACGGGGAGGCGTTTCCGAGCGCTTACCATCGTCGATGATTATACGCGGGAGTGTCCTGCCATCGAGGTAGATACGTCCCTGGGCGGCAGGAGAGTTGTAGCCGTGCTGGAGAGACTGGCGGAAACCAGAGGACTTCCTGAAGTTATCACCATGGACAACGGACCCGAGTTTGCCGGGCATGTTCTGGATGAATGGGCGTATCGAAAGGGAGTTAAGCTTAATTTTATCCGCCCGGGAAAACCGATGGAAAACGCTTATGCAGAAAGCTTCAACGGGAGATTTCGGGATGAGTGCTTGAATACGAATTGGTTCACCAGCTTAAGCCATGCCAGGAGCGTCATCGAAGAATGGCGCAGAGATTACAATGAAGTCAGACCACATAGCTCATTGAAAGGTGCTACCCCGAAAGAGTATCCTGAAATAACCGTGGGACTCTAACCATAGGTGTAGCTAATGCTGGGGGAAGGTCAAACGTCATGGAAGGCTTACTCAGAGATTTCCAAAGTATAGTCAGCCTCTTTAAATCCGATGGATTATTATTGAAAAGACTAATACGAGGCCAGGTCCCAGCGCCTCCCTTTCCCCAATTCATCAGATATATTACAACAGCGATTTGTTGTTTTTTCAATCACCGCAACACAAACCAAAAAAGGGAGAAAGCTGAGCAATCGGGCTTGAGTCTCCGCCAGGATTTGGGTCTCCACCACAAATTCCGCTTCCGCCTTGGCTTGCAAGAACTGGTATATCGACAGTTTCGGTATCCATGCTAGGCTTTGTGTAAGAATTTTTCACAATACCACCTCCTCTCGATTGGTGAGATAAGTAAACTTAAAGGTAGCGTTACGGCAGGCGCTGGGACCTGGCCTAGTAAAAGAACCTGTCTCAGTACACACAACCCCTGGCCAAAGATGACAAAACTGTGAAATATTAGAGTTCATACACTCTTTCATGTCAGATCTGCTAATTGAGCGTAATACGATGAGTTCTTGACACGGATTAGTTTTCCATAATTCAGAGAAGGCCATTCGCCGGACATTCCCAATTTTTACAAGCATCGGTAACCAGGGATATACATCACCGTTAGGAATAATAAAACAGATTTCTCTTGATCTCACGTCCACATAGCAGTGTTTACATCTTTGGTTATAACGATGTGTCAACTCCACTGACACCTGTAATGGTATAAGGTTTTCAGCCGCTCGATTCATGACCTGATGCAATTTTGGACGTTTTGAGTTTTCCATAATATTTCCAGGTTTTAAAATGTAATATCAGATATGGATACTAAGCCCTCTTTTGCTAGAATCTGACAGAATTCGAGAGAATCTCGTGTGGATTCTTCCTGGGATACTTCGTAATTTTGGCAAATCGAAGATACTATTTCACTAATATTTCTTGAACCGTCGGATAATGTCCAAAAAACACTGGCAGTATTATTTAAAACGCGTATCGTTCCATTACTTCGATCAGCGATTACAACTTCTCCCGCAATGTCGCGCCATACCAGATCATCATTCCTACGGGGGTAGGACTTCCGGTTCACCTCAGCGCTATACTGATACTGCATTTTCAACTACCTCCCAAAAAGAATTATCCCGTTTAAAACCCAAACGGAAACAGGTGACCAACTGAACAACATTTGAACTGAAATCAGCCCTTTCTTGGAGCGTTTTAGTTGTCGAAACTTCAAAAAGCGACGACATATCAAATACCTGACAAAGAAACATTGCATAAGCTAGGGAGGGACTTAGTCTCTCCAACCTTACCTCCGATGCATGCTGAAGAAAAAATAGCGGTAAGCGGACCTTCTTTTTTCGATTTCAAAGGGAGTTCACTATCAAGTGGTGAACCTGAAATATTTATAATACTATCACGACAATTCATTAATACAGCTTCGTCATTGAGAACAATTCGCGAGCCTCCCAATTTGGCAACAGTTGTTTTTCCGGAGCCAGAGCCCCCTGTGAACAAGAAATATTTATCATCTTGAGCCACTCCACATCCGTGAACAATATGTTTATCAATTGGCATTTTTCTTGATTTTTTAATAACTCCGGCGTAAATACCTCTCATGAGGTAATTCATTAGCCGATAGTCCACCTGATCTTGAAATATTGCCTTCTGAGTATGTACCGAAAGATAATGAATTTCCCAATTTAGTTTACAATCTATTAATTCAAGTTCTGTGTAATACCTGTTTCCATCAATATGAGAATGAGCGTATCGAATGATTTTCTTAACTTTAGCCGGGCTCAGGTTTGAATCAAGAGTAAAATCGGTATAAAAATCAGGGTCTCCGGTGACAAGAAATTCCTGATAATCTGCACTAGCTTTTTCCAGGAACGTGTTGTCCTGGGATGAAAATGCAATCAAAGTATCCCCAAGTTTGATATTTACCATTCTCCACCGCCCGGGAAAACGCTATCCGGAGTATTTTGGTACTTTCTAAATAAATTGACGATTATAATTCTAATCAAAGTAATAAATTTGTTGAAGGCTTGTCGATATTCTCGCCATTTGTGACTATTGTTTTTGATCATCAGCAGTCTGCTTAAAACAGCCCATCCATGTAAACTTGTCAAAGAAACACCAGTCAATAATAATTGACATATCTTACCGCGCCCTTGTGATATATCAAATGCACCCTGAAAACTACGTATTTTCCTGACTATTCCTATTATGCTGGTACGATCGAGGTAGGTAGTGTCGAGGTTGGCATCGCCTTTTTCGATGTAATCCACACAGGTTTTTATCCTCCTGAATCCGATAATCCGATGGGTTACCCATGACTTACCATTTTTAAAAACGATAATGTCACCTCGTCTTATTGCGTTCAGATCACTAGAATCAAGGTTTTGTACTAAAACCTTATCGCCTCGATACATCAGAGGACGCATGCTATTAGAATAGACCGTGCACCAGAGGTTCCCATATCTATGAAGAACC
>JAFGQG010000142.1 GCA_016935765.1 bacterium
AAGCTGCAACTAAAGAGGTCACTAATTCTGGTAAAGATGTCCCTAAAGCAACCATAGTCAAACCCAGAAAACCCTGACTGAATACCCAAAACTCAGATAGCTTTATTGCTCCATCAACAACCCATTTCGCTCCTATCAACAATGCTGTAATACCAAATATAATATAGATTATCGATCTAGGCAGCGACATTATTTTCACTCTGATTCCATCCTGCGCGTTTCCATATTTTTTAGAAAGCTTGAAAATATAAAGAATAAAAAGGGCAAAAAAGAACAATAAAATACCACCATCTAACCGGCTGATTATTAGGAAAGATCTCTTATCAAAAAGTGAAGCATTCGCCAGGAAACCCAAAAGAAGTGTAGCTATCAACGAGAAAGGTATTTCTGAAAGAACGGTGTTATCCTTAATAGGTAGATCGGAGACCAGAGCAGCAACTCCCAATATCAATAGTATATTTGCGATATTACTGCCAACAATATTACCTATGGCAATTGCAGGATTATTGTTAATGCTGGCAATTATATTGACTACTAATTCTGGTATAGAAGTTCCTATGGCTACAATAGTCAAACCTATCACAAACGATGAAATTTTGAACGATTGTGCTATTGAGGAACTACCTCTGACCAGACCTTCTGCTCCAAAATAAAGAAAAACAAAACCGAAAATGATTGATATAAAATTTAATATCATGGCTTTCCAGGTTATTAGTTTTAGCAGTTGTTATCAATATATCCTTTAATGGTTTTCAATAAAACTCTTTCCTAATACACTATTAGACATTTTCATTCTATATAATTCGGTATTTGAAAAAGCTCCTTAAGCAACTTTCTCTTATCCTCGAGTCTTTCCCCTTTTATCCAGTAGAACGGTTCATCTCTTAAATCATTAAGTATTTATAGTCTTAACGAATGCAACCCGGTTATCATTTCCTCCATATCCCTAAGAAATGGATGCTTACTATGAGCTAGTAAACCCGTTATGGGATCATCAATTGATCTTCCATTAGGCATTTTGCTTTTTACCGAATTACCTGCTAACAATCAGAACGGTCTAAAGAAATAACTGTGGTAATGACAAACTTCATCGGGTTTAGAATAAAGAACCATTGGCGGTACCGCGAAAGCTTTTGAGAAGTAGGGGTCAAGGATCAGAGCTTCTTCGCCAAGCTCCCTCGCTATATCATCATTACCCTGCCCGTGCTTAATCTGAGCGTAAATAGCTGTCGCGAAGGCTTTTAAAGGATTGATAGGGCTTGTGTCGATGTACCTGTTTACATAATCCTCCGCAATCGGAAGAGCTGAATCTTCCATAGTAGAGTCGCGCATGGCAGTAATAAGAAAAAACCTCGCAAGGTCGAGAAGCAGTTGTGTCTTTCCGGGACCCTTTTCCATTGCTTTCTCAAGGTAATCTCTACCCTTATCAAGGTCTTCATTATACAGGTATGCTTTCCCCAGCATGTCCATTGCTTCCGCGCTTTCAGGATTGGTTTCCAGTATTTTTTCCCAAAATTCCACTCGATCGACTTCCGGATCCAACAGCAGTTCCTGGCCTTTTGCCCCTAACACAGGGTCTATCTCTCCAAGTTTAACGACATACTCCCCTGCTTTTGTCATGTTTCCACCCATTTGAGCGGGAAGCGACAGGATTTCAACTATATATAGCATTGCCTCAGAATAATCGGGTTGCAGAGCGAGCACAGCTTCGAAGTTCGAAACGACACCCTGAACCTTTTCCTGTAACCCCGGCTGCTCTTCAACGAGTAAAGCATAAGCTGCTAAGAAAGAAAAATATGCATCGTAAAACAGTATAACAACGTTATCGGGATCGTTATCAATAGCTTTCTGAAGAGTTTGTTCTATTTCATCGATTGTTTCAAAGAAACCTTGTGGATCCCCCAGTCCCATGTGGTGCTTTAACCTTGCCATTTCAAACAGGGCTAATGAGCTATTGGGATTCTCCGCAAGAGCTCCTTCAAGGACGACCTTTGCCGAATCAACAACGCCACTCAACCTTAATTCATAAGCCTGGTTTACTATAACACTCTTATCCTTCTTACCACAGGATAGAATTACAAGGGTGAGCAAAATCGCAGCTAAACTGACTGAAAACAAAAATCCCTTTTTTATAACAGAGGCTTTAAAATACATATACGCTCCTTTTGAGATTAAATTTGTTCTTTCCCCACTATTTTGTTTTTATTCTTTTAATCGCTTTCATTATTTCAAAAACCCCCAGGAATACTATAGCAGCTCCTAAAACAAATATCCAATCCATCAATCTAAGTCCTTTAAAATGCAGAAAATCACTGATATATGGCCCGTATATTCCGATACACACCATTACTATTGAGCCGAGTATTGACCACAGCAAGATTTTATTTGTGAAGAAGTTACGGTTGAATATGCTTTTAAACTCGAATCTTCTTGAGAGAACGTTCATAAACTGACAGAAGGCTATTGTGAGATATGCCATGGTCGTAGCTCTCGCGTAATCAGGGGAACCAGTGGTGTTTTGGGAAAAAGTAATCCCTTCGCGCAGCATATACAGAACAAAATTAGCGAAAGCTAAAACACCTATAAGCACGCCAAGGAATGCGACTTTCAGGGAATTACCAAGGCTCATTATATGGGTTTTTTGATCCCGGGGCGGCATTCTCATCACTCCTTTTGTTGGTGGATCGAAGGTCAGGAAAGTCAGCGGCATAATTTCGGCAAGGAGGTCGATAGCCAGTATCTGTATCGCCAATATGGGTATAGCCCAATTCTTCGCAACAATACCAGCCAGGCCAAGGAGGACAACCACTAGTTCAGCCATATTAGTCGTCAGCGATGCGAGGACCGTTTTCTTCAGGTTATTGTATATAGTCCTGCCTTCCCTAACTGCAGTAACCAATGTAGGGAAGCTGTCATCGAGCAGTATCAATTCCGCGGCTTCCTTCGCAACGTCTGTCCCTGTTTGACCCATAGCCACACCTATATCAGCGCGTTTAAGAGCGGGAGCATCATTAACTCCATCCCCAGTTACTGCAACGACTTCCCCCTGGTCTTCAAGGAGTCTGACAATCCTTAGCTTATGCTCCGGATTAACCCTCGAGAAGATAACCGCGTCGGTTGTTCCAAGTATCCCGGTTAATTTCTCATCATTCATCTCCTCGAGTTCAATTCCGGTATAAACAGGTGGTTCATTTCCAGGGGATAGCCCAATTTCGCGCCCAACTGCCTGAGCTGTTATTGAATGGTCACCGGTCATGATAATTATTCGAATATGCGCGTCATGACAGGCGGCGATCGCTTCTTCCACACCCTCCTTCGGCGGGTCTATCATGCCGATCAATCCCAGGAAAACCACATCCTTTTCAACCTCTTCGATGACATAATCTCCCCCATTCTCCTCGAGGGGGCGGAAGGCAATGGCAAGCACGCGCAGCGCCCTCCTGGAAAAAGTTTCGTTCAGCTTCCTGATATGCTCTTTATCCTCATCAGTAATGGGAACGCTTTTCCCATCCTTGTAGATGTATTTTGAAATGGAGAGTACACTGTCAGTTGCCCCCTTTAGCGCGAGTTGCTTTTTCTCTCCGAACTGGCGTACAGAACTCATTCGTTTTCTTTCTGAATCGAACGGGAACTCATGCAGCTTGGGATTCTCTTCATCCTCCTTAGGACTGCGGGTGCCGACTTTTGTAGAAAGCGTAATAAGGGCTGCTTCGGTAGGATCGCCCACCGGGTACCAGCCTTCATGCTCTTCATCCGGTGCGTGTATCTCAGCGTTCGAAGCCATAGTGCTCGCATCCAACATTATCTCGATGTGGTCTATCTGTTCCTGTGTCAATGGAGTACCATCTGCCGTTTGTATCTCCCCTTCTGGTTCGTAACCCACCCCGGTGACCTGGTATTCTTCTCCATCGAACCAGGCGTTGGTGACGGTCATCTCGTTCTTGGTCAACGTGCCAGTTTTATCAGTGCATATTACAGTCGTTGAGCCCAGGGTTTCCACTGAGGGGAGGCTCTTGACAACAGCTTTCCGGTCAGCGAGACGTTTACTTGCAGTCGAGAGCGCTACGGTTACCTGGGCGGGAAGCGCTTGCGGAACCGCTGCTACCGCAATACCCAGAGCCAGAACCATGCTGGTAAAAAAAGTGAACTCCTGCCACATAGCTATTCCAAAAAGCCCAATACTGATGATGATTACGATACCCGTAAGCCATTTCGCCAGCGACCCTAATTCCTTTTGAAGAGGAGATTTCACAGCGGTGGTCTCCTGGGTCATATTCGCTATCTCACCCATCTCCGTACCCATTCCGGTACGAACAACCACACCAAGAGCGTTCCCGGTTGCCACGGTCGTCCCCATGAATCCCATGTTATCCTGATCCGCAAGTATGCATTTCTCCTCCATAGCATTACTGTTTTTCTCCTGGGGCATCGACTCACCCGTAAGAGAAAACTCGACAGTGCGAAAATCATAAGATTCAATTATCCTTATATCAGCCGGTATTTTATCTCCAGCCTCAACCCCCACAATATCACCGGGAACCAGAAGGGCTTGAGATATCTCCTGGAGTTCACCGTCCACCATAACCTTTGCAGGAGACTTTATCAAATCTCGTAAACTTTCTAATATCTTACCCGCTTTATATTCCTGAACAAAACCAATTATCGCATTTAATATTACTATTACGAACATCACGGTGCCGTCACGGTAACTGCCAACGATATAAGAAATAATCCCCGCAACAATTAGAACAAGTACAAGTAACTCCTTGAACTGCAGCAAAAATTGCAGCCATTTGGGTAGAGATACATCGGTCGTTATCTCATTTTCACCATACTTATTACGGCGTTTCTCCGCTTCGGCGCGAGACAATCCATCCTTAGTTGTCTCCAGAGTTTCCATTACTGCCTGGGCAGTCATCTGGTAATATTCTTTTCCCATGCTTTTTCCTTTAATAATTCTTTTATTAAACTAACCCTCTAATTTAACAATATAAAATCTCATGTCAAATAGAGAATATTATTAATGCGGAACCTAAACGGAAAGATATGGATTGCTTTACTATGTTTTATAAAAAAAGAATATCTATCTAAGGCTTCTAATCCTTTAGACTGCTGCCCAAAGAAATGATATTTAGATATCCAAAGTAAGGTCTATTGAACTTTTTCCATCTTTTCACAATACGCTTCCCTACTAACTTAACGACGGGAGCAGATAAAGATGGGAATTTAACACTTTTGTAAGTGCTCTTTATCAAAGCACCACCTGTTTTAAAAAAGGTAACCAGAGCTTCATTTAATGCGCCTGTATAATTATAAAATTCCTCAAAACAGTCAATCATTCCCTCCTGCAACTCAGATGGAGTGAAATTCTTGGGTTGGAACACCACGTGCAAAGCATCGTAGAACTGCCAGTTCTTGTGCAGTAATCGACCTTCTTCTTCAATCTTTCTATAAAAAACTGTCCCGGGAAGCGGTGTAATAATCATGTATTGAACACTGGTTAAACCGCTTTCTTTGCAGAACTGAGAGGTTGATTTAAAAATGCCTTTATCGTCCGAATCGTTGCCCAGCATGAACATGCCGTGAATATTGATGTTATTATCTTTAAATACTTTGATAGAATTTCTAATATCATCAAGAGTTTGGTTTTTCTTCATTTCTTTCAGACTTTCGGGATTAATGGACTCAAATCCTACATAGACTGTTTGGCAACCTGTTTCTCTCATTCTACGAACCAAATTGCCATCTTTACCGGATTCCGCTCTCAACTGACAGGACCATTTCACCCTTATATCATTTGTATCCATCTCATGCATCAAATTTTCAGTTCTATTTTTTTTCAGCGCAAAATGATCATCAACAAAGAAAACCCGGTCTGTTTGAAGAGCTTTCAGTTCTTTCATAATATGACCAACACTTCTAACTCTGTAACCTCTCCCAAACATTTCAGTAACTGAACAAAAGGTACAGTCGTATGGGCAGCCCCTCGAAGTCATAACTGGATGAACTTTCACTTTTTCATGTTTCTTGATAAGTTTAAAATTTGGGATTGGAATTGAATCGAGGTCCTTTATTCTTTCTCCATATACGATTTTATCATTTATTTTTCCGCTTAGAAGGTCGAGTATTCTCGTTTCGGCTTCCCCCACAAAAACCTGGTCGAAATCGTTCACAACATCTTCAGGGATCATACTTGCATGTATTCCCCCAACGATAGTCCAGGAATCAAGACCCATGGATGTACGTACCTTCTTATACTGCCGGGCTATGTCTCGCCCTCTGTCAATAGTAGTTGTCATGCAGCTCAGACAGAGTATATCAGTATCCTTCAACTCCCCGGACCGTACTTCACGACCAAGTATATTTTCGTTCAGGATTAAAACATCATATCCAGCTTGCTCAGCTATGGTCCCAAGGTACAACGGTCCCAGCATAGGGATTGACATATATTGAGCAAACACATTTGAATAAGAGCCTCTCGGTTCAAGGAATACTATTTTTTTGACGCTATTTGTTTTCATTTCACTCCTAAAGTTTCATATTTCTACGTAAGTATTCCAGCACCAGTAGCGCGGTACCAAATATAACAAATGACATAGGCCATAACCGGGTCGATAGTGAGAACACCATTGTAAAAATTAGATACAATGCGATAAACGAAATCGCAAATATGTTAAAAATTAAATTCTTCTTTATGATTCCAATTGACAAGAAGCTGATACCTATCAGACCGAGGAATACGGGCCAAAGGTTTTCAAGCGACTCCCAGGAAGTATAGTTCAGGTAATAAAAAAAAGCACCCAGAAGCAAAACAAACGTTCCCAGCCATAATAATACCACATCATCCCTACTTTTCCGGTAGAAAAGCATTACGAATCCGCAGCCCACAATAGCAAGAAAAATAGGCCAATGCACTGAAAAACCTTTAAATACATATAGATTCTCCATTGTCAGTACGATGCCCACAATAATAAACATAACTGCTAGAAAAAATAATGTACCTTTCGAACGCATGATCCTTCTGTCAAATAGGTGATTAAATCTTATGTGAGGTTAAAATCCCAACCGGGTGAATAGATATGGAAATTAAATACCCATCATGAATATTATATCCACGTTCAATATCAGATTTAATGATAAATCAAAACCTCTTTCTTCCCGCTTCGATAAAAAGCGCTCTATTTGTTCTTTTTTAATATACAAAAATAACTAATTAAGTCAATCTTTTTATTTATTATGCATTTGATATTTAGCATTTATACGGTTTACGATTTAAGGGCGCATGTCTGGAAACGGCATATATCGTGCGGTTGTGGACTCAAGACGGTAATATTTACCCGTAGTCTTTTGAGGTGCAATATCCGATTTCTGCTTTAGGTCTTACTACTTTGTCATTTCGAAGCTACCTTCAGGTGGGGGAGAATCTATGTTGTAAAGTAAATTATGCTATTATCATAAAATAACATGGATTTCTCGACAAGATAAAACCTGTTATTCCCATTTTTCTCGTATGGAGTATTATGACAATTACTTCGGTTATTCGTGGGTATGTCTCGAAATGACAAGTGGAGGTGGACACCCTAAAGTCCCAATCCTTTTTTTATTCTGTAATTCTCCCCAAATTCCTTCCCCTTCTACCCTTATACCCTTCTACCCTTTGACTCATTCTTATTTCTTCTCTGGTTTCTGGTTTCTTATTCTGATTAGTCATTCATACTATGCTCAACAGAAATTTAACAGCCATCAAGAGCAGCGCTATTCCCAGGATGATTTTGATAACTTTTTCACCTTTTTTAAGTGAAAGCTTAACTGACAGCCATGCCCCGATAGCGCTTCCTGACGCAAGGCACAATCCATACAGGAGGTTTATATTACCCGTGAACCCAAAAATGAACAGGAGCGGTATGGTGTATATCAGCACTATGTACACTTTATGCAGGTTTATCGTAACGAGTTCCATGCGTAGAATATGGCGGAGCGAAGCCATTATCAGAAAGCCGACACCAGCCTGTATGAATCCTCCGTATATACCGACAAGGAACATCGCCGGATAGATGAGTATATTCTTGATATTGGTCTTATTGTTGAGTTTTTGGATATTCTTTTTTGGTATGAAAAGGGTAATTACTATGAATATCATAACAATGGCAAGAACGCGCTCGAAGAGAAGGTTGTCTATCCTGACTGCGAATATCGAGCCGATTATCGCGCCCGGGATGGTGAATGCCGCTAGTTTCAGGCTATCCCTGAAGTTCATGTAATTTTCTGATTTATAAGCCATCGCACCAGAGGCAGTACCCACCAGTATTCCTATTCGATTGGTGCCGTTCGCGACTGATGCGTCGATACCCAGCAGCATCATTATGCCGAGTGTGAGCACGGAGCCGCCTCCAGCCATCACGTTGATGAAACTGCATATCCCCCCGGCAAAGAAAATGGCTATCAATCTGTATATTTCGTTCATATACCTAAAATCCTGCCTCTTCTCTATGGTTACAATAAATAACTACACAATAAAGATAAAAAAAGGGAAGACCGCAATATTTTATTTCTGTATGCAAATGGATTGGAAGTTGATAATGGTGATTAAAGTATATTTATTTCCATATTATTATTTCAATGTGATTTACGAAATGCTAGCATACAAAGTCAACGCACTCCGACACCCACCTTTTTTTATTCTCCTTACTGCTCAATGCTTCTTTAAATAAGAGCGCGCAGGCTAAAGACCTGCGGCTACAAATGAATTAATGCTTGGTTTTTTTACACATCTTAAATCTGCAATCGTTAATCTTTAACCGATATTCAATTTTTTACTGCTCATTGCCTACTTTCCTCACTGCCCGTGAAACCTTACTCCGCCATTCGCGTATATCTTCATTCCACCATCGATGATATTCATACCCGCTTTAACATCCCTGTCGTTTATGGAGAACAATCTTAAAACGAAACCGGAAATCTCTTCATTATGAAAATGGATATAATCCCCATCGCATTTCATCTCAGTGTGCGGCAGGAATTGTATGGTTTGACCCAGCCCAATTTCAGCAGTACTTGAACAGGTGGCATCTCGAGGCACATAGCGGTACGGAAAGGAGGCATTCCTTGTATATGAACCGCTGAAAGCTCCTTGAATTGGAGGAGTAGGACAAATTTTCTGCACCATGTATTCGTCCTCCCAGGTTCCAGTGCTATCCACCTGGTCAAGGGTATCCACTGAGAACCACGCGTCTGTACTTGTAGTGGACCAGCCATAATTCATGTGGTACTGCCTTATCGACCCGCTCCATCGATATCCATCGCCGACGATGGCATGACCAACAATGCGGTACTCAACCGGGCAATTTTTATCGAACTGGTTCTGCAAAGCGCTGAACCATCCGCTAAGGCTGTAATCGGTTCGATTAACTCTTTCACAGTCGGTCGAGTAATAGTAGTGGTCTTTGAAAACCCCCACCATATTAGCAGTACTAGCTGAGGAACTGCATGAATCGTGGCAATAGTCCATGCTGACCGCTTCACCAACCTCCTGGCTCAGTTCAGCTACCGCTGCCTCCTGCTCGGGAGTCGAGGAGCCATCGAGCGTATCGGGCATATTCAGCCACGCGTAGGAGTCCGTGTATGGGGAACCGCCATCACCGTAAGGCGGCCAGTTCCAATAGTGCATTATCTGGGCTCCGGCAGTAGCCACGCAGCCAACCGCGCAGTGAGCATTAGCACAGTCAGAACCCATTATTCCTGGAGTAGGAACATCGTTATAAAATGGGTCGCCCTGGTGCCAGTTAGAATTCAATAAATAATCACCGCTGGAATAATCGGTCATGATACGGTTTTCCTCAAGCTCCTCCTCGAACCTCCCGGAAGATAGACTTAGCTCCTCCCAGTCAGGATGAACACGCATCCCCTTCCCCCTTTCATCGCGGGAATAAGATTCGATCAGTTTGAAATAATTATCCATTGCCCTTGCCATCGCCTTTTTCAGCAGGTCCGTCATGCCTTCTGATAGCTCCGGGTCGAGATCGTTACGGTCAGAATAAGCCTTAACGGGGACCATTTCTTTATAAGGTGAAACCAGGATAAAACCCTTCGGGGCAACCGGGCAAAAGAATCCAACCACTTTTTCATTGAACGTAAAATCCTGGATTTCCTCGATATAAGCTTGCTCGGCTCTCCCCCATTTTCCCTCTTGATGCTGAATGAGGGTTACCCAGTTCGATGCGGCGTTTAAAGCCTCCTCCCTGGAAACCTTCTCCGCGCTCAATGGCAGCACCATCGAGCATAGGACAATGAAGGTGACCAGCATTTTGAATATATATCTTCTCATTAGAGTCACCTCATTCTTATTGTAAAGTTACCAGGACAAGTATCTGACCTTTTTTACCCTTTTCGAGGGGTTCCATCGCTTTCCCGAGAACAGCTCCCTGCGCCCTTTCCGGGTCTATCACCTTCATTGCATAACCGAGTATTGATGAGGTAGTCAGCAAGTCGCCCGGCTCAATTGTCCCCTGGCTTGCATCAACGTTGCAGTAAACCCTGCCGGCAAGGGCAACGTTATGATCGAACTCACTGGAACCTATCTTGACCGCGGAACCCAGGTTGTTCGCGCCTGCCACTATACCTGCAACTCTCTTGTCGTAGGGAGCAGAACTCGCCACAAGCTTCCCGGGATTTTCGGGATCGATACAGAGTACCATACCCGGGGTAACATTCTGGTGATCGGTAACGTTGAATCCCTCTGCATAATCCAGACCAGCGCCGATCTCTACAAGCGTATCAGCATCTGAATCTGTCACGAGAATCTTAGTTCGCACATCGAGTTTCGCCTGGGGATCGTCATGACCTATCGCAACCTTGCCATCACTCTTGATTATCATGCGCGTGGAACCGGAACCGACAACCTTGAACGCGTCATCCGAACCCGCAGCAACGTGGAGAACAGCGTCGGGGGAATCCGTACCCATACCTATCCAGCCATTATTACGGTTAATGGATAGATGATTATTGTAAATATCGGCATCAGATTTGCCATAAACGAACAGCCTGTTCGTGGGTCCATCGTATTTTATGCCCATGCCGTATGTAAAGTCATCATCCTCCCCGAGGATTATCTTCGAACTCCCTCCGCTCGGTGTTGTATCCGGTGTAACACATATCGTAGCTAAACCGCCTGGGCTTAAGAGGTGCACATTATATTCGGGGCTGTCGGTGCCAATACCAATTCTTCCTAGATTAGTAATGGAAAAACTCTTTCCCCCGCCTGCGGTTGCAGTTTGGAATACATAAGCCGAATTCGAGGTGCCGGAATTTTCGATGAAGATACCATGCACATCTGTGGGTGTTTCACCTGAAGCGCCCCGATAGACATGCACCTTCGCCTCCGGTGTAGCCGTGCCAATACCCACCTCCCCATCCTCATCGACAACCAGCCTGGCGGTTCCAGCGTCACTCACCTTGAAGATATCGCCAACGTCAGTTGAACTGTACCCCACATCCAACCTGGCGCTGGGAGAAGAGGTTCCGATACCCACATCACCATCATTTTTGATTATCATTCTTGTCGTTCCATCTGCGGAAACCTTAAGCGGGTCGGTAGTGCTGTCCTCTTCGTAAACCGCTAAAGTAACAATTGGACTGGAAACCCCTATACCAACATTACCATCATTTTTTATTATGAATTTAGTGTCGCCGGGAGTCCCAGCGCTGAAGATATCGCCGCTATCCTGTTCCTGTACCTGCAGTTTCGTCAGTGGAGGTATTGCCCCTATCCCTACATTTCCGGTGGGAAATGACCAGAGGTTATCACCTACCACGGTCCAGTCGTTGTCTCCAGCGCCGCCGAGAGCAGCGATAGTGATTGTGTCGCCATCCTGGTCAATGACGATGTTCGGTCCCGGTACGAATGTAACGCTGTCATAAAGCCAGCCAGCGTTCGCCCTGAGCCGCCTGAAGCTTTTAAGGGGCACCCAGCCTGTGCTATCATAAACCCGCAACGAGTTAATGTTGTTGTCATAGTAAAGCTTGCCTTCTTCTGCGGGAAGAGGGAAAGTGGTTTGGGGTTGATAGACTACTGCCACGGGGTCTATCTGCCCGGTAACTTCGAGGTCGCCCTGGATGCGCGTATCCCCCATTACTTCGAGCTTTGCGGCAGGTGTAGGTGTGCCTATTCCAATGCTGTCTGCTGGATACATTGTAAACACCATGTTCCCGGCGCGGTCCCAGTCATCATCCTTGAAGGTGCCTTCGACGCTGTCCGCATAGGCGGCACGGAATGCATAAGGCGCTGAAGCAAGCCCCACCCGGGGCGAAAGCGTGTCGCCATTGACAATTATCTCCAACCAGTATGTCTGATCGAATGGCAATTCTATGGGATTTATTCTACCAAGTTTAACATCGAAAAGACCTCTTTGCACCGGGATGTTGTTTTGGATTTCATCCCACAAGAGTATGCCTGCTGCAGCGTGATTATAGATGCCAAAGATAAAATCGACTGTATCGTTAACGCCTAATCCCTCCAATGTAGTGAGTTTCCCGTTGTAGTTCATAATGCCCGGAACAGCGAAGGCGGAGCCGGATAAAACTACCAGAAACAGAAACAATGAGGTTTTCTTCATTTTCCTCTCCCTTGGTTAGGTTTTTATGGATTAATTTTACATCAATATAAGTTCTTATGAATCCTTAAGCAATGATAAAAATTTCTATTGATTTATATTCCACTTGTGAATACATTAAAAAAGAATTAACAACCTGCTAATGAAAGGATGTTATGAAAACCAAGGTCATTTTTTGGTTAATAATTCTCACCGGTGTTTGCATTGCTCAGCCCACAATAGAGTGGCAAAAATCACTTGGCGGATACTTTGGCGATTATGCCCAAGCCATTCAGCAAACCAGCGATGGCGGGTTTATTGTCGCCGGAAGATCATACTCGACAGATGGTGATATAACTGACCATCATGGAAGTAATGATTCCTGTGACTATTGGATAGTTAAGCTGTCTCCTGACCCGGTTGGTATTACTGAGAATGACCTGCCTAATAACTTTGATTTGAATATTTACCCCAATCC
>JAFGQG010000143.1 GCA_016935765.1 bacterium
GTAAAATTTAAGTTATCTTGCTATAATTTACAAGGAGGTCATTTTATTTGTCAATTAACAAATGCCGAAACTTTTGAACGTTACCAAATATTTACCTCTCTATACAAGAAAAGAATATTAAGGCTCAAGATTGAATGAACTTGTAACAAATCATTCAGTATTTTTGTTTGACAATGTTAGAGATTGAAATTACTGATGATGTTGTTGAATTAGCACAAAACCTATTGGAGAATAATTGTCTCCCTTCTAAAGCAGTTGAAGATTCGATTCATATCGCCATTGCTGTGTTACATACTATGGATTATTTATTAACTTGGAATTGTAGTCATATTGCTAATGCTAAAATGAGACCATTAATTGAAAAAATCATTATTGAATCAGGTTACATATCTCCAATAATATGTACGCCTGAAGAACTAATTGGAGAATAAAATGTATAATGATCCTATAGTTAAAGAAATTCATAAATATCGGGAAGAACACGCTGCTAAATTTGACTTTGACCTTACAAAAATTGTAGAATATTATAAGACAGCCCAAACGAAAAATAAGGATAAACTAGTAAACTTTATTGATAATAAGCAGGATTTGGCTAAAACTTAATGCAATAGCCTGGCGTATTATTTTATTGGCTACATAATTAAGGGACAAACATATTGTTCATCTCTAAAAAGACCACATTCCTTTTTAGTAAAACTTAATCTTATAATTACCCGTGTTTTGGAGGTCTATCGTGCTTACACCCGGGTATCCCATATCCTGGATATCGTAAACGTTTATATCGCGGTTCAGATTTACTTTGCTCCCGGTTTTATTAAAGTGGAGCTTGTAGAAGCTGGTGGATGCGGTTCCTCCTATCGTTTGGGTTGCGCCTCCCCTGAACAGGATAGTGCTGGTTCCCCTGCCGAACGAACCGTTATTTACCCAGTTGCCGTATATGTTCAAAGTCCCGGAACCCCCGTTCAGTATCCCTCCGCTTTCGATAGTGATGCTGTTGCATTGCGCAATCGAGGAGAGAGTGGGGTCGTAAGATGTTGTTGCCGCGTTGGGGATTATGACATTCGTGCCGCTCGTGGGTACTACTCCGTCGCACCAGTTGGTAGCTGTATTCCAGGCGGTGGAAGTGTTTCCCACCCATTCCCCTGGGTCACATGTGCTGCCCCCTGTATAATCAACAACAAGATATGGCTTTAATGCACCATCTTCAGAGCCCATAAAAATCGTCTCAGTCATACCTTCTGTTTCAGATGTTTCCCTTACTCCCACAGGAAAATAATTGGCGCTGGAGGTTACTAAATTATATAAATCAGTATCCGCAGTCGAACCCAGATCTGATATATACCAGGTGCTGGTACCAGCATAGACTAAATTGTACGTTGTTGGATATTCAAGTTCATTGTAAATATCTTGTGGGGATGAAAAGCTTGGCTGTAAATTCATTTTACAAAAACTAACATTCTGGGAATTGCCTGAACTTTTATAAATATGCAATTCAACGTTATCAATGCTTGTCACTGCGTCCGGAATGCTTGTCGTATTGAATTCCGAGTACCCCCTTTCAATATCCCAATCAAAACCGGAATAATAGGAGCCGACATAAATTTTGCCATAAAAAGGATCATCATAAGTACTATGGCGTAAAAAGATACTGAAAGTTGGAACACCCTCGATAAAAGCTGTGGAATTTACCCCTTCAGGATAAACTGTAATTGTCGGGTCAATTATTACAGGAAATTTCCTGTCTTCTTCCTGTAGCCATTCTAAAGATATACTTACCATTATATAAAGCTTGCTGTTCCTGAATTCAACACCGTATTGAGCAGTGGGTTCCTTTGGCGCTTCGAGAAACCGGTCTTTAAACGGAAACGATTCAGGGTCATCCTTCTCATAAGCTTCAGGTGCAGGAAAAACAAAGGCTGGAACACCATCAGGGGTCATAACCGCAATTGAACCATCGATTTTACTACCCGAGAGGACCTCTTTTCCACCGGAGTATACCTTCCATCCTGCTGGAAGTTTGACCTCCTCGTAGAACGAAAGGAAACCGCTCTTGCCGATTACCTCTTCAGGCAGCTCGTTCAAGGTAATATTCTGCTTCAGCCTGTCAACTTCTACATAAAAATCACAAGCAGCGCAGGTAAACGGCGCAAAACTGACCAGGTTGCCCTCGACACGCGCTTCGGAATTCTTTGCCTTCTCAACTACTGTTCTTTTACCATTCTCATCAATCCAGGATATGGAGGGATCCATCCAGAGCTTAACACTTCCCAAATCTGAAGTAACTTCTATCCGGGAATCGCTTGAGGAGACTGCTGGAAAATAGCTTTTCAAGTTGTTGGTTTGGTTCTCATATCCAAAACCGTCCTTGTTGGATGGAACAACTTCCGGGTCGATATCCTTCCACAAGCCATCGATATCCTTATAATGTAATGAGTTGATACCAAACACAGCCCTGGTCGCGGTGCCGCCCAAATCGAAATGCTTCGAGTACCTGTCCCTGCGGGAGATTATCTCCTCATATTGGTCGAGTTCCCCGAATGCTTCCAGCTTATCCCAGACTAAATTCGAACCAAGGATAGTACCTGCAGGAAGAGTAAAACAAAGGATTATTAGGAGTGAAACGGAAAATTTGTATTTACACTTTATTGTCATCGTTCGCTCCCGGTTTTAATCCTGGTTATATCTTGCGCCACTGTCAATATCTATGAATGTATCCGTGCTTTTAGTTCTGCGGTTGGTTTCTTCCTGTGTCATCCCCCTGAAGTCGTAACGGGTTCCCACCAATCTGAACGAGAACGGAATGCTGCCCTTGCCATCAGACGAGCCGACTATCAGCTTGTTACCTTCGATCCGGGCATAGAGATTTGCCGGCATCTGGGGAGTTACAAACGGGATTATTGTTGTGGGATCGACCGCATTATAGAAAAGCCACAGGTCTGAAGCTTCCGGCTGAGTTGAAAGGTCAATTTCATAGTATCCCTGCTCTGCAAGCTTAGCTTCGCCTACTGCTTCAGTCTTTTGCCCGACCATATCATGCGCCCAGGTCCGATAAAGCCTGCCACCGATTTTCAAGACCGGGTCTAAATTATTTGCTGAGATTTCGTTGACTCGTTCGATATTAGCGCCGCCTATATCAAGGTCGCCGTCGAACTCTATTTTAAATGTACTGGTAAGCTTCGGATGTATGAAAGTCGTAGAGTCGCACCAGGCGGCAGAGGAAGTTTGTTCGATGTATCTGCCGTCGAGGTCAAAGTTCAGGGCGGATAAACCTTCACGGAAGAGAGTTAGCACGCCACTGCCCGTGTTGAAGTTAATTGCATTAACGTAGTTGTTATCCCCGCCCCCACTGGAAGGAGCTGGCTGCCACGCAGAGCCGGTCCATGTAAGAACGTCCATTGGAGAAGCTCCCTGCTGGGCAATATCCAGGCAAGTCCCGGGTGCGCCGTCACCGGTTAAACGGGCTGTCGTGCAGACTCCCCCGGCGACTCCAACTTCAGCAGAATCAGCATATATCGCGCGATGAGCGTAAGCCACAGGAGCAAGCTTCGTACGCGGAGTTAGTTCCTCCCTCTCTACGTACAATTGCATGTAGTATTCCACGCTGAAGTCAATGTTCAGGGGATGCACCTCCCCGAGCACAACATCGAACAATCCATTGTTGATATCAACAAGCAATGATTCTGCCCACAACGGCGTCCCGCCACCAGCAACATCATATAACTGGAAGTATATCGAGTAAGAACCGTCGAGAGCGACTCCGTCCGGGTCGGTGAGCTTCCCCTGGTAGTTCATGGTCCGTGGAATTTGAGAGTAAAGCAAAGTTGTTAAGATAAACAAAACCAACAAAATCATTTTTTTCATACTAAACCTCCTTCGGGAAGAAAATTGTAATCAATCCTGCTTTTATTTGCACCTTTAAAATGTTAAATCAAAGTTATAGGTCGTTTTATTTAATAATTTTGCTACAAATGGAATTAAGTTGGTCATATACTATAATTTTAAAATATAATATCAATCCATAGATATGCAATGTTTTTTTCAGTAGAAAAGACTGCTCCGGGAATTCGTGGTATCTGGATACTGTCTGGCGCGAGACCTCCAACTGGTTGCCTTGATCTGAAATATTTATGATCTGAAAAGGATTAAAGTGGATTATTCTAAATATTTTTCCGGGAAGATAAGGATCATCTATTGGAAAAACCTAATGAAGAAATTTGACAATTATTGCTTATCCCCTTATATTTATTGTTTAATTACACAAAGGAGATAAAGTGGAAAATATAACAGTCGCCGCAGTTTCGGTAAAAAACAATATATATCAAATGGAGAAAATATCATTACAGCAGAATTAAAACCAGAAATATTAGTCGATAGAAGGAATCATCCTAATTTTTTAGCTAAAGAATTACGACCTGAATTATACAAATTCAAAGATTAATCGATATCCGCTTATTTTCCAACATATTTTTTATTGGTACACATTTCTTTAATGAGCCACATTCAAAATATTCTTGCATATTAAAACTATTGTACTTATATTTGATAGTATCATTTGATAGTATCATGGATAGAGTAATTATGAAACCACCTTATGAAATTAACCCTGAAATTTTAAAATATATTTCCTCTATTTCAGAGAAAATTGGGGAAATAAAAGCTAATTATTTAGACCGACCAGATCCAATACTGAGAAAAAAGAATGAAATTATAACCATCCATTCTTCTTTGAAAATTGAGGGTAATTCCCTATCGGAAAAACAAGTTACTGACATTATGAATAATAGAAGAGTTATTGGAAAACAAAAAGATATCCTTGAAGTTAAAAATGCAATAGAGGTCTATAGCAGATTAAAAACATTCGATCCACTGTCTATGAAATCATTTCTATTTGCCCATAAATTGTTGATGAAAGACTTGATAGAGAATCCTGGACAATTAAGGAAAAAGGGAGTGGGCATCTTCGACGGTTCAGAAATAACTCACCTGGCTCCCCCCGCGAAAAACGTATTATCATTAATGAAAGGTCTTTTTGATTACTTGAACAATTCGAGCGACCCAGAAATGATTATAAGTTGTGTTTTTCACTATGAAATTGAGTTTATTCATCCATTTTTAGATGGAAATGGCAGGATGGGAAGACTGTGGCAAACTGTCATTCTAATGAAAAAATTTCCAGTCTTTGAATTTATCCCTTTCGAAAACCTTATTAGCAGAAATGAGAAAGAATATTATAATGCATTAGCTGCTTGTGACAAAGAAGGAAAGTCAACAATATTTATTGAGTACATGTTGAAGGTCATAGATACATCCTTGGATGAAGTGCTCAATTTCAACAATAGGACCTTGAATGATATAGACAGATTGGAATATTTCATTTCACTCGGCAAAGATGAATTTGCACGAAGAGATTACATGGACATTTTCAAAGATATATCTTCATCAACTGCAAGCAGAGACCTCAAAAAAGGTGTTAAGCTGGGATTATTAACAAAAACTGGCGAAAAGAATAAGACTGTTTACAAGATAGTTAAATAAACTTCCATATTATATAAGGATTTACTTCAATCTTTCGAGTTTTGATTCAGACTCATCCGGCTCGTTTAGTTCCCCACTCTCGTTCCTGGACCCACCTTTATTCCCAAACTTCTCTACATTCGCCATGAACCCGTTCAGGTGCGGATTTTCCAGGCGCTCTTCATATCCCTTTCGCCGAGCGATAACCATCCAGTCAAACTCCAGGTTGCTTTCGCCCCCGAACGATTCCTTAACACTGAATCCTTCAGGTGAACTTTCAGCAACGTACAATTGCCTGCATTCCCCCCTCGGTGTGAGGTAAATCCTCAGCGGCACTTCGGGAGATATGGTCTCCTTGAACAATCTTTCAAACCGGATATCGGCGCGACCGGACTCGAGGACCGCGGTTCCTGACGCCATGTACTCGACATCGGGGGCTTCCACCGCATAGAGACACTCCCAGCCTTTAGACGTTGGGACGACAGCCGGTTTAGCTCCGCTGCACCCGAGGTCCCCATTAGCGAACACTCCAAAGCCCAGAACATTCTGACCCAGTACCCCCGCATAGAATCCCAGGTTGTCCAGGCACTCACCGGCTACACCGGAACTATTTGTTCCGCCATTTCCATAGACCCCTGCAGCATCCGTACCCACTGTTTCGCCGTACACTCCGTACGTTTCCGTTCCCGGGGTCAGGGCTACGCCATAAACACCCGCGGCGCTAGCTGCGGAACTGGACGTATAACCCCTCGTTCCATCATTTGTCGTAGAAGTGCCGATCACGCCGACGTCGAGACCCCCCTGACCGAAGACCCCCACGCTTACGTTCGGTCCCCCTGTTCTCACCTGACCGTAATAGCCGAGGTATCCCACCCCCGAGCCGGTGTACTCCCTGCCATAGACTCCTGCGCGATTACCAGCGCCAACCAGTCCGCAGCCGTTGGTCGGAACGAAAAATGTCGATATGTTATTGCCCAGCCCGACGCCGCCGATGCCATCGAGGATAGCGGTTGACAGGAATAAACCCCCATACGAGCCGGCTGAAGAACCATAGGAGGTCTCCCCATGAATGCCATAAGGACCCGCTCCCAACCTTCCTATCGCGCCGGTGAGATCGTTCTCTCCCATAACTCCCGATGCAAGGAGGTCGTTGGTGTTGCCTTCCAGTCCGAAATGGTTCGAACTGGTACAAACCAATCCTTTCCCTGGACCGGTCCAGGATGTCCCCCAGCTATAGTACTTTTCATACAGCCTGGTCGAGCCTTCGTAGAGGTCTGCCGCGACATCCGGCCTCCCCCAGTCGCTTCCGCTTGCGCTCCCTCCCGTGTAGATGCTTTCGACCACTTCGGGGCAGAGGTCGAGCCAGCAGACTTCGCCGTCGAGTATCATACTCGAAGTGACGGAATTTTGCTGGGATTCGTTAACGAAGCGCCCGTCTAGTACGAGTGAATCCACCCTGACCTCATCCGGGTCAACGCCGACACCCCAGCCAGCGCCGACATGAATGAGCGCGCTGTCTCCATAAAGCCCATCGCCGGGGATCGTAGCGCTGCCACCCGCGCCATATTCAGCAACGTACGCGCGGAGCGCGTAGGGTACCGCGGAAAGCGCCTGCCGAGGCTCGAGCGTCTCGCCTGCCACTGCCAGCTCCAGATAATACCCCGCCGAAAAATCCAGAGATTCCGGGAAAGCCGCCATCGAACCGAGCACTACATCGAACAAACCATTGTTGACCGACACACCGACATGCATCTCCGTCCAGAGGGGAGCGCCGCCCGTAGCAACATCGAAGATCCTGAATTCAATGTCGGTACCCCCATCTATCGCCACCCCGGATGCATCCGTAATCTTACCCTGGTAATTCACTGTGCGGGGAATCTGCGAGAAAAGAAGCGTTGAAAATATAAAAATGAACATAAAATAAAAAATCAATTTTCTCATATTATGCCTCCATTTTTGCAACAAATTTGCACATTTTTCAAAAAATAGAATATATCGGTTTAAAATCCAATGGTAATCATTTAAAGCCGCGAATCAGATTCAAAGAGCTCAGGTTCATAAACACAACCGCTTTTTTCGAGGAATGCAGGCAATATGAGCTAACTATCATTTACCGCATTATTACTAATTTACGCGCCTTTGAGTAATCCCCGCTTTCGAACCTGTAAAAATAAATTCCGCTCGGTATCTCTTCGCCGCCCTGATCTCTGCAATCGAAGCGATACTCATAGACTCCCGGGCTGTCGAATGTAATTTCTTCATCATGCACAACGTTTCCAAGAACGTCGAAGATAACGAGTGAAGCAGTCGCTCTCGCAGGTACATCGATCGGTATTAACGTGGTGCTATTGAACGGGTTGGGATAGTTTGTGCCCAGCTTGAAATGCCCTGGTTTGGTGTTATTTACCTGTGATATGCCGGTATATGTCAGGGTGATGAAACAGCTGCCGCAGATTTCTCCGCCCTCCATGCTCATCGTCCATGAGGTGTCCGCGTAGCGGTGCTTATGAGCGACGATGTCGTACTCGCCCGGCTCCATGTAGTAGAGGCAGAACCTGCCCAGTTCGTCGGTAACGACCCGTTGAGAGTCCGCGCCGGATATGGCGTATACCTTCACGCCGCTGTTGTCATCGGTGTCGGAAAGGTTGACAAATCCATAAATGCCTGTTATGTTGGGCAATGGTCCCAGCAGGTACTCCAGTGAATTTTCGATGATCGGACCTGCAACCTCATCGTCAGTGAAACACTCCTCGATGTTCATTCCCAGGATCCCAACTCTTCGAATCCCGCCCTGGTTTTCATCGCCGAAAAAGCTCGCGCATCCCGCTCCGGCGCACTCGGACGCCTTGCATAGCAAAAATGCCTCACCGGTCGGGACGTAGGCGTCGAAGATGTAGTAATCCTCCGAGCCGGGTTCGACTGCAGGCAGAAATTCCGGCAGCGCGGTCGGAGCATTGAAGACTTTGTACTCAAAGTGGCGCGGGTCGAGACTGAGTTCTCCCGGGAAATCCTCCTCCCATGTATCGAAGTAGAACAGGCTGGCGCCGTATTCGGAGTACTCTTCGGAAACCTGGTAGATAAGCTCGCCTCCTTCGAAGAGAAGCTTCCCGCCTTCGTTGCGGTACCGTTCCAACCTTCTCGTGTCCATCCGCCCGAAGGGGCGCGAGTTCCCGCCACCGCACCAGATAAGGAGATTGTACCCCAGCAGTTCGTCCACCCAGCCGATCTCGTCGGTAAGTTCAGCGGAATAGCCCAGGTCCTCGATCACCGCCTTGATTATCTCCGCCGACCTGCCACCGTTATCCCTATCCACCACAAGGATCTCCGCGGTGCCATCCTCGAGTGAGATATGAATACTTGCAGGCGAATAAGAAACGTTGATAGTATCGATATACGTCCTGTATCCCCTCCTGTACCCGTAAACTACGTAAGTCTGGAAAATGACATCCGGGAGCTCGAACGTTCCGTCAGTGGAGATCACTCGGTAAGTATTATTCCCGTCTCCGACCCAGTTGAAGAGCACCTCTATTCTATCCGGGGAAGTAGTGCCGAGAAGTGTGCCGCTCGGTCTCCTGGAGAGCGCAATATCGTACCCTCCCACAGTATTTAAAAGCAGGCTGTCCGTACTCGCTTCGAATGAGAAATGGCTTGCGTAAATGTCGTACCAGGCGCACGGATATAAATCCGGCGCTGAAAAAAATCCCATAGAGTCCGTAACTACTCGAACTGTGGGGGTATAAACAACAGTGTCCACGCCAACTGGGAACAGCGAAATGGTCACGTTGGGAATGGGCGCTCCGGTCGAGTCATCGGTAACGGTGCCGTTTAGGGGTCCCCTGGCTGCAATCACGAGCACCGTATCAACCACGGTTTCGCAACCTTCCCTTGCAAAGGTCACGAGTACCTCGCCCGTCCTCGAGGGAGCAAACTCCACCGAGCAGGAACCGCTGACTGTTGAAACAAGAGTATCGATGTCACGGCTTTCGAGAGCGACTGAGTAAGGTTCTCCCGGCGAGTAACTCCGGAAGAGCGCGGTGAACCCAACCGCAAATGAACCTTCGAGGAATATCTCCGGGGTTGAATAGCTGAACTCCAGGGTGCCAAACGGCGTTCCGCCAATTACGGGTATCTGACCGATGGCTATCGTCCCGATTTCCGGGTCTATCGCCCTTGCCTCAAGTATCTCCCCGATGGAGGGTGTTAGGACGAAGGTTGCCTCGCCGTGGTCGTCAGTGAGTTCTGACATATCCAGTTCCAGCCCGGATACGTTCACGGTGATATTCTCCATAGGGTAGCCTGAGGAATCGACATATACTACAAGCGTATTTTCAGCGCCTACCAGCAGGCTGCCTGGAGAAAAAATCAATTGCGCTATCAACTGCACGAGTAGGGTTTCCTGCAATGTCTCGAAGTAGTTGGGCGCTGTGAGAGTCAGGATTCCGTTTCCCGCTTCGGTTGGCGGATGGTCGAGGACAAGGGAGCCGCTGCCGCCGGGTGTATATTCCTGCCCCAGCACTTCGCCGTTCATCCAGAGCGTCATCAGCGCGTTTTCCAACGGTGTCGAATACTCGTACTCTTCCACGCCCACCGGGACTATTGATGCAGATGATAGATCGATAACATCGGGAGTGCCCCAGTAAAGGCTCATCGAAGGGTCTCCCAGGAGGTTGTATATCTCGTAATAATATTGGTCTTCGGAAGTACCCCAGAGCATGAGCTCAAGCTTTGCCTTGTCGATCGCTTCCTGGAGAGTGTACAGTCCATCCTCGAATATGGCGTCATACCATTTTCTCTCGAAAACGTCGTCTTCATCCCAGAGGGTGGAATTCGAGCCTCCGAGAAAAGCTATCGCGCCCTTGTTCGGCGTTCGAACCCACGCTTCACCGAAGCAGGTGGACTCGTCGAATTTGCCGGTCAGGCAGGCGTTACTCAATACGAACGCGAACATCCGGTCATTCGAGAGGGCTTCAACATCGTCGATATCGAACGGGGGGTTAGCCCACTCGCCGACATCGCCATGCCCGGAATAGTTCGCGAGGAAGTTGCCTGCGTTTATCGAAGCTGTGATATCCGCGCCCGTACTGCCGCTGTGCGCCCATATTGAATCCGGCGCAAAATCCAGCGGGGTGAGATACGTGCTGAACACGTAACGGTGCGTGCTCTCCGCCAACTCCCAGTCGCCATCCGTCCCGCAAGCCATGAATAGCGGCTTTCTCAACCATTCCCGTCCAGGGAACCCCGTCTTCTCATACTCGATTATGCGGTACAGCGAAGCCTCGAGCTGGGTGACAGTCTGCACGGAGATCCTTCCGATCATTATGTCCGGAATGAAATCGGTCCCATCCACCGTAACGTAATAGAGATCGGTGTAGTGGCTTAACCAGCCCCCGACCTCGTGCGCCGGGATCTGCTCGAAATCGCCGACCAGGAGTATGAACTGCGGGGGGTTTTCCCAGGTCGAGTAGGCATTGGATATAAAATTGGTTAATCCCGATAGACTTCCGCCGGCATCGCTGTAACTGACCACTGCCACGCTGAATCCCTTCTGTGATTTCCATTCCGCAAAATCAGCCAGCGCGGGTTCTGAAGTGAAATCGTCACCGGCAATTACCAGGTACACGATAGGGAGGTCGAAAACGGTGAGGGCGTCCTCGGTAGAATAGTTTAGAATTGTCGAACGCTTGAGCCTGTCGAAGTAAGGCGAAGAATAATCGGGCGAAAACGGATTTGGGACATTCGGGAGAGGTTTCGGAAATCCGATATTTATTTCCATCCCGGAGATAATTATCATTTCCCCTGTGGATGGATTGTACTGAACCGGTGTGATCTCCAGGGTCGCTACTTCCGTGCCGCGAATCCTTCCGGTTCTCGAAATCTTTACGAGTTCGTTATTTTGCGGGTGGAACGAGTTCTCCCGGTATGCAGCTTCATTGATAACGAAATCGGGATCGGGGCTGGTTTTCGGTCTGGGAGGCTGCCGCGGAACCACTCGCGATGGTATTCCGAGATCAGAAAGATACACCCGTTCTGAACTTAGTATTTGAAAGTCGATAGTAACTTCGCAATCCTCCGGAATTTGGACGACTTCACGGATAACGGGCAGCATTGGTTTACCGACAACCTTTAAGTTTCCCGCATCTTGAAGCCGGATTCGGGTGTATTCCGGAAACCGGGGATCCGGAACAGCAATTATGCTCGCGATTTGCAGTGTAAGTGTAAAACCGTATGGATTTGGGGTGGCAATTTCGAGTTCGTATTTTGCCTGTTGTGCTGCATCAGTTATTAATATATCTTTACAAAAACCGTAATTCGCGACAAATAATGCCGGGATGATAATTGTCAAAATCAAAATTGAAAGGTTTCTACTTGACTTCATTGTAATTCCTTATGGTTATATTGTTAATTTAAAATATACAAACCTTGTTTTTTTTAAATTCCGATTAAATATGCATTAAAATTCTATTAAAACAATAAAAATCAAAAGGCTTTTTACATTTTGAGATTGCGGGTTTAGCGGTTTTGATTATATTTATAGTTTATTACAGAATTGAACCTAAAATTAAAGGAAGAATTTGCAGGAGATAATTAAGACTAGGGTTGCAAATTTCGTTACATTTTAACATACGGCAGGCGAATTGGTATGAAATCTGACAAGCACTACATAGACGTGAAGGTCGAAAAATCTGGAAAGAAGCGAATTATACTTCTTCAGATCAAGGAGATACCGGGAATTTCAGAACCTATCTCTGCTTATGTACGTTCTGAATTCAAGGACAGCTACCTCGTTTACATGAAAGCTGCGGGAGGTGGAGAGCGGGGTGTAGCGGTATTCTCATTCGAGGTAATGACCGATGACACCCGAATCGAGAAGCAGATTGAGATTTCGCTCTTGAAGAAATTGGATTATTTGGTTGAGAATATTGATTTTGCTCGAAAGGTAATCGCGGCTTCAGATCTGCCCAAGCGTCTTGACCTTTTCAGGAAAGTACTGGATGAATTGAAACCCCTGCCTTATGATCCTAAAAAAATGCAGAAGGAAGCTGAAAATTTCTTTCTTCACAGAACCCCTGAGTATCTCTATGACCGGGAAGCCGAAAATTTAGCGTATGAGATAAAATTAAACATCAAGATCGGCGCTGAAGGACTGCCAAAATCATCCATTCCCTTCATCGAGGCTTATAACAACCGCGGGTGCAGGGAATTGAACAGCGTCCTCCACATCGCCACCAGGGACCTGGATGCCGGATTCTTCCTGGACCAGATCAGCAAATTCAGACCGTGTACGATAAATTACGTGAAACAATTCTTCTTCAGGAAACATCCTGACACCACCCTGATAATCCACATAGAATTCCAGAATGAAGACGGGGAGCAACTCCGAAAGGAAGAGCTGGAGGAACTTAAATACCATATCATCACCAACATACAGAAGTTCTACCTGGTTGACTATTCCAGATTCGACGTTTATTTAAGAACTTACTACCCGCAATTTGCCCGGGAGGTTCAGTGCTCGGGTATGCCGCAGGCTATCTTTTTGCCCATAACCTTCTCGCCCAAGACGTTTTCTCTATACGCGCTCTTCCCCGAAAACTCTGAAAACCAAATAATGAGCTTGCTGAACGACAAAAACATAAAACCTTACTTGATGTCCATATCCTGGGAGATCTGTCCTCAAAACACAATAGCAATCAAGCTGTATTTATTGACTCCGAATGAAGTTATATCAGAAGACCTCGATGAGATCCTGGAGAAAGAGCATAAAATCCATGTATTCGACCGGGGGTCGCGGGTAATCGCTACCTCCCTGTTGAAGGATCTGCACAAAAGCTTCCCCACCCTGATAGCGTTCCCCAGCACCGGATTCCTGGTTACCCTCGCAATGCAGGGGCATGACCAGCTTCAAACGTTCATGAACAAGCTGAAAGAATTCATTGGGAAAAAGAAGATGACCGAAAAATTCCGGGTTAAAAAGTACGAAATTTCGTTCATCAGAATCCCTGCAAGCCAGGCCTTTCAGAACATTTGCGCCCGTGAGGCTGAGCAATTCCATTTCTGCTTCCAGGTAGAAGAAGAATGGTATATAAATATCAGGGTGAAGGAATTGTAGGGGATATCTTATCTGGGGTATTGTTTCAAATAGATTACTTTTGGAGTTATAGTAAGTATTCTCTGAATGGCTGACTGCTCTGATCTGTATCTTTTCAGCATGAAACGCATTTTTTCAGCAATTACCTGCAGTATTTTAGAATGAACTGATAACAATATCAATCGGTTTTTCTTCAATCACGAAACAAAGGCACGCTACCCTCAACAAAGGAGCGAGAAGTGGTTACGAAGGGAATAGATAAAGCGGCGTCAATTGTAGGGAGTAGGATCCTTCATGATAATACAAACGGTTATCTAAATCAAGTTAAGCAATGAATTTCTGCGTTCAGCCATTTGCTTAAACCGTATCATTCAGGATGACATCGTCGCCGGTGGTGGGTTCGAAGGGAATAGACCTATTTAAGGTAAATCACTTTCTCTGATGAATGATAATTAACAGCGTTCACTTTTATTAAATATATACCGGAGGGGAGGGACTGGTTTGGCTGCCAGGCAAATTCTCCCTTTCGATTCCGACTGTCACCGGAACCATTGTCCCCATTTAAAAGGTGGAAAGACTGTTGCCCCCAATCCGCAAAGCTCTGTGTTACTGGGGTTAGGAAACATCCCGGATTTATCCGGGAAAAGGGGAAATTTTCATAGACCTTCCTACCATTTATATCAAAAATCTCCATCTGTAAGGGCGTTAAATTTATCGCCCCCACAATAACAATGTTCACCGACGAATTGAACGGATTCGGATACGCTTTCAGAGAAAAAGCACTTGGTATTAGCTGTCGGTGTTCTTCCACGCTCACCGGAACATACCTGACCTCGACCGAATCGAAATAGGCAGCTTCGGTCAACGAATCGCCATAAGTATAAAGAAAGTTGCAGTTCGTTGTGTCTCCCATCTGGTACCGGTTGAGAAACGCGGTGATGTGCCTTCGGGCAATTTGCTGTTGTTCGTCCCTCGTAATGTCCGGGCTGCCGTCGAACTCATCGCACCCGCCGTAGTAATCGTTAAACTGGCAGTGGTTTGCGCCGTCTATAACCGCGAAGACTCCCGGTGGGGGAGCGTCCGCCCAGAAGGCTGCGCGAACATCCTCCCACGGAGCTATGCCGTCCTCGGTCCCGGCGAGTATCATTTTCGGAGTGGTGACATTCGCGTCGTTCGCTACGGGGTCGCTCTGCGGACTGGCAAGCACCACTATCGCGCGGAGGGTGTCTCCAATGTGGAACACGCTGTCGGGGAAGTTCGTGTAGCGGTCCCCAACGAGCATGGAGAGGCTTCCCCCCATGCTGTGCCCGACCATTGACCAGTTATCGACGTCCAGGTTGCCCTCGAATATATCGCCGGAAGAGTAATTCAGGGCATTGACGAAATGCAGCGCGTATATAAGGAGCCTCGCCCGGCGATCGTGGTCGGGTATGATAAGTGGGCTTGAAAACGCGGGGAGCGTCACGATATACCCCCTGGATGCGAGGCGCTCCGCGTAACTGTAATACCGGTCGATGCCGAGCTGCCAGCCGTGCGCAAAGATCACGAGGGGGCAGGGTGTTGCCGCAGATGGAATTGCTCCGCCCGAGCTGGGGTAATAAATGCGGGAGTTGTTCATCGTCTCCCCTTCGCCGGGGATACTTACCGTGCGGTAGGCGTGGGCGTAAGGTCCGGGTTCGGAGTAGTCCGGGCACTGAGCGGCGCAAATTCTAAAACTAACCAGTAATAGAACGATATAGGCAACCATATTTTTCATTTGATGAACATTATATAAAGAAAATACTAGAAAGAAATAAAAAAATTGCGTAATTCAGAAGATGGAGCTGAAGTTTTTAATAGACCCAAAATAACATCTGGAGTAAGATCCCACGCGAAAATAATCAGGATGGTTAGATATAAATCAAGGCAATCATAATGTCTCAGTAATTGCTCCAACATTATCGCTCTGGATGACTAAGGATTGACTTCGCCGAGGCTTAAATTAAACAAGCAGGAAAGTGCTTAAGGCTTCGTATAGTAAACTTTGGCGGAGTAAGTCGTTGATCCCCGATCAATCGGGACAGGCGTTATTCTGAAATCAATCTGTCCTCTCCCGGTTTATTACAAGACCTTTCATTTCTGTTTTTATCAGTTCTGGCGTTGAAATCCAGGCTAAGTTCTCCAGGTAATACCCCCTCCCGACAAACCA
>JAFGQG010000144.1 GCA_016935765.1 bacterium
AGATTCAATTACTTTTGGTTATGATTCGTTAGTTGGTTCTAATTCACCTCAATGGCAATCAATAGTATTCGATAATCCAGATGATTCTATTAGTTTCCTCAAATACTGCAAGATTATTTATGGAAGACAATGCATTATAACAGCTTTTGGTAACATTGAAATAAGACATTGCTCTATTTTAATGACTCATGGTACTTTTCCAGGTGTTGGTATTTTTTGCTGGAATAATTCTATTTGTAAAATATTGAATAATTATATCACATGTGGTTATTGGGCTGGAGAGGATGGTATATCATTAGTAGATAATTCAGAAGCAATAATAAAAAATAATGTATTTTGGCTTTTATCTGATGGGATTATCACACAGAATAATACTTCAGCATTAATCGACAGTAATATTTTTCTTACTTCTTCACAAGGTATTAAAATACTGAATTCATCCCCCACTTCCGAGATAAAGATCAGATGGAATGTGTTCGAGAATATTCGCAGGAAAGCAATCAGTACTCAACATACTCCTGGCGTTGTCATATATAATAATAATTTCGTAAATAACCATTTTTCAACAGCTGGAATTACACTTTGGTATGAAGGTACTTCAGGAAAAATTATAAATAATATTTCCAAAAACAATGGTGAACAAGAGATTATTAATGTGGATCCATTCATATCTGCTACATCTATAAAAAGGAATAATTTGGATGAAGATGACAGTATTAGAATCTATCCAATTGATAGTTTAGAAAATTTAGGGAATATCACAATAATTAATGAAAACCGTGATAGCTGTGATATTTATTATAACCTCTTTATGGATCCCTGTTTCGCAGACACTATCAACTTTTTTCTTTCTGACAGTTCCCCCTGTATAAATGCAGGAGATCCTTCACTTCCCTGGGATCCAGATTCAACAATGCCGGATATTGGTGCACATTTCTACGATACTGTAACAGTAGTTTTCACTATTGCTCTAAATGCGGGTTGGAACATGGTTTCGATACCGATTAGAAATATAAACACGAACATTAATTCAGTTTTCCCAGACCATCTTCCTTATGTCTGGACATTTAATACAATGATTTCCAGGTATATTTCTATTGATAGAATCCTGGTCGGAGCAGGATATTTTGTTTTCTACCCCTTCGATACCACTCTCAGCTTCAGGGGTATTCCAGTGTACCAATACACAGATACTCTGTCTGCAGGCTGGCATATTATAGGAGCTCCCTGGAGTGAGGACAGCATCTCTGTAGATTCAAAAATAACAATCCCACCAGGTTCCATAATCGAGGGCAGTCTGTATAGTTATGATAATGAAAGCAGGGAATATATATCAGAAGAATCAATAATAAAACCCAATGCTTACTGGATTCTGTTAGAAAATGATTGCATAATCAGAATAGAAGGAAGGTGAAAGAGAATGATAAATGTATAATCTGGTGATAATCTGTGTGATCTGTGGTTAAAATATTTAAGAATGATAGCTATGTGTGAATTGTATAAGAGAAGAAAATATGATTTCGAATGTAATAAAATTAAAAAGGAGGTTAGGATGTGCAAATCAAAAATGACGTTGTATGGTTTGTTTATTTGGATGGTGTTTTTTGTTCTAGTTATTTTTAATCAACCTTCCCTGGCAGACCGTCTATTACCAAACCACGCAAACTATTTCGAGATTGAAGTAATAGACTCGGTCTCAGCAGGCTCCACTTACACACATACGGAAAAATTCTTTCCTTTCGGCTGGTGGTATGGTTCATACGATACCGTTCCTGCAGCACTTGATTCAATGAACCCCGAAACAAACAATTATAATGTTTTTATGCCCACCATCGGTCTTCTGGATAACATTCTCCTTAAAAACATAGATTATGGCATTGAAAAGGGTATGTATGCTTTTGGGACTTTTCCAAGACATTTAAATTATGGTCTTTATTCCTTTATAGACAGGTTTGAAAATTTACACCCTAATTATTCTTACAGCGATAATAAAAAGGAGTTATATGATCGTGGGTGGGTTGATTTTTGCCCCGCTTGTACTACCATCGATTCCACAGATTTTGAGATTTTAAATGTTGGTTTACATAAGGATGTGGTATCCGACACTCAAGTTATAGTGAACTGTCTTCACATAATTTCAGAGGATACAAACTTTACTCTAAACTATGACTGCCCCGATTCGGCAAATGATCCAGTAGGTTGGTTTTACCCTTATATATTTGAACTAACAGATTGGAAGTTAAACTGGTTATCATTCAAGATAGCCTCGGATAGCACGTTCCGTGATAGTTCTTACACATTCAGGTTTATAGCGAAATACCTAACTCATAAGGAGGGAGATACTTCGGATACAGCTACTATTTATGTGGAATTGAATTCAGGAGACCTATCACCTGAACAACAAGGTTATGTTGACAGTACCAGCACCATCACCGTTTCGCTTCAGAACACAGATTATTTTTCGGATGATACAGGAGCTGCTGCCCAATTCCCCCTTTATGGAAGGAATCCCGATCCAGTTGTTGATTTAATGAGTTCAGAAGATTGGTTCATCGTCTTTGCTATGATGGATAGTATTATCTATAATTTTACCGATACAGTTGGTGATCCATATATCCTTGATAGTCTTATTGAGTTTAAACTCATTGGAACGCATTATTATATCGACAATATCGGATACAGTCCAAACACTTCAACTATAAAGAAAGAATATCAAGCGTTATTAGATACAATAATGAACGATCCCGATCCGCAATTTACTGGAAAATAATTATAACTGAAAATTGTTGCGGAAATTTTTAGAGATCATAAATTACATCAAAAGTAATAGTAAACTAAAAGCGGTAACGGAAAAATGAAAATTATAACGATATCGGACATTCACAGCGATGTTGGAATGACAGCCCGTATAGCGGACGATCTGAGCTCGGTTGACCTGGTGCTTATCTCGGGGGATCTGACCAATTTCGGCGGCAAGGAGGAAGCGCGGCACGTCATCGAAGAGCTCCGCCATTATAATCCTAATATCCTTGCGGTTGCCGGAAATTGCGACCACCACGGAGTCGAAGACTACCTTAACGAGGAGGGGTTGAACCTGCACAGGAGCTGCAAACTGTTCGGGAAATTCGCGGTTGCCGGCGTTGGCGGGTCTCTGCTCACTCCGTTTTTTACGCCGAACGAGATAACTGATCACGATATCACTGAGTATTTGAACGAGGCGACCAGGGAAGTCCCCGGTGACTTACCCTTAGTCCTGCTCATGCATCAACCGCCGCTGGAGACAAAAGTGGATTTTTCGGAAGAAATGGGCAACCTGGGAAGCAAAGCGCTTCGGGATTTCATCGAGGAAAGACAGCCGGTAGTGTGTTTTTCCGGGCATATCCATGAAGCAGTGGGCATAGATTCAATCGGAAAGACAAGGGTAGCCAACCCGGGACCGCTAAGAAACGGGCACTACATCTATATGGAGATCGATGACCATTTGAGATCCCTGGAGCTCCGCAAAATTCTATGATAGTTGCTGTTATTCCTGAAGATGGAACTGTGGCTCCAGACAACTCCCGGGATGGTTCATTTCAAAATATTTTCGATTGGGACATGTTTATATCTATTAGTTAGGAGAACAATACAAAATGAAAGTAATAGTTTTAGGCTGTGGACTGGTCGGAAGAGCAATCGCGCTCGACCTGGTTAAGGACGACGACATAGAAGTCACCGTTGCAGATAAGTCGAACGAGGCATTGGTAGGATTAAAAGAAAGTGCGAAAATAAAAGCTTTCAAGATGAACCTCTCCGATAAGCGAATAGTATTCCAGTTGGTTCAGGATTACGATCTTGTGATAGGAGCTTTACCGGGCTTTATGGGATTCGAAGCGCTGAAGACCGTTATCGAGGCGAAGAAAAACATTGTTGATATTTCTTTCCTTCCCGAGGACCCTATCGTACTGGACGATCTCGCCAAAAGGAATGGTGTTATAGCCGTGTTCGATTGCGGTATCGCGCCGGGATGCTGTAATGTCTTCATGGGATACGTAGATAACATCCTGGATGAGACGGAGAGTTACCTCTGCTACGTGGGGGGATTGCCGGTAACGCGGCAACTGCCCTACCAGTACAAGATAGTATTTTCCCCGGTCGATGTATTGGAGGAGTACACGCGCCCGGCTCGCTTTGTTGAGCGCGGGGAATTGGTCACCAGACCCGCCCTCTCCGATCCTGAACTGATGGATTTTCAAGGGGTCGGCACCCTGGAAGCTTTCAATACTGACGGTCTTCGCTCACTGATGGGTACCATGAACGCGCCCTTCATGAAGGAGAAAACGCTTCGTTACCCCGGTCATATAGAGCTGATGAGAATCTTCAGGGAGACCGGCTTTTTCGACAAGGAGCCCCTCAAGGTTGGTGACGCGGAAATCAGACCGATCGATTTTACCGCCGCGCTGCTGTTCCCGAAGTGGAAGCTCGAAGAGGGGGAAGAGGACATCACCGTGATGAAGGTGGTCATCGAGGGTAAGATAAAGGGAAAAAGAACGAGGTATGTTTTCAACCTTCTTGACCGCTATGACAACAAAACTCACACTACTTCCATGGCGCGCACCACGGGATATACGTGCTCGGTGGTCGCCCGGCTGATCAGGGATGGCGAGTACACGCGAGCTGGTGTCTCCCCGCCTGAATATATCGGGCAGGAATATAACTGCTACCATCACCTGATGAAAGGGTTGAAGGAGAGAGGCATTGTATTCGAGGAGGAAGTGATCTCCCTGGAAGAATGATGGGGGCAAAATGGATGTTTGGATGAATGGATGGGTGGGTGAACGGAGAAAAATACAAAAAAAGTGACTGGTAAACTTTCAATGATTTTATGCACCTAAATTATATAAGAAGCCCGTGTTCATCTCGCGCCGAACCATGGACCTTCGTCCAGAACCTTCAGGAAATAATCTTTGTCACCCTTTTTTTCTATCTTTTCCGCGGCTTCCTTAGCAAGCTGATAGTATTTTTCGGATTTTTCTTTTTCCCCGTTGAGAGCGAGGGCTCTCGAGTAGCCTTCGTAAGCGAAGGCGAGATCGAAATCACCGATATTATGTTTCTCCGTGAGGTCCAAACACCTTTTGGCATGGTGCAGCGCAGGTTCTCCGCGCTCTAATATTGTGTAAACGTGCGCTACCATCCATTCCCCGCGCTGGAAGTTTATCGGCTCCCCGATCCGCATCCAATGATAAAGCGAGGCGTGAGCGGAATTAAGCATCATTTCATTGTCTTCGTCAGCCCTGTCAGCTTTGTCCAGTAGGTTCCAGGTATTGTTGAATAACCCCGCGGCGAAAGCCTTATGAGCTTCATCGACTGTATATTTCTTTTCTTCTGCCATAATGCTCCTTTCTAACTGATTAATAAGGTTTATGCGCCGTTTATATGAATATTACCATTAAAACTTTTTCGTAAGCTTTACAGGATGTTGGACGACTGGATGTTTGGATGGTTGTCCTTTTGATTTAATATGTTTCAATTTAATAAAATTTTCAAGCATTGGAGCCCTTCTATGAATTTCATTTTTACTTCTTTGTTAATATAAAAATAATATAAATAAATTCTGGTTCAATTGGCTTCAACTAACCTTATCTTATGCCATTTTCTGCAACTAATTTGGTGTGATCCAAAATTTACAACAAACACCGGGCGCGGGAGAAAGAATATCTCGACACCCGGTGTATTTCTTTCACCCAGGATTCAATTTGAATTGAATGCAAACTGCTATTAAAACAGAAGAGCAAAAAGAACTTATCAATATCTTCGAGGTTTGTTGCCTTTGTTTGGTCTTCCTCCGAAATTGCCACCACCACCGGGACGTCGCCTTGGGGTTCTGGGTCTTGCTTCGTTGACCTTCAGCGTGCTCCCTTTAAGATCTGAACCGTTCATAGCTTCCATTGCTTCTTTAGCTTCATCCTGGGAAGGCATCTCTACAAAACCAAATCCCCTGGATTCACCAGAATATCTGTCCTTAATAATTTTAGCTGACTCAACCTGACCATAGGCTTCGAAAGCAGCCTTAAGATCAGCCTCGGATAAGTCCTTTGGAAGATTTCCAACATAGATATTCATTTTAACTCCTGTTTGTTCTTGGGTTTTATTTTTCCTTGTTTAATTTTGCTCCAACTAAGCCACTTTCGTAGTCTTCGTGAAGTGGACATGGAACTATTCGGGTTTATAATTTCGCTACTCTATACCCACCACCTTTATTTTAAATGTTAGATCTTGACCAGCCAGTGGGGAATTCAGATCGACTTTAATATTCTCCTCGCCCACTTCAATAATTGCCCCTGGCACTATCCCGCCGGATTGATCCTGAAGCTGGATAACCTCTCCAACTTCAGCAGTAAAGTCTTCCGGTAAGGAAGCAAGCGATAATTCCACGATAAGATTGGTATCTATTTCCCCGTAAGCCTCATTTGATGGGATTTCAACCAGTTTTTCTTCGTTTAATTCCATACCTTCAACTGCTTTTTCAAAGCCGGGGATCAATACGCCCTCCCCCAGCACGAACTCCAGCGGTTCGCGATTGAACGAACTGTCGAATACAGTACCATCTGTCAGCATACCTTTGTAATGAACCTTAATTTTATTACCTTTCTGCGCAACCATTTTTTCTCCTTTGCCGTAACATCCAAAGAACAGTATGCTTATCAAAAGCAGTACCGTAGAGACATTTATCGATTTAATTGTTTTCTTGTTTCTTAACACCTCGCGCATTAACATATTTTCCCTCTGATACGCAATCAAACACAAAAACTGAATTTTGGGCATTCTATTAATGGGATGGACCCTGGTTTGGTCAAAAAGCAAATACCTCATCAGAAGGTTTATCCCCCTAATCTAATGCAGCATTCTATTCTATATTCTCTCTCCTCATACTAAAACATCCTAATTACAAATGCAATCAGAACATCTTAATTGCCAGGGTTTTAATAACTATAAGAACAGTATATGCGCTTCCAGCTAAAAGTCAATGAATATTTTAATGTTTTTAGCAAAATGGGCAGTATTTCAATAACGGAGGAGCGCCGCGATGTCACCTGCTTCTTTCAATTCTTCTATACCATCCACGAATTCCATGTCCGCGCTGGTCTCAAGGAGCAACTCCACGATTTCGTTAACCATATCGACCTCAAAGATATCCGAAGACCCGCATTTGGGGCAGACATCCGTTTTTCTGATGAACAAACCCTCACATTCCCGGCACCGGAACCCCTTTATCTCAGCGTTTCGGTTCACTATCCCCCTTTCAATCCTTCCTTCCCTTGCAGCTTTCAGTACATCGTTTATCCCCACAACGCCCAATTCACCCCTCATGTACTGGTTCTTGATCGTTTGCCATAACCGAACCCCCTCCTTGTCCTCCTCCTCAAAGAACAGTTCGAAGATCTCCTGATTAACGTAATTGTCCCCGCGGTTCAAATCTATAACTCTATCGCCGACCAGTTGCTCTTTCAAATGAGATGGCAGGGCATTCTCGATCGCCTGGATTATCTCCTGACCTCCAACCAGGATTATCTTATTGAATTCCTTCTCTTTATCAAATTCCGCCAGGGTCTCAATTATCTCTTTCGCGTAAAGATGAAGCTCCTTATCCCTCCTTCTCTCATAACGCTGCTGGGACCACCCGCCTACCTTCACGTGGTTCTTCACGTTACCCTTGACCTGCTCTTCATCCTGCACAACCGAGGAGGCGACCAGAAAAATTCTTGCCCTGTTGTTATCAGCGACTACTACGGCGAAATTTTCATATTCGTCCTGCAGCTCCGCTATCGGCTTTATGTACGGAGATGAATCGACCCTTATTAAATCCTTCACTTTTACTTCGATAGGATAAGCTTGCAGGTAATTCAAAAGCCAGCACGAGAATATCACTAAACTCCCTGATTCGAAGGGATCCTTCTCAAGGTAGTCCATTACCATGTTCGCGTTTTCCCGGAATTGTTCGTATTCGTCCTTGTTGCTTTTCAGTATATTGCCGACGGTAGTTAATTTCTGTTCCAGCTTAGCGAGGGAATCGGGCTCAGAAAGGTAAATGCTGAGGAACGCCCGGTCGGGGGAACTCATTTCGGCTAGTTTTCTCAAATCTATCTGGTTAAACATTTTGCTCCTATTTTGAATTTTATTCTATTATACAATTAGTACCACCTGGAATTTAATTGCATAAATTTTTTCCACTTATTCCTTTTGTTGCTCTTCATCGGCGCGCGGCGCTGATTTTCCTTCCTTAAAATTGTCATAGAACCTATGTGTCGGATATGCGAAATCGATGTCCGGGGAAGCAGCTACCGATTGGAGTATATCCTCCCAGATCTTGTGTTCGCTATCCCTCTTCTGTCGCGGATCGCAGATATACCGTGCCGTAAGTAAAACCCCGCTATCCTTCACGCTTGAATAAACGATAGGCGTCAATTCCTTGTAAAAAATCATGTACTTCTCTGCCGCTTTTTTTAATTTCGATTCAGCGGTTTTACTCAGGTGCTCGACTCCTACTCCTCCCTTAGTATCCTGTCAATTTCGAAGGCAATATCCTCGAACATCCTTGTAACCCTATCCTCCTCTGAAGCCGAGGTCACTGCGTCAACTCCTTGATATGTGTATTCCCAGTCCGGGTCGTCAGAGGTTATAAAAAGTACGATCTTACCCTTGTCCTCGATCTGGTCAACCACTTTTTGGGCTTTCTTTGTAAACTTCATCCAGGCTTGACATTCGTCCATCACAAGAACAACCGCATAATCGTCATAGTTTACTTCATCCAGCATGTCGTAAGTCATCACTTCGATCTGGTACAGGGTCTTGTACTTGTCGATCAGCTTATCCATTATCTGGTCCTTGAAGTCGCTGGTGTTGCCCGTTATCAGAATTTTCTGCTCTGCGCCAGGCAGGTCGTAAAACGCGCGCTTAACGCCCTCCCTGCAGGAAATGGCTAGTACGAGCGCTGTACAAACGATAATTAAAACTCTGTAAGTATTAGAACTATGCATCAAATCTCCTTTCAATATTCTTTGGTTAGTTTTGCATCCATAGTCCATGAAAGATAAATAAAAATCGTTCGAATAAAAGAAAAATTTTGTGTAGGTGAACGGATATGAAAGCAATGGTTTGAAAGCCGCGGTTAGGACAAAACTGTTTGGTGGAATTTTGAGTTTCGGTGTTTTGTTTATCCTGTGAGAAGGTTATCCTATCTCATCGGGGTGGCAATCCGTGGTTTATCTTTTCTTTATAATATTGATACCACAAATAGCTACTGTTCATTCCTCGTAGCCCAACAGCAATTCTATCAGTTGATTGCCTTTCGGCGGAGTGGAAGTAACCGGGACCAAGGGGATACTTCGATATTGTACCGAGTTGTGAAGATCACAACGAATAACGAACAAGGAGTAAGGAATGCTGAATTCTAAAATTTACATGCTGTCAATGAGTTCATTGAGAACAGTGCTTGGTCGCATAACCTTTGTCGCTTTTTCGGTCGGCATATAGTAACCACCGAGATCAACCGGCTGACCTTGAGCCGCCAGGAGTTCTTCAGTTATGGTTGTCTCATTTTTACCGAGGTCCTCTGCCAGCTTCGCGAAACGGGCTTTCAGTTCAGCGTCATCATCCTGGGCTGCTAACGCCCTTGCCCAATAAAGGGTCAGGTAAAACGTGCTGCCCCGGTTATCTATCTCATTCACCTTGCGACTTGGCAGTTTTCCGTTTTCGAGATATTGTTCAATAGCCTGGTCCAGCGTTTTTTCCAGGACAGCCGCCTTTTTATTCCCAGTCTGCTCAACGATCTGCTTGAAAGCGGGGACAAGACCGCAGTATTCACCGAGAGAATCCCACCTCAGGTGCCCTTCCTTGACAAGCTGCTGCACGTGTTTTGGCGCGGATCCGCCTGCGCCGGTCTCATACAATCCGCCGCCCTTCAGAAGGGGAACTATCGAAAGCACACGAGCTGAGGTGCCTAATTCAAGAATGGGGAACAGGTCGGTCAGGTAATCCCTGAGCACATTGCCGGTTGCCGAAATGGTATCTTCTCCCCGGCGGATTCGCTTAAGCGAGTATTTCATGGCTTCCCGCGGGGTTTTTATGGTAATCTCCAGACCCGTGGTGTCGTGTTCGGGCAGGTAGGCGTTTACCTTCTTGATGATCTCCCGGTCGTGAGCGCGGTTCTCATCCAGCCAGAAGACGACCGGACTGCCGCTCTCTCTTGCCCGTTTCACAGCCAGCTTGACCCAGTCGCGGATGGGTTCATCTTTTGCCTGGCACATGCGGAAGATGTCGCCGGTTTCGACGTGCTGTTCGAGTAACGTGGTTCCCGCGTCATCCACAACGCGTATGACGCCCGGAGCCTTGGCTTCGAAGGTCTTGTCATGGGAGCCGTACTCTTCAGCTTTCGCAGCCATTAGCCCGACGTTCGACACGTTGCCCATAGTAGCCGGGTCGAATTGACCTTTTTCCTTGGCGTCTTCCAATATCTCCTCATAAAAGGTCGCATAGCAGCGGTCAGGAACCATGGCTATGACATCCTGAAGCTCGTCGTTACTATTCCACATCTTGCCGCCGTCACGGATGATGTTGGGCATGGAAGCGTCGATAATTATGTTATTGGGCACGTGCAGGTTGGTGATGCCGTGCCGCGAGTCCACCATTGCCAGCGCGGGTTGGGTCTTATACACCGCTTCAATGTCCGCTTCGATCTCGGCTTTTTTTTCGGCGGGAAGTTTGTTCAGCTTAGCCAGCACATCAGCGAGACCGTTATTGACGTTAGCGCCGATTTCCTTCAGCGTCCCGGCGTGCTTCTCAAGGGCATCCTTGTAATAGACGGATACGCAATGACCGAACATGATGGGATCGGAGACCTTCATCATGGTAGCCTTGAGGTGTAGCGAAAGCAGGACGTCTTCCCTTTTTGCCCGTTCGATCTGCTCGGCATAGAATTCCCTCAGGGCAGCGACATCCATGTGCGTGCTGTCAATTACTTCACCCTTCAGCAATGATAGCTTCTCCTTGAGGACCGTGACATTGCCTGCTTTATCCACGAATTCGATCTTCACATCGCACGCTTTATCCATCGTCATGGCTGTTTCATTGGCATAAAAGTCTTTGTCGTTCATGTGTACGACAGCCGCCTTGGAGCCTGACTCGGGCCAGGGTTTCATCATTCGGTGCGGATTCTTCTGGGCGAATTTCTTCACCGAAGCAGCCGGTCGGCGGTCCGAATTTCCCTGTCGAATGACCGGGTTGACAGCCGATCCGATAACGACAGAGAACCGCTTCTGCAGCGCTTTTTCTTCGTCCGTCTTCGGCTCTTCGGGGTACATGGGAATATCATAACCCTTTTCCCTCAATTCCTTGACTGCGCCCATAAGCTGCGGTACCGACGCGCTGATGTTGGGCAGCTTTATGATTATTGTATCAGGCTTCTGTGTCATATCGCCTAAAATGGTTAAATAGTCCGGAATTTTCTGGTCCTCGGTGAGATTTTCAGGAAAGTTTGCAATGATCCGTCCGACCAGTGATATGTCAGCCACATCGATTTCAATACCCGTGCCTTTCGTGAAGGCTTTCAGAACCGGAAGAAATGCCTTTGTCGCCAGGGCGGGGGCTTCATCCGTATGAGTCCACGTGATTTTTGCCATTGTTTGTCCTCGCTTCTTGTTGCTGCTCTGAAGCAGAGCATATTTGAATTGTTATTTTATTACTTTAACTTGCATTTTTAAGCTACTATTAAAAGTTAGATATAATAATAACTTTACACTTCAAGTTGTCAAATAAAAAAGAAAATCAAGCTATGTGACGGTATTTTTTGTTGGTTTGTCAATTGTGGGTATTCCCCGTTCCATTTCCGTAGAGATGTTGCGAGCTTAGACCGGACTTTGAGATGGTATTTCTAACAGCTTCGAGCTGAAGCGCTTTCAGCGAGTTTTTATGCTATTCTGACTATGCGGGTCTGTTTTCGCATGAATCCCATATTTCCAATAGAGTATGCCACTGATAGATAACTCCTCAATAAGCTGCATATCGATTTTCTCGGCAACCCGTTTAGACGCCTCATTTCCAACTCGTATGAGCGATATCAACGAAGGAAGATTCAATACCTTGAATGCATAATTCCGAACAGCCAATGCTGCCTCAGTAGCGAATCCCTGGTTCCAATAATCGCTTCTGAAATCATATCCAAGCTCAATTGCTTCTTCTCCTCTCAATTCCATGTGTTCAAGCCCACAATCACCTATTAGCGTTTCACTGGATTTCAAAATGATAGAGAACAACCCATATCCATATTTTTCTTGATGTTCAAGATTCCTTGTAAGCCAAGACTGCATCTGTTCTTTGCTGAACGGTGGGCTGTCGAATGACGCCATTACCTTCGGGTCACAGAAGATCTTCATAAGCTCATTAAAATCTGACTGACGCATATTCCGAATGGAGAGTCGTGCTGTTTCAATCAAAAAATCTTTCATATATTCTTACCATGTGATATTTCTAATTACAGGAGCCGCTATTATCCGATCCAACGGGAGGTCAGGCAGCGCAGGGGGGCTACCCTGACAATAGCTCGCGGCGCCCGATTCACACCTCCTGGGCTCCCGTACCAGCGTTTTCATTAACCAGCACGATCCGGTAATGCGCCCGGTTCTCCTTCAACTTCCGGATAGCCTCGTTGATACGTGACATTGGCATCAGTTCCACCACCGGCTTGATACAATTCTCCTCCGCGAATGAGAGCATTGCCCGTATTATGGGTGGAGGACCGATGAGAGAACCGACTATGGTAAGTTCATGTGCCACGAGATTAGTTGAATTGAATGCTACATCTGGGAAACCGAGCAGGAGAAGCCTGCCCCTCTTCTTCAAGATCGCGAGAAGCGTTTCCCATTAATTAACCTTATTTTAAATAAACAACCTTCTTTGGTTGGGACCATTTATCGCCCAAATTTGCCCGAACAAAATATATTCCGGAACTTACCGAGCTTACGGGTTCCCAAATAGCGCAGTTACTGTTTAATTCAGCGATAGCCCTGCCGTCTAAATCAAACATTGTTATCTTCGCGTTACCCGGCGATGATATACGGCAGCAGGAGTTGAATGGGTTAGGATAACACGAAATATGATACTTGTCAATCGTTTTGGCGCGTTCTTTTATTCCTGTTAACGAATGTGTCACTATCCCTAATTGCCCCCCTACATCGACGCTGCCGCCGTTCCAGTAAACCGCGATTATCTGGTCTCCGTTGAAGCAGAATGATGGTGTTACGACGCCATTTTCGTCCCACGCCCCCGCGGGTCCGGGTCCGAGTATAGGATTCCCTGGGAAACGCCTCCACGTTATACCGTTGTCGGTGGAGGTAGCCCAGCCGAGGCAGGCGCTGTCAAAATCGATCCAGGAGGTATCCCCTGCCATGTAGCCCTGGTAGAGCATGCAAAGGGAGTCGCCCAGTGGTCGAACGCACGGCGAATATACTCCTATGTCATCGAACGAGCCGGGTTCCCCGACTTCCATCACGGGGTTGGACGCGCAGCGGTTCCATTGAATGCCGTCTATCGAAGTGGCGCGGTTGACAACGATATGCCCCCATGACGACACCCCGTTGTACCACATCACGAGGGAATCCCCGATTCGCAGGAGAGAGGGAGATTCGATCCAGTAGTACTCTTCGTGCCGCGAGGTATCCTTCTCGAAGACGGGGTGGTCACTTTTCCGCGTGTACGTTACGCCTCCGTCGTGTGAGATCGCCATCCCGAGCGCCATATCTTCCCAGGCGCCATGCGCCCAATCTCCGACGTACATCAAGATGATAGAATCGCCCTCGAACAGTATAGCCGGTGTTTCGACCGCTGCAGAATCCCAGGTTCCGGGAACACCGTTAGTAATAACGGCTCTATCCGACATGGTCCAGGTGAAGCCGTCGGGGGACCACGCAGCGCCGGGCCGGGTCAACGTCGTATAACTTCCACTGTCCACACCAGCCGCGGAATAAACCATGTAGAAACCGCCGCCGGGAACCGCTATGATGTCCGGGTCCGAAAGAGCACCATAGCACCAGGGTTCTCCCGGGGATAGCACAGGATTTCCCTCGTAACGCTCCCATGCTATTGCCAAACTTATAAATATTATGGTGAGGAACAAAACTGCCAGTGTGTATCTCATCATTTCTCTCCTTGAATTATTATTCAATTGATAAATCACGCGCGCACAACATAGGTTTTCGCTACGGTGTCACCAAGTCGCTGCCCTGATCTTATGTCATAAACAATGACCGCGAATATTATCGTAGCCGTGACCGGGGTGTCTATCACCCGCAGAATGTGCCGCAGGATAGTCTTCCAAATCCCGGGACGCCTGCCATGGTCATTTATCACCTTGATGCCGAAGATAAGTTTGCCAAGCGATCTGCCCGAAAGACCTTCCCACAATACGAAGTAAACGATAGTGAACACTGCCATTATTGCTATGACTAAAATGCCGATGAAGCGTTCAAGGTTTGGATATGCAGCGACCATGTATGTTCCCAGCGTTATCATGCCATAGATGACGCCAAACAGTATTGCCAGGTCAATCAGGTGGGCTATTACCCGGCGCACTATGCCGGATTTCTGTATCCAGTGGATCGCGCCCATCCGTAGTCCTGTTTCGGGATCCTGGTATGCCGGTACGTCCGGGGCAATTTCAATGTCCGAATACTTTCTAACGAACTCGGACAGCGGTATCGGTTTTTCTGGTAAAGCTGCTCTGTCTGTGTACATTTATATCCTCTTTCTTTTCAATGATTTCCCGCGATTCGGATCCAAAGTTTTTTTCGATATTGTTCTTTAAATATTTTCATGATACCTCTGAACCCTGAAAATCCTGTTTAAAAAGTTGCTGCCTTTAGCAGTCAAAATAAATTCATCATCGTTATTCGCAAGGTATTCTTGTGCAAGCAAGGGTTTTACAAGGGCTTCAAAACCTTCGTGGAAATCGTAATTCCCACCCATGGTTTCCATAGACTTCCTGGACTCTTCCGCTTCCGCTATTCCTTCGCTAGTTAAATGATACTTTCCCTGATCGCCCAGAAGCAGAAAACCCTTTTCGATGAGTGTGTTGCATTCGACCTGTACATCGAAAGTTTCTTTATCTAAATCCTCCTGCTTCTTCTTATCTTCGCCCCGTCTATCCGCTTTGAGCCGTGCGAAGAAACCAAGCGCATTCTTCCCCAATTCATCTCTTGACAAGTGCCCGAAATGTGAAATGAACAGAATAGCTTTCTGTTCTAACTCTTTTAAACCCAATGGTCCGTCCTCGAGGATTGCCATCAGGATAAAATTATCTTTTCCTTCATGTTTTTTTCTTCTTTGAGACATGGTGTCAGCGAGATAATCTTATCTCATTCCTTTACACTTTTTATACTTCTCTGTACTCTGTTTTCTATTCTTTATTCTCACATATTCCCGCCGAATTTAAAGAAGATCGAACCCGCGAATCCTGAGAGGTCGGAGTTGTCATAACCGGGCAGCTCCACTTCACCTACTATGCGGTAGCTAGCGCCGAGATTGATCCTGAAATAATCCGTGAGGTTGAGTTCGACCGCGACTTCGGGTTCGACAATCCAGATATGGTCTGAATCGTGGTAGTCGTGATGCTCTTCCCCTTGCTCGTCCCAATCCTGGAAGAAGTAGATCGCGCCACCGCCAATCAGTATATTACCCGTGAAGTGAACCATGTTGGGAGAGAAAAAGATACCCTCGAGTATAACGCCGCCATACCCGAATCCCAGGTATGGTCTATCGGCAGGAGCAGTATCCTTCGCTTTAACCTCGTTAACGAGACCATAACCGCCGCCGCCGATACCGAAAACGTGGTTGATGCAGAAAGCGCCGCGACCGCCCATCATTATCCCAATTTCACCATCCACGGTAGTCACTTTAAGAACAGGACCCCCGTAGCCCCCGGGTTCGAATCTATGGCTTCCGAACAAGGTTTCATCTTTTGCAACACAAACGGTGACCAACATCAAAACCATGACGATAGAAATTGCTGTTCTCATGTTACTCCTTTGTTTTTAATCGTTTTGTGTTAAAAGGTAATGAACGCATGGTTTTTTCCTAAATTTTCTGCCAGTAAGATGTAAAACCAATGAATTTATCTGGATTTGGATAATACATAGTATCAGCTTTAAAGCTTTCAGCGCTTAGCGCTAAAATGCTATTTTTCTGCGTCTAAATTTCTATTGAAAATGGCGGCTTCCAGGTCCTCCCAGAATTTTTTCCGTTCCGGAGATTCAGGAGTGGATTTTGCCGGGAATTCGAGAAACGGCACTTCAATCCCTTCCTTCTCGAACTCCTCGCCAATTATCTCCGCCATTATGCCTTTGAGTACCGGATCTTCTGGGGATGGATTGTCAACTGGCATGGGGGATTCGGTCTGGTGTCGATTCACCTTGTGCTTCCCCCACCTGATTCCGCAGGTTGGACTGTTCTGAAGCCCGATGAATGCAAGCAACCTGTACTTGTTCCGGATGAACTCCTTTACCATCAGCAGAGGGATCTTCAATAGCTCTTTGCAGTGGTCGCGGAAGAAGATGTTGTCGTACTGCTGCCTTCCCTGGGGGTTTCGCCTCAATCCCATAGCGGTCGTTTCAGGGCAGGGGTATTGAATGATGCCAACACGCCTCTCCATCAGGAAATTCATTAACTCGTGCGAGAGCGGGAAATTCTGCCCAAGAATATGCACCCGGCAATAAGGATTTACAAGACATTGACAGATTAATATTATTTTTCTATCCTTGTGGCTCATTTATGCACCTTCTTTTTGTTTTTATGTTCTCTATGAAAAATACAGCAGCTTTGTGCCTTAATCAAGATAAAAATTTCGATACGGAGTTTGAGTTGAAAAAGTGCTGAATTTATTTCAAATAGACGACCCGTTTTGTCGCTGTCAGGTTTCCCGCCTTCACCCTTACCAGGTAGATGCCGGAGGGGAGGGACCGGTCTGGCTGCCAGGTGAATTTAGCAGGCAGTAAACAGTAAGCAGTAAGCTGATTATCACCACCCACCAATTTCCCTTTTATATCAAAGATTTCTACCCATAGGGGCGTTTCATGAAACGCCCTTACACCAGAAATTTCAATTTGTAAATTTGCGTTAAATGGGTTAGGATAACAGGAAATTCCACATCTGTCAGGTTTTTTAATGCGTGTTTCGGGCACCCAGGGGGTGTGACCGAATGGGAATGCCCCGATATCCGCTATCGTGGAATCCGGGTCTAATGGAAATGTTGGATCGCCAGCATCTATACAGGGTGAATCCTCTAATAAATTAAAGTCTGTTGAATCGTAAAATAATGGATCTAAAAAAATGTTAAAAAAGGAATCACATGAGTCACCATTATAGTTTGTTTCGGTTAAGACTCCTAATCCAATAGATTCTGGATGTACATCAAATATTTCAAAGTTTTGGGTATTCTCAAATAAGCAATTAAAATCTAAAGAATAAATATTATAGGAACCAGCACAAATTCCTCCTCGACCTCCATTCCAAGAAATTATATTTCCAGTAATTTCTGCGCGACTCTCTTCATAAAGAACTACAATCCCTTCACTTCCATTATCCACAATCGTATTATTATAGATCTTCACCAGTGAAGCGCAGTGGTTGATGTAGATGCCAGGTTCATATAATCCATCCTTAATAACATTGTGAGTAATAAGTATTTCCCGACTACTATCACCAGTGCAAAATATGGCTGTATTGCATTTTGAAAAAAGATTTCTTCGTATAATACATGAGGTTGAATCCAGTAAAACAACTCCATCTGTTAAGCTATCAAAAATGTTTTCCTCAACAGTAAAATGCGAGGTCTCTTGACCTGAAATACCAACTCTCCACCCTGTCAGATAATTTCCTCTAATATAAGATTTTGAGTCTTTAACGTAAATACAACTTCCTCCAGGATAATCATAAAGTGGATTCCAATAAAATGAATTATTAAGAATTAAGGGTGATCCTGTATCACAGAGTATCATTCTATAACCATAAACCAGCTTACAATATTCTATTCTGCTTGTTGTATCAATTGAATCCCTGAACCAGATCGAACCCCATTGAGGCTCTGAAGGGAATCGAGCAGGCTCTTTGTAGGTGAATGTTATAGTGTCTGTTTCCGTACCAATCGCAAACAACCTACCGTGAACTACGATCGAGTATAAGTAGGAATATTCTCGTTCAAAGATAACAGCAACTCCAGGTTCGATAGTAAGTGTGCAGCATGAATCAACAAATACATCATTTGTTATAACATAAGGGCTTCCAGCAGTATCCCAGGTGGTGTTTTCTGTTATGTAGCCCTCAACATAGGTGGTTTCACTTAATGAATAAAATGTTTCAAACCAATTATTCTTTTCTTCTTGCCCTTTATTATTTTTTTCTCTGTGCTTGCCCCGTGTGATAGTGGAACTTATCCAACGGGGTCTCTGTGTCTCCGTGGTTATTCTTTTCCCCAATCTGTAATTCTTATAAGCGCAAATGGGCCAGTTTTCTGGATTGGAGAGTGCTTCCAGCATTTCCTGCGTTTCGAGTTCGTACCTGCCGAAATCGCCACCGGTTCCTTCCGCAAACAGCGGGATTGCACGGAATATGATGAATAGAGTGTGCAAAACTTTTATCATGGCTTTACCTGTACAGAATATTACGCGATTTCATCCAATTGTCAATGCTTCATTTTTATTCTGCATAAAAAAGAAAAATCCCTCGTCATTGCTGAGCCTTAACGAACAGGGAGTTCGTTTTATATATCCTGCCGAAGCAATCCCACCAAGGCTATTAAGTGATAACACGCGAAGTACCTGGGAGTTGGGGTTGGATTCGGGAAATAACAAGATTGCTTCCTCATAAAAGACGGAAATAGGAGTCTTTTCTTCCTCGCAATGACGGGTGGGGGTTATTGGTTGTGGAGATGTATTTGTGTTTGGTTTGCAAGCATTTCTTAAAAAGAAGATCTAAAACCTCCTAAAAAGCCTCACTGTCATCTCGAAGCTCTAATGTCCCGCTGAGAGATCTCAGCAAGTGAATTAAATGATTTCACACGAAGTACCAGTGACTTCATGTTGGATTCTTATGCTAATGAGATTGCCGAAAACCAGCGAAAGCTGGTTACGCGATTGACGTGAGGAGGTTTTTATAGCTTGCATCTTTTCAGCATGAAACGCATTATTTCAGCAATGAACTGATAACAATATCAATCGGTTTTTCTGCAATCACAAAAAAAACTGTCATCCAGAACTTGAAGCTTAGATATACATTAGGGAATAAATAGAAATTAGTAGCAATAATTTTCCCTCATGTACCCAACCTTGTGAAGGATCTTATTCCAACATCAGCATTTGATAGGCAATAATTCCATTTGGAGTAAGGTCCCACGCGAAAACAAGCACAAAGGTTTGACATTCTAATAACGACGATAATGTTCCATCAATTGCTTTAATATTATCGCTCTGGATGACAATTGAGAGTGTTGGTATAAGGAGAATAGGGTTAGATTTCAAAGCCCGACCAGGTCGGTTCTATGCGCTCTACTAGAATTTCTATTATAATTGGAATCACTTCAGGTATATTACTTTCCTGAAAGAATTATCATTACCCGCGCTTACTTTTATGAAGTAGATACCGGAGGGGGTTGATGATGGCTGCCAGGTGAATTCCCCCTTTCGATTCCGAATGTCCTCGGAACCACTTTCCGCCTGTGAAAAGGGAAAAGAATTATCGATACCATGTATGGACAGGCATCCCTGCCTGTCAGAGGATCCCTGCCTGTCAGAGGAAACCAATCTGCCGTTTATATCAAAGATTTCTATCTGTAGGGGCGTTTCATGAAACCCCCTTACACCAGAAATTTCAATTTGTAAATTTGCGTTGAACGGATTAGGATAACACGAAATCTTGAATTTGTCAGGTGTTTTCGCCGTCTCTGCCACGGGTAGATACTCCCCCGGCATCGGGCGAATTCTAGGTATAAGCCCCTCTGGTATGATAGGCGTGCTGGAAAAATAGAGAAAGGGTAATCCCATAACTTCCACGAAATACACGATATTGCTCAGGTTATGCGTTGAATCCACATCGACGGTTGTACGATAATAATAGCTGGGGAAACTACCGGCGCGTTCCATGGGGTAACCGGTAAACGTCCATGTGGAATCCAGGCTGAGCCAGAGAGTGACGTTGTCGGTTGTCCAGAAATACAAGGGTACATCGGAGGTGAACTTTATACCGCCCGGGTCCATTGCCGCGTCAGCCGCGGGCATGCCCGGCACAGGTGTTCCGTTCCTGATAAAACCCAGCACGGTGGAAGAAGTGCCATAAACCCTGGTGAATCCGAATACTGTGTTGTCATAAGAATCGTATTCCCCGCAGTGGTCGCCGAGGGCTACGAAATACGTGACATGATCGAAGTTCGCGATTATCTCAAGCCTGCGTCTCTCCGGATCCATGATGTCCCATACGCAGCTTATGCAGTTGATGGTGGCGAACTCATCCTGGGCGCCTGAAATTATGGTTACAAAACCATGAAAATACGGTACGAGTTGACTGGGAGCAAGATATCTTTGCAGGTAAACCATATTGGAATCGAGGGTATCTACCCCGGCTTCTGCCAGGTAGTTGGTTATCCATCCCCCCGTGCGAATGGAGCACATGAAATCCGTTGGGGCTACGCAGGGGACTGTCAGCTTTAACCGGTCGTCAACACCACACGACTGGAATGCGGCGACCCCACCTGCTGACAATCCCAGCATACAGAGCCAATCGTTATCCACTTCACCCTCCGTTTCGAGGTAAGTCAAGCCTCTCATGGCTGCATAAGCGAACTGGTAGAACCAGTTAATGCGGGGGTCAGGGTACGCTCTCACAACGTTCCATGCGTCTGAGCCGGCGCCCTCTGAATCACCCCTTCCAGGCGCGCTGATAGCAAGCGCGTAAACATACATCGATGCCGCAAATCCCATCGCCAACTCAGCGCTGCCCTCCATGCCTATACCATGATTAACCACCAGCCCTGGAAGACCATCTGAACCGGTGGGATACGCAAAGAAAGCCTGGATCCGGATGGTTCCATCATATCCGCCGTAGGAATTGAACCGGATTTCGCCGATGGAGAGGTTTACGCCAACGAGGGATAGAGGGTCTTCAAAAGTGGTATCCGCGCACCAGAGAGTCTCAACTTCGAGAGTGCTGCGATCCCTGATCGAGTCCAGGTCCCAGATACTCAAGATGTCCTGCGCCCCTGCGTTTGAAACCTTTAACAATAACAGTATCAACATGAATAGCGGTAAAAATTTTGAAAGGTGTCTTTTTTCCATAATTTCACTATTATTACTAAACGAAGAATATAAGGTTATTCAATTTAATATCAAGGAAAAAATCCACTGGTAATAATCACTTTAAATAATTATTTACTCCATTAATTAGTTCGTTTTATTTTATTTGTAAATTTTAACTTGACAAAAGCAAAAATTTGTGTTATTATGGTGAGTAATATTAAGATACAGCATCGGAGGTTTTATTCATGTCTTATAAGACGGGAATTTTATTCTTTATACTTTTAATGGCGGGACCGCTCTTAGCTGCGCGACCGCTTTCAATCGAAGATGCGCCGCTTGCTGATGTAGGAGTCCTGGAACTCGAAACCGGCTATGACGTTGTACTTGACAGGGATGGTTCGCGCACCAAGGTAATGAGCTTGACACTGCAGACCGGCTTGACAGAGAGATTCTGTCTGGGAATTTCCGTTCCATATCATTTGAAACCAGAGGAGGGAACCGGTACTGCTGAGATCGGTTCAAAATTTCTCGTTCATAAAGAGAAAGATGACAAACATGAGATATCGTTATTGTTTTGTTACGCGCTTGGCGCTGGTGAATATACTGCTATCCTGACCGGAACGAGAGAAGTTCTTAAATTCATCCTGCATCTCAATGTTGGATACGCATCCACTGGAATTGTGGAGATTAAGGGCGATGACATCCTGGGTTTTGCGGTTGAAGCTCCACTTACAAGCAGGATAGAGGTGGTTACTGAGATCATGAAGGTTGGAAATTCGGTAACACATCTTTGGGGACTGAGAGCAAACCTTTCTGAATATGCCTCTTTGGATTTCGGTGTTGATTTCGGGCTGAACGATAACTCGATCAAACGCAGGTTTACTTATGGCATGACAGTAGTGTTTTGATGGATTAAATCCGGTAATAGTCCAATAATTGCCTTTATCGATAACCCCCCAATTAATATCATCATTGCGTTGTTTGGAATATTCATAAACAATAATATATGTTGACATTCCTACATTTTACTTTAAATTAATGACAGTATTAACATATTCAATAATTATATTAATTTGTCATACAGTTGGTGTAGGAGAAAAAATGGGAGACACAAAAGCAATTTACGTATAATTTATAAAGTCAGCAAAGCCCATCGTAGAGTCAAAATATTTGCAATAGGCAGCAGAGGAGATATTTACAAAAAGTTGACTAAAGGTTAGGCCAATCAATAGCCTAGAGATTGGGGTAAAACAGTACTTTATTTTGAAATGAAATCAATATTCCGAAAATATTCTGCACTGATCGCGATATCAATAATCTTGGGCATTCTCTTTGCGCTCCTTGGCTGGTTCGGTTTGAAGGAAGGGCAGCGGGTATCGCTGAAGATGATGGAGCGTGACGCGCGTTCCCTCTCTGGTTTCCTGATATCGGGCAGCCAGCGCCTCTTTAATTCAGGTGTTTTCATCGAGAACCAGATCGGGCAGTACATGAAAAGCGGAGTGAACCTGATTAAGGATGATTTAACTCCTGAGCGCCTTAACGAAACAGCTCAGAAATGCGGGTTTTGCTGGATAATTCTCATTGGTAAAAACCTGGAGATAATCCAGCAGAGTTATTGCGCCCATCCGGAACCGGAAGAGCTCCTTTCCGTGCTGCCGGAAGTTTTGACACCGATAATTCACGGTGAAAAGGTGGAAGCCGTTTTCGGGATAGATCCTGAATTCCCGTTCCTGTCACAGCCCAAGGGTTACGCGTTAAAGGTCGGGGATAATATCGTAGTCGCTTTTGCGGGTGATGAACTTTTAAGCAGCGCCGAGACAAAAACCGGGATAGGGCACCTGGTCAGAGAAATGGCTGAGGAACCCGCTGTCAAATACCTGCTGCTTCAGAATGAGGAGGGCATTGTTTTCGCCTCCCAGAAGGTCAAGAGAATGTCCAGGATATCCAAAGATGAATTCCTTCTGAAGATAATGGATGGGGGAAGCCCGAATGGAAGATTGACCCGGTTCGAAGGGGAGCAGGTTTATGAATACGCGCGCCAATTCCCCAAAATGGGAGATTTCTATGGCGTGCTCAGAATGGGCTTCTCACTGGATGAATACAACACTATCCTTTATGGCTACAAATGGGAGTTCATTTTCTTCGTGGTTTTACTGTTCTTTATCGCCATCTTCAGCATGGCGCTGATATTCGCTTCCCGGAAGTTTCAGGTCGTTCAGAAGCTGTCCGCCAGTATTTTAAGCAACATGGAAGCGGTCTGTGTCTCAGTTGATAATAGAGGAAGAATCTCTAATTTGAATAACTCGGGAGAAAAATTCTGGGGTTTTTCCGCGGACGAAGTGGTCAACAAACCTTATGAACAAGTCTTTCCGGATGACGCGCTCTGCTTGAAAGAAGTGTTGGAATCTTCCCGTTCGATCATGGGTGTTCAAAAGGAGTTGGGGACGAGGTCGGGACGAAGGGTTGTGAACCTGAGCGCTGCCAGCCTGGGAAAGGAAGGGGCATTCGCTATCCTGGAAGATATAACCGATATTTTAAGGTTAAAGGACGAAATCGCGTCACGCGAATACCTCAAGACGCTAAGCGACCTGATCGCTTCGGTTGCTCACGAGATAAGAAACCCATTAAATTCTATATCCATTGCTTCACAGAGATTGATGCAGGAATTTGACGCAATTAAAGAGAATGAAGAAAGCAGAGGATTGCTGCAAACCATAGAAACTGAAGTTAAGAGGGTGGATAAGTTGGTTAGGGATTTCATTGGTTTGGCTTCCCCGATCGCGCCCAACAAAAAACTTCAATCCCTTGAAGCGCTTCTCTTGGACCTGCAAAATATCGTTGAACTTGAAGCTACTCGAATGGGCGTAAAAGCTGAATTTGAGTGGGATGATCTCCCACGGGTTTATTACGATTATGACAGCATGAAGAAAGCGCTGCACAACATACTAAAGAACGCGGTTGAAGCGACTCCGGGGGGTGGAAAAGTGAAATTGAGCGTTCACACTGATGATAGTAATTTGAAAATAACCGTGTGGGATAACGGCAAACAGATAAGCAAGGAGCAATTAGACCGGATATTCAAACCCTTCGTATCCTTCAAAGAAGGAGGCACGGGTTTGGGTCTTTTTGTGGCGGTTCAAACCATCAGGGAGCACAAGGGAGATATCGAAGTAAATTCCAATGAACAATTCACTGAATTTATCATAAATATTCCGATAGGATAATAAAAATGAAAACGAAAATCTTGATAGTTGACGATGAGAAATCCCAGAGAGAATTATTGGGCGGTTTTTTGAAGAAGAAGGGTTACGAGACCGTTGTTGCCGGCTCGGCTGAAGAGGGTTTGGAGCTGTTCGAAAAGGATTGCTTCAACCTGGCTATACTGGATATAAAGCTTCCCGGAATGGACGGTATACAGTTGGTTGGTTGCCTTAAGGAACTCGATCCCGATTTCCCGGCAATATTGCTGACAGCTTTCGGAACGGTGGAATCGGCGGTTCGGGGTATGAAAGCCGGGGCGTACGATTACCTGACTAAACCTATCAACCTGGAGGAACTTCTCGAGGTTATAACGAAGGCACTGAAACACAACGAACTCATTACCGAGAACAAGCTGTTAAAGGAGCAGCTCAGGGAAAAGTATCCCGGGGAGATACTGTCAGAGAGTAATGCCATGCAGCAGGTTCTGGATACCATGGCGAAGGTTGCCCCCACGGACGTACCGGTATTGATAAGGGGAGAAAGCGGCACGGGAAAGGAACTGGCAGCCAGGACTATTTATGCTCTCAGTACCAGAAAGAACGAGCCGTTCATTGCGATAAACTGCGCGGCAATCCCTGAAAATCTACTGGAATCAGAGATGTTTGGTTACGAAAAAGGCGCTTTCACAGGCGCGACTGGCTTGAAAAAGGGAAAGATAGAGATAGCGTCTTCAGGCACCATCTTCTTCGATGAAATAGGGGACATGCCACCCGGGCTCCAAAGTAAACTCCTGCGATTCCTGCAGGATGGTAAATTCTACAGGCTGGGCAGTACCGTGGAACTACAGTCTTCGGCGAGAATAATCGCAGCCACGAACCAGAACCTGGAGAAACTGATAAGTGAGAAAGCCTTTCGGGAGGACCTGTATTTCAGGCTCAAGGTCATAACGATTGAGATCCCGCCGCTTCGCCTGCGGAAAAAGGACATCATGCCGCTGGCGAATTTTTTTCTCGATAAATTCTCCCGTAAACACCATAAAGACATAGATGGCTTTTCACCGGAGTTGAGGAAATTCATACTCAATTACTCCTGGCCGGGCAACGTCAGGGAGCTTGAAAACTCGATCGAACGCGCGGTCGTATTGACCCAAACTAATTTAATCACTATGGATAACATCGGCTACACCGAAGGTGCCGGCTTTGAAAAACCGGTAACACTGGAAGAAGTAGAGAAGAAACATATCGAATACGTATTGAATCAAACCGGCTGGATGCTGAACGAAGCTGCTGATATGCTTGGTATCCATAGAAACACGATGCGCATGAAGATAGAAAAATACGGACTGAAGAGAAAATGATTCAGGGGAAATATCATCTGATATAAGTAATTTAATTTGAAAAGGAATATTGTTCAATTAGTATCAATAAGCGCTACCGCGAAGACGGCTATTGCTTCACCCTTGCCCACCTCACCCAAACCTTCATTTGTCGTCGCCTTGATATTAATTTTACTCCGGTCAAATCCAAGGGTATTGGCGATAGTATTACGCATCTCTGGAATATATTCGCTTAACTTCGGCGCCTCAGCAATAACCGTAACGTCGATATTTACAATTTTGTAACCTTTGTCGATAATAGTATCAGCAACTTTTTTCAGAATAAGCAGGCTCGAGATATCCTTGTATTTAGGGTCGGTGTCAGGGAAATGCTGCCCAATATCACCAGCTCCCGCCGCCCCCAGTAGCGCATCAGAGATCGCATGTATAAGCGCGTCACCATCAGAATGCCCAAGCAAACCCTTGTCAAATGGAATCCTTAATCCGCCAAGAAAAAGCGCCCTCCCGGAAACAAGTCGATGTATATCATAACCTATACCAATTTTCATATCTCTCCCCGTAATCAGAAAAGCGCGTTAGTCCTATTTTTTGTTTTTAGAAGATCTCTTTCTTGCGGCTGGTTTCTTGTCAGTAGTAGTTTTCTTCGGTCTTCCCCTCTTTCTTGGTTTTTCGGAATCCGTCGCGGTTGTTATCTTCTTAGGTCTTCCCCGTTTCTTTGGTTTATCGGGTGTCTCATCAAGTGTTACTTTTTTGGGTCGTCCGCGCTTCTTGATCTCAACAACTGCTTCGGGCTTTTGTTTCTTCTTCCTTCCCCTTTTTTTCTTAACCCCGGTTGCCGATGAACCCAATTTTAAAATATTGCTCTTAGCAAATTCAAAATCTTCCCTCGTGGTTATCTTGATGTTGTCATAAGAACCCGTTAGCAAAAAAGGTCTTATACCCATTTTCTCAATGACTTGAGAATCGTCCGTGAAATCATGATTATTGTTGTACTGTTTGTATGCTTGGAATAGTTGATTATAGTAAAAAACCTGTGGGGTTTGAGCGAGAAAGGTGTTTTTTCTGTCAGGTGTGTTTATTACGAAGTTCCCTTCGGTAATCTTTACAGTGTCTTTCGACGGAACTCCAACCACGACAGCATCAAGCCTTTGGCACAGCAGTACGGTCTTATTGATCATATCGGTGCTTATAAATGGTCTGACTCCGTCATGGATCGCTACAATACCAACATCCTCGGGAATCCTCTTTAATCCTTTGAGAACTGAATCCTGGCGCCTGTCTCCTCCTCCGGTTATCCTGACCACTTTTTTGAAGTCGTATTCTTCTACTATCTTTCTGGTTCTTTCTTTCCAGTGATTTCTCACCACCAGGATTATTCCTTTTATGGATTTCGCTTTCTCGAACTTTTCTATAGTGTGCGCGATTATAGGTTTATCGCCGAGAAAAACGAAGGGCTTGGGTGTTTTTCCGCCGAACCGCTCACCCTTTCCTGCTGCTACTATGATTGCATATGCTTTCATTGATTATATTCCTCACAGGTTCAATAAATTGAAAAAAAAGTTGCGGTCAAGAAAAAAATTTTTCCCTTTACATTAATAAAGCAGATTATATATTAGAAATCAATTCTAATTGAAACTTAGAAAACGCTCTGTTTATAAGAATTTACTGTATTTAGGAGTTGTTTATGGAACGGAAGATAGTGGAATGCGTCCCCAATTTTTCAGAGGGAAGAGATAAAGGCAAAATAAAAGCCATCACCGATGAAATAGAGAAGGTTTCAGGGGTTCAATTGCTGGACGTGGATCCGGGAGAGGCTACCAATAGAACTGTGGTAACATTCACGGGTTCTCCCGAGGGGGTTTCCGAAGCGGCTTTTCTGGCGGTGAAGAAGGCATCTGAAGTTATCGATATGAGGGAACACTACGGAGCTCATGCAAGAATGGGAGCTACTGATGTATGCCCATTTGTACCTGTATCTGGAGCTACAATGGAAGATTGCGTTCGCATTGCGAACGAGGTTGGTAGACGCATCGGCGAAGAGTTGGATATCCCTGTTTACCTTTATGAAGAAGCTGCCACAAAACCAGAATGGAGAAACCTGGCAATTGTGAGATCGGGGGAATACGAAGGATTAGTCGAAAAGCTTAAGGATCCGGAATGGAAACCCGATTACGGTCCCGCGAAATTTAACCCCAAAACCGGCGCAACAGTGGTCGGCGCTAGAGAATTCCTCATCGCCTATAATATCAACCTGAATACTACCGAGAAAAAATACGCCATGGATATTGCTTTCGAGCTTCGGGAAAAAGGGAGATCGAAACGGCAAGGGAATATTCAACCCTTCTACTATAAAGGCGAAATCGTCAGGTATGATAAAGGTCATTTTCCCTGCGGACCGTGTGATTTCTTAGCTGGCAGCCTGGAAGAACTGGCAAGGCATTACAAGGATGAACATAACCTTGATCTGCACGAGGTACTTCGTTTCCACGAGTATGAGTACGATGAAAAATGGCTCGAGAAAAAACCGGTTAAAGTATCCGGCAAGTATGAGCATGTAAAGGCTGTGGGATGGTATATCGAGGAGTATAACAGGGCTCAGATTTCCATAAATTTCACTAATTATAAGGTTACTCCCCCTCATATTGTAGTCGAGGAAGCAAGAAAACTGGCTGCGGATAAGGGATTGGTGGTAACCGGCTGCGAGGTTGTGGGTTTGATACCGTATAACGCGATAATGATGGCTGGTAAATATTACCTTGAGAAGCAGATGAAATCGAGCGGTTTGCCCTACCGGGACGTTATCGAGACGGCTATCCAGTCACTGGGCTTGAACGAGGTTGCCCCGTTTGAGATTGAGAAGAAGGTAATCGGATTACCGGATGAACCGGGACCCATAGCGAATTTGAGTGTATCCGGTCTGATAGATGAGGTTTCGAGAGCTTCAGTCGCGCCGGGCGGAGGTTCTATCGCCGCGCTCTCCGGGGCGTTGGGAGCAGCGCTATCCTCTATGGTCGCTAATATCACCATCTCTACCCCCGAATATGATGAAGTGTTCGAAGAAATGAACGAGATCGCCGTTGAAGCCCAGAAAATAAAGGATACCTTGTGCGCCTCGATAGACCAGGACACCCAGGCATTTAATGAGGTAATTGCTGCTCTTCGCCTGCCCAAGGGGACACCGGAAGATGTGGCGTTTCGGGAGAAAGCCATTCAGGATGGATATAAGAATGCAACGCTTGTGCCCTTGAAAACCGCGGAACTTTGTTACGATGCCCTGAAACTGTGCCGGATAGTTGCTGAGACCGGCAACGTTAACCTTGCATCTGATGCCGGAACCGGCGCGCTCGTCGCCGAAGCCGGATTGCTTGGCGCTGGAATGAACGTGTTGATCAATTTCCCCAGTATCAAGGACGAAAAGTTTGTGGAAGAAACGCGCAATAAACTCAAAACATTGCAGTTCCAAGCTGAGGAACTTAAAAAGCAAATTCTTGAAAACGTTTATTCGAGAATTGAAAACTTAAAGAAAAAATAGTAAACAAATAGCTTAAAATAAAGGATGGTTTACAATGAAAAAAGATATAAAATTAAGTGAATTCATAGAGAGTTTGTCATCGGAAGCGCATGTTCCTGGAGGAGGCAGCGTTGCGTCCCTTGCCGGCTGCCTCGGCGCTGGTCTGGTGTCTATGGTGGGCAACCTGACAAAAGGCAAGAAGAATTACGAGAATGTCAGCGACGATATGGAAAGACTCCTATCAGAAGCGAAGCGTTTAAATTCGCATCTTTTCGATCTGATAACTCAAGATATGCAGGCGTTCGATGACGTTATGGGAGCTTACAAATTGCCCCGCGAAACCGAGGAGGATAAAGCTGTTAGGGACCAGGCTGTTCAGCACGCTCTTAAAAAAGCCGCGCAGGTTCCATTTGAGACGATGAAGAGCGCTCTCGGCGTGTTGAAACTCTCCATAGACGCAGCGGAAAAGGGTAATAAAAATTTGGTCAGCGACGCAGGAGTTGCGGCTCACATGGCTTGGTCGGCAATTAGAAGCGCGTACTACAACGTTGTAATTAATGCAAATTCAATCAGCGATGAAGGATTTGTGAATCAGATCAAGGGTGACAGCGATAAAATGCTTACGGAATCCGACGAACTTCTGAAAAAAGCTACCCAAATTTCCGGGAGTAAGCTTAGAGGCGAGTAGGGGGTATGATGAGATAAATATGGGGTGGGTGGTTGATTTCGACAGCTTTATCAATCCTCTCCAAGAATTCTGTTCATTTCTTCACAATTTTTCTACAATTATTGACCATCTACGATGGTGAGGTATATATAACGTATAAGCAAAATATTGTTGACATGGATTACTCATGATGTCAATTATTTTCCAGGAATAACTGTGCCCTTGGTCGATTTCGACAGCTTTATCAATCCTCTCCAAGGATTCTTGTCATTGCTTCACCATTTTCTACAATTATTGACCATCTACGATGGTGAGCTATATACAACGTCTAAGCAAAATATTGTTGACATGGATTACCCATGATGTCAATTATTTTCCGGGAATAACTGTGCCCTTGGTCGGTTTCGACTGCTTTATTAATCCTCTCCAAGGATTCTTGTCATTGCTTTACAATTTTCTACAATTATTGACCATCTACGATGGTGAGGCATTTTTAGCTTGATATAAAAACGCCATAAAAGGCAAGGGATAACATCAAT
>JAFGQG010000145.1 GCA_016935765.1 bacterium
CCTGACATCTGTTACAATATTTCTCCTTGTTTCTTCATCGATTCTCGGCTTGTTTTCATCATTGGGATCCCCGTTTGGATTTGCATTTTGAATATCATAAAGAAACAATATTTCAGAACGTTTTACTAAATTACTCATTTGTATCCTCCTCTTTTTCTTCCTTTTTAATTTTGAAATATTTCGCTAAATTCATACCCAGTACAAAAATAAAGTTCATCTCATCAAGTGGCACTTTCCACGTAGTATAGTTACCAGCAGATAATAGATATTTGGATACCAATTCCTCGATAGTGGGATAGTAGTTTTTATCATATTGCTCAAGTTTCTCAATAATTTCGGGTAAAAGCATACTAATATCGTAACCGGACATTTTTAAGCTTTTAAGTTTGGTTCTGAATGGTGTAGCTCCTCTCTCATTCTGTTGAATATTCAATAAAAATTGAGTCAATACTCCCATAAGAAAAATACCTTTATGTACATCTGTTTGGAAAAAACCTTTAAAGAAATTGAAGAACTGGGATACTTTATCATTGAATTCTTCTTTTGTTTGGATAATGAAACCATCATAAAACTGCTTATCCATACTTTCCTCCTTATTATATTTAATATTTTCAAGCTTATTTAAATAAATAATCAACATAAATCCTTTAAGTGTATCTAACCATATTGGTAAATCATTAGAAAAATTGTACCTTATTTTTTTCATAATGGAGTTTAAAAGAAAACTAATGTTTATTCTCTTGTTTTTAAATATCTTATCAGTAATTTCTAAAAAATATTTATCTTTATTCCCTTCTTTTTTACTCCTCGGGTAAAAATTCCTTACAATCCCAAAATTAAAGTAGCAGAGGCGTTCTCCCTTCTTAGAAATTGCATCCTTGAAAAATATCAAATTATCGATAATATCTTTTGAATTGTACATTTGAATTAAACGGGAAGGAGGAATTTCAGTTATTAACTGTAAAATTCTTAAAACTGATTTTTGTGGGGTCTCGAAAAAAAACAAATCAAGAGTCATATTGGATTTTATATCTTTTAAATAATTAAAAAGTTCGTTTTCATCATTTGTTAGTTTTTCAATATCTTCAAGTTTGAATTTTGGGTTTTTGTTGTATTCTAATATATTATCTATAATTATATCACAATGATTATTGTTGTAAATTTTGGGAATTAACAAATATTTAATACCGTAAAAAATGAATGTAAAATTTTCTTTTAAAAAATTGAAACCATTTCTTATATCTATAGCACAATCAAAACAAACAGGATAGTTTTTCCAGGCATCTTCTTGTTTAAATCCACCGGTCACCATTCCTATTTTATCTGCGCTATAGAATTTTAACTCAGAAAAAAAACCGAAGACTTCCCCTTTATTTTGATTACAAATGGAACATACTTTATTTGTGGAAAAGGAAAGCTTACCATAAGATTCTTTATATTCTTTTTTTGCTTCTGTTTTAAGGAATTCTTTAAAAAACTCATAATCTCCAATATACTTAATACTTTCAGTTCTTTGTGTAAATCCGACTGTTACTGCTACACCCTTCTGATCAGTAATTTCTTGTAACTTTTCTTTGACTTTAGTAATAATTTGAACTTTTTCATTTGAAATTTCTTTATAGATTTCGTTCAAGAATTTCCTATTTGTTTCCTTGGTTGGTTTATCTTTATTGTTTTTAAACCAATTCAAAATTTTATTGGGAAATGTCTTTTTTTCAAAATCATCGGTTTTTTTTGTAGTTGGTGTGAAATCAGTTCCGCGTGGACTTCCTCTTTTGTATAGTATTTTCCTCTTAAAGTTACTATCTAGTTGTTTATATTCTACATCTGAAAAATGTAATTCTTCTTCCTGAAACTCAAATACAATTACTAGCAAATGTTCATATTTTCCTCCATCCCATGCATCATCTACAACCATATCTAAAAATGTTGTTTCTGGATTTTTTCTTAAATAATATTTCCCAATATTTGCCATTGCATTTATCATAATCCCTCCGTATTATTTTTATCTATCTTTTTAATTACCGACCCCCATCCCTTAGCGACCTGTTTCCCCAAACCTATGAAATTCGGCAATATGAAATTTATCCTGAAGCTTCCTTTAAACCCAAGAATATCCTCTTCAATTAGTAATTTTATCTTAACCGGTCTGACATTTATTTCAACTTTTATCTCGTCATCTACCCAATATCCCAACCCCTTACTCATCGATAAAACGTTTCCTATCAATATCTTCTTCAACAATTCCCGCTGTTTCTCATAATAGTATCTATTGTAATTTTTATAGTTTTCTTGGTTCAAAGCTAACCATGGATAAATGAAACTGTATTCTATCATGTTCTCTGTAATTCCAAATTCAACATCCTTATTCAGCAGGATTTCTTTGCCCATTATCTCATAATTTTGTCTTCCCAGTCTTATTTCATCTATATCATTGAAGGTTTCAATCAGCAAATCCACACCTTCCTCAATTCCAACGATGAAAGGTTTGTCCTTATCCTTTTTATATTGAATTCTCGGATAGCGATATATATTCTCCCCGTCCTCATCATATTGGTGAAAAAGGTTTTTGTCTGGAAACTTATTTGAAAAAAATCCCCTGATCTGCGAAGGATTGAATTTTACAGAATTTGCCAGTTCGTATTTAAGGTATAGCAGTTTCACCTATAATGTCCCCATATTAAACCTTGTTTTACTAATTAAACCAGTCTGAACCAAATTTATAAAATCCCTTAACTTTGTCAATAAATAAATCCCACAAATTCTCTAACAGCTTGTTGGAGAAATTTCTAATTTGCGTTACTATTACTTATTAGAATTGAGATTCAAACCTGCCAGGGGTTTAAAAAAGAGAACCCAGTTTTCGTTTATTACGCGGATTGAAGAACCAACAGTGACCATAGCCTACGGTAGGTGTATGTCAAATTACTCCAATTATAAATTGCTAATTGCTTCGTTCTTCTTCCTTCGTTTTTTACTTCCTAAATCTTCACTCGTTATTCGATATTCATTATTCACTCTGTCTCTTCTTGCTCCCTGATGCATACTAAATACTGCTGACTTCCCCCTTCCCCCAGTGCGAGCAGAGGCTCTAACCTACCCAACTCCATCTGTTTTTTTTTATTGCTAACTGCTAATTGCTAATTGATAACTGCTAACTGCCAACTGCATCTTCCTCACTTCATAATAACCTCTTCCACTTCCCTTTCCGAATCTCTCTCCGCCTTGAGATCGACAGATTCGATACCATCCTTTTCCTTATTCCTTATTTTCGCAACGACCCGATACGAGAATGCCGCTTCTGGTTCTCCATCTATCTGCTCTACGATGAAATAGCTCAGCCCTCTTTCGATAGTGTATCTTCCGAGGTCCCCGTAAGGAGTAATAAATACCTGTATGGGATTATTTCTATCGATAGTAACCCCTTCGAGTAACTGCTGGGGGAGGTTCACTAAGCATGAGCCGTCTTTAAGCGCTCCTTCACCTATATGTTCCAGCCATCTCTCGGTAGATGCTGGAATTGGGGTCGCTATCCCATGTCCTTCATCATCCACGATGTACTGGTTGTACGAATGCCCGTACACCTCGCATTTTTTTGTGACCTTGAAGCGGGGTATATCGAGTGGGGTTCCATTGCACACGTAGCAATTTCCGGCGACCCCGGAGACATTGACTCCATTGCTTGCAGCTCCCTGGACCGAGACGCCATGTATGCCGGCGTTATAGACAAAGAGACCGTCCTGCCCGGTTTCGTGTACCGCGACCCCGTGGATTCCCGGAAACCAGACGTGTACGCCATTACTGTTTGCAGCCCAGATCCCGCAGCCATGCAGCCCGGCGCTGTCAACCGAGACACCAGAAAATGTGGGACCAGATTTGAGTATATGCAATCCTGCCAGTCCGGGTCGGGAAACGTATATCCCATGTTCGTCAGGGGAATTAATTTGAATGCCGTGCTGAGAAGGATGGTGCACTGTTATACCGTTCCTGGCTGGATAATCAACTCGAACACCGTCCAAGCCGGGATTCTGAAGATAAACGCCGTGTTCCCCCGACCGGATAATGTTGATCCCTTGCGTACCCGGATCCCGAATAAAAATGCCATCGTAACCTGCAGCAGTTGTGTCTATAAACAGCCCGTGATAGCCTGAATTATGAACAGAGATGCCATACTGATCGCTGTTCCGCACCTTAATACCATCACTGTTGGACTCGGAAATGGATAAGCCATTCATATCGGAATTAGTGACATAGATACCATTGAGGCTTGAATGTGACACGTAAACTCCCGTGTTTCCACTGTTATCGACGAAAAGTCCAACATTGCCCGAATTATCTATATTAACTCCATATCTTGTAGCGCGGTCGACGTTAAAGCCATCCCTCCCGGCTTCGTTTACCTGAACTCCGTCTGCGCCGGCATCTTCAACATATATTCCGGGAAATGGCGAAGAGTTTCCAAGAATACTGATACCGCTGCTGACAGCGTCCTCGATCATAACTCCATGCCCGATTGGAGCTTGGATCTTAACGCCGTGACTTTGTGGATCCTTTATCATTATTCCACAACGGTCCGGATGATTGATATAAACACCGTGACTGTCAGGAAATGCTATCTTGACTCCATTTTTAGCCGTGTTCGCGATATCCGCGCCATTGCCGTTTGCAGCGTCGATTCGAATTCCGTTTCTACCCGCGTTCGATATATTGATGCCATCATTACCCGTGGCTTGTAAACCTAAACCGTAACGGGCTGCATGGTTGACGAATATACCATCACCAGTTTCGATAGAATCTATCCATATCCCGGCGCCATCATCAACTCCGCTAATAAATACTCCATTTTGCACAGGATCATTTATCCACACTCCATTGTTCCCCGCACCCAGGACCTCTATACCATTGTCATTTGGGTACCTGATATCGACTCCATCATCACCGATGATCAAGCCCCAATCTATATAAATGCCATCACCATCTACTACGTCGATTATTTCTACACCAGCATCTACCGAATGCTCTATATACATTCCTACTGATGCAGGATTAACGACTGAAACACCTTCCTGGTTAGAATTCTTGATCTCTACACCGATTCCTCTGGAGTTAGCGATTTCAATACCTGGCGGAAAAGCCATCGGTCCTAATTCATGGGGAATTATCTTCACTGTATCGTTCCTGTCACCAATGACTTCCAGCTTCGCGCCTGGATTGCTGGTTCCGATACCTACAAGATCGTTCAGGTCAGCGGTGGACATCTGGCTGTCACTGGTGAAGTTCCAGTCGTTGTCATAAGGATATGCGGGGATCCATAATGAATCGGCAGAGTCCCATTTGAGGAACTGACCGTCCATAGCTCCCATATCTGACAGCATCTCTGTTACAATTCCTTTTTCTGCGACACTTATTGAATCTCCGGAGATGTGAATACCGTGACCTGCAATGTAATCTCCGCCTCCACCAACATTATCGATGCCGTCCGCGAATCCTGCAGGCATATCATAAATCCCGTACCAGGAAACAGAATTTGCTGAGTATGCATGATGAGAAAAGAACGCTGTATCAGCAAACGATGAAGAATGAGCATGATCTGCCTCTACAGCACTTTCTGCTTCGTCGGAGTAACGGGCAAACTGAACAGTATCCACCGAATCGGCATACATCGAATGGAAAGCGTAAGGGGAGGAGGTTAGTTGATGCCTGGGAGTGAGTTCAGCAGCTCCATCGATCGAAATTCCCAGCCAGTATTGCTCAGAGAAATCGACCTCGTCCGGGAAGGCGGTTACTGAACCCAGCATCACGCTGTAAAGCCCATTAGAATCTGTCTCCACAGTTTGGTTTTCCGTCCATAGGGGAGTGCCGCCTGTCTCTTCATCGTAAAGGTTGAATGTAATGTTGAAAGCCCCTGTCAGCGGTTCATCAGATTCATCAGAAAGCCTTGCCTGGTATGAGATTACGCGGGGCACAGAGGCAGAGACAGATGAATATCGAATAACGAACAATGATTGCAGAATTACTAATGCTATAAACAAAATGACAACAATGCGGCTTTTCATCCTTAATCCTCCATTTTTCTGAAAGTTTTGGGTTAAAAAACAACAAAAATTGAGTATCGATTTGAATCAACATGTTCATTTTAACTCAAAAAGGATAACTTGTGAAAAAATACACCAACACTACCGCAAAGGCACGAAATTTGTAAGATAGAGAATAATTATATAGGTTAACGCGAAATGTGGTTAACTCCTCTCCTTGAATTTTAAAGCTTGTTTTACAAGGTTATAAAAAAGAGGTTCCGGTGTCTCGAGTTTCGATATCAATTCCGGATGGAATTGTGTCCCCATAAAGAATGGATGTCCAGGTAATTCCATCAACTGCATTATTTTTTCCTTTGGGTGGTACCCCGAAAAAACCAGACCGTTCTTTTCAAGTTTAGGCACATACTTGGGATTAATCTCGTATCGGTGCCTGAAACGCTGCCTGATGCTTCTCTTCTTATATATATCAAAAGCTTGAGTGTTCGGTTTTATCGCTACATCCTGCCCCCCTAAACGCATGGTTCCACCTTTCCGGGTCACCTTTTGCTGAGAGGGGAGAATACAAACAACAGGTTCTTTAACCTTGATTTTCCCATTTTCTATCTCAGTTGTATTAGCGCCTTTTATACTGCAGACATTCCGCGCGTACTCTACTACAGCCAGTTGCATGCCATAACATAAACCCAGGAAAGGTATCTTGTTTTCCCTTGCATATCTTATAACTTCGATCTTTCCTTCGATCCCCCTTGTCCCAAAGCCACCGGGTACGATCACCCCGTCTATATTGGAGAGCTCTTTCGCAGATGTGGTTTTTCCTGTCTCAATTCGAGTAGTCTCCAGCCACTTGAGTTCCACCCGGGTGTTAAGATGAGCGCCACTATGAACAAGCGCTTCGATTATACTTGCGTAAGAATCCATCAGCGCAGTGTATTTCCCGCAAATCGCAATGGTCACTTTCTTATCAGGGGATTTTATTTTGTGTACTAATTTCTCCCAGTCAAGAAGTGATGGGGGAGAGTATATACCCAGGTGCTTGTGCATTATAGCAGGCAATCCTTCCTGGTTGTAAAGAAGGGGTATCTCATATACAGTGCTGACATCGACACCGCTTATTACCGCCTCCTTCTCAACATTGCAGAACATCGCTATCTTTTCCTTAATGGTGGTATTTAAGGTTTTATCAGCTCTCCCGATGATTACTGAAGGCCAGATGCCCCTTTCGTTCAGTAATTTTACGCTCTGCTGAGTGGGCTTGGATTTTTGCTCTTTCGTGTTACTTGGTTTGGGTACATAGGTCAAGTGTACATATATCACGTTCTCTCTGCCCAGCTCCTGACCGAGCTGCCGGACAGCTTCAAGATAGAGTTCGTTCTCCATGTCCCCGACTGTGCCTCCGATCTCTATCAAAACAATGTCCGCTGCCTCTTTACGGGCAATACTCATGAAACGCTGCTTTATCACATCTGTGACCTGAGGAATATATTGAACCGTCTTCCCTAAATATTTTCCGATTCTTTCGTTCTCAAGTATCTCCTGAAATACCTTCCCCATCGTTAGATTCCACTCAAATTTTGTGTTTGTGCCAAGAAAACGTTCATAATGACCAAAGTCCATATCGACTTCACCACCATCATCCAGAACGAACACCTCGCCGTGTTCAATAGGGTTCATGGTGCCCGGATCAGTGTTCAAATAACCATCACACTTGATAGGAACAACCTTTAAATTTGCCGATAATAGCTTCCCTATCGAAGCAGTGGAAATACCTTTTCCTAAACCAGATAAAACTCCACCCGTTACTACTATGAATTTTGCCACAAATTCTCTCCCTTCAAAACTTGTTCAACTCTCTGTAAATCTTCCTGCGTATCCACCGATATGAGGTTCTTAGCTTCATCTATAAAAACAGTGTATATAGGAATCCCGTTATCAAGCGCTCTTAATTGTTCCAATTTCTCTGTTTCCTCTAACGGTGTAGGGGGTAGCCTGGATAATTTCAGTAAAATATCCCTTTTGTAAGCATAAATGCCCACATGCTTCTTCGGTTCGAGATTTATCTCGTTTACTGCGTAAGGAATCGGAGCTCTGGAAAAGTAAAGCGCCTTCATATCCTTGTCACATACAACCTTCACCACGTTAGGATCATCGAACTCATCTTTGTTTATAAAACTCGTTATTATAGTAGATAAAGGATGATCTTTATTTATCATGGTTTCTATTAATCTGTCAACCATCCAGCCCTGGAGAAAAGGTTCATCACCCTGGATATTTACCACGATCTCACTCTCCATCCCGGATGAAACCTCTGCTACACGATCTGTTCCTGAATTGCATTTCGGTGAGGTTAAGATGCAATTGCCCCCAAACGATTGAACGCTTTCAACGATCTCCGGGGTATCTGTTGCAACGATTAATAGATCGATCAAACTGGAATTGCTCATGTTTTCCCATACCCTCTGGATAAGGGGTTTCCCGTCAATGTTTACAAGCGGTTTTCCCGGTAAACGTCTCGAAGCGAATCTTGCTGGAATTACTCCTAATACTTTCATTAATTAAACCTTCAGGGGTTTATTTTCAATATAGAAAGTATTGTAATATCAGTCAAGGATTTTTTTAACCCGGATAATAGATTTTTCAAAGAATAATTTCCTTATTAACCGCAATTATATGTTTACTCGCTAGATCCCAACGGGGATAAATGATAACTGTTAATTGCGAACTACTCCGCTCTCTCATTACCAGTTCCAATATAAAAAATACCCCTCTTTTCCTCTTTGTAGGTAATTTTCTTTTCTTCGAGAAGTGTCTGCAAATATTTGTTTATTTCTTTTAAATTGAGACCAAGTATCTGACTTAGGTCATTAGCTGTACAAGGTCTGCGATTCACTGTGGCAAATATCGACCGGGCAATGTCTTCATTGAAACTTGCAAACTTCCTTCTCCCGTCATATAGTTCCACAGCTTCGACTTTGAGTGGTTTTAAAAACTGTGCTATGCTTCTGAGATTTTCAGTAGTGGCAGGTTCTACCCAGGATTCTGTGCCAGGTCTATCAAGAGTATTCAATTGTACTATATCCGGATCGATTTGATTGAGCGCCTCTTTTATTTTACTTAATTCTTCTTCCGAATCGTTAAGCTCCGGTACGATGAACAATTCCAACCAGATCTGGGCTTCACTTTCACTTCTGAATTTTATTAAACCATCTATGATCCTTTCAGGGTCATTAGTTTTTGGTCTGTTTATTTGTTCAAAAATTAGGGGGGATACCGCATCGAGGGAAGGCATTACGAGATCTGTGCGGCGTACCGCTTTTCGGACTGCAGGATCGCAAAACAGACTACCGTTAGTTAGGATGGCTATTTTATATTCAGGATATTCCCGCTTGAGAAAATCAATTATCCTGCCAATTCCCGAATGTAATGTCGGTTCACCTGAACCGGAAAAAGTAACATAATCCAACGATGGTTTTCCTGAAAGAAAATGGTCTAGTTCTTTTATTACATCGTCAGTAGGGACATACTCTTTTCTTTCTTCGGTTAAATCTGTAGTTTTGCCGCACTCGCAATAGATGCAATCATAAGTACAGGTTTTGTAAGGTATCAAGTCTATGCCGAGGGATACTCCCAACCTTCTCGATGGAACTGGTCCGAATAGATATTTATAAACCATTTAATTCCAATTAGTTAAGTAAAATAGATTAATCATATTTTTTAAACTTGCTGGCATTCTGAATGAATTCAGCAATAAGTTCGATAGTATTCTCGATGTCAGATTTATTAGCGATCGATTGTGGTGAGTGGACATATCTACATGGAACGGATATCGCGGCAACCTTGACTCCTTCACGGACGAGTTGAATAACCGCTGCATTGGTGCTGCCCACTCTCTTCACTATCACTTGATGGGTAATAGATTTGTTTTTTGCCAGGCTGATAAGGAAATCCGCGAGGTCCCTTGAAGTCAGCATTAATCTGTCTGACAGGCGTATGGAAGCTCCACCGCCAAGATGGGAAAGAGATTTCCGGCCGGGGACTCCGGGTATATCATTCGCAATTGTTCCTTCAACCGCTATGGCGATATCCGGGTTGATCCTGAAGGCTGCTGGTTTAGCTCCCCTTAATCCAAACTCCTCCTGGACAGCTCCAACGATGTAAAGGTCACAATCAATCTTTTTTGCCTTTTCCAGCGCTTGCAAAATAACGAATAATCCCATTCTATCATCGAATGCTTTTCCGCAAACCGAGTCGCCCAGATCAACGAATTTCGTATCGAACGTCGCGATATCGCCAATATTAATGATTTCCTTAACCTTGTCTTTGGGTAGACCAACATCAACAAAAAGGTCTTCGATCGGTGTGGTCTGCTCTTTACCTTTTTGCTGAGTATCCCGATAAAGGTGGGGGGGAACGCTGCCTACCACACCAATAATTTCAGTTTTTCCGAATATCTTCAGCCTTTGCCCATATACAAGCCTGGGGTCTATTCCGCCAATGGGGAGGATCCTCAGAAATCCATTTTCTTCAATATGGTTGACCATGAAACCAACTTCATCTGTGTGAGCGTCAAGTTCAACCCGAGGTTTCTTCCCTCCTGGTATATGCGCGATCAAATTTCCCAGATTATCAACTTTGATATCATCGGTGTACCGCTTTAATTGTTCTTTTACCAACTCCCTTATCTTTTCTTCGTAACCAGATACCCCCGTTAGATCTGAAAGCTTTTCTAATAAACTGATGTCCATATTCTAACCTTCGGTTGTTAATGCTTTTTTTATAGTTCTTTTCGACGTTAACGCTTTTTGAGCTGCTTCTTGTTCAGCTTCCTTCTTTGTACTGCCTTCTCCTGTCCCTATAATAATATCTCCGACTTTTACTGAGGCAACAAAATGCTTTTGATGTTCAGGACCTTTTTCCTTTTCTATAAAATAACAAGGTTTTAGTGAAGAATTCTGCTGAATGAACTCCAAAAGCTGACCTTTATAATTTTCGTATTCAACAGATTTTATTATTCTATTCTCATCTGATAAATGGAAAGATTCTATGAACTCCTTAACCTTTTCGTAACCTCCATCCAGGTATATTGCTCCGATCAGAGCTTCGTAACAGTCGGATATTATCGAAGTTTTACTCCTGCCTCCGGTGCTTTCCTCCGCTTGACTCAATAATATGAATTTACCTAATCCAAGTTTTTTACCCTTTTTTGCTAATATTTTCCTGTTTACAAGGTTCTTCTTGTAATCGTTTAGAATTCCTTCAACAGCATTGGGAAATTTGTTTAAAAGATGTTCCCGAATAATTAATTCGAGTACTGCATCCCCCAGAAACTCGAACCTTTCGTTAGATTCAAAACTTTCTTCCTGCTCGTATATCCATGAACGGTGGCTTAGAGCTGTACGAAGGAAGTCCTTATCCTTGAATGTATAGTTAATTTTTTTTTCTAGCGAAACCAAATCTGTATTTACTTTAAAAGGTGGCTTTTTTTATTACAAATGATGCGTTGTGTCCCCCAAAACCGAAGGAGTTTAGCAGTGCGTAACCTACTTCTTTCTCGACTGCAATATTTGGAGTAACATCAATATCGCATTCTGGATCGGGTGTTTTGTAATTAATCGTTGGATGGATAATCCCGGTATTTAGAGTTTTAACAGTTGCGATAGTTTCAACTGCTGCTGCAGCTCCAAGCAAATGACCGGTCATAGATTTTGTGGAACTCGTTCTGACTTTGCAGGATTTTCCTTCAAACAGCTTGTTTATAGCCTTTGCTTCCGCTATATCTCCCAGAACAGTGGAAGTTCCGTGACAATTAATATAATCCAAATCTTCAGGGGTTATACCTGAGTTATTCAGCGCATTCAACATAACCTTATAAGCTCCATCTCCCTCGGGGTGGGGGGCTGTAAGGTGATAGGCATCAGCGGTAAAAGCAGTTCCGCAAACTTCGGCGTATATGTGTGCGCTGCGTTGGAGAGCGTGCTGCAATTCTTCAAGTAGGATTATCCCAGCACCTTCGCTCATTACAAAACCATCCCGGTTCTTATCAAAAGGCGATGAAGCCTCTTTAGGAGTATCATTTTTCTGGGAAAGTGACCTTGCAGCACAGAAACCAGCCAGGGATATCGGCACTAATGGAGCTTCAGAACCCCCCGTTATCATAAGATCTGCATAACCACTTTTGATCAGCTCGTAGGATGTTCCGATTGCGTGAGCGCTCGAAGCGCAAGCAGAAGTTGTTGTAAAATTTGGACCCTTGAAACCAAATTGTATCGCGGTTTCCCCGGAAGCAATATCAGCGATCATCATTGGAATTAGAAAAGGACTTATTCGCGAGGGTCCTTTGGTCATTAGAACGTTGTGCTGATCATATAAGGTGCTAATCCCGCCAATCCCTGTACCAATAATGACTCCAGCACGATCGGAGTCTATCTTAGCAAGATCTAATCCGGAATCATTTATCGCTTCAAAAGAACTGTAGAGAGCATATTGAGTATAAATGTCCGTTCGTCTTGCTTTCTTTTCAGGAATATATTTCGTGGGATCGAAGTTTTTAACTTCGCCTGCTATCTGAGTCTTATAATCTGTAGTATCGAACCGGGTAATCAACCCGATACCCGATTTACCAGTAATTAAATTATTCCAGTAGCTATCAATGTCGTTTCCTAACGGGTTAACAGTCCCCATACCCGTTATAACAACCCTCCGATTTTGCATTGGAGTTTACCCCTGGGTTTTCTTTCTTATGTAATTTATAGTATCCCCCACGGTGGATATATTTTCTGCATCTTCTTCAGGGATCTCAATATTGAATTCCTCTTCGAAAGCCATTATCAGTTCGACCGTATCCAGGGAATCCGCTCCAAGATCATCGATAAAAGAAGCTGTTGGGGTTATTTCTTCGGGATTCCGTCCCAACTGTTCTACTATTATTTTTTTTATTCTGCTTTCTATATCCATTCTTCCCTCCTTTATTTTATATCAATCCTTAATTTTGCTCTAAAGCTGGGCTATTTTGCTCATCAGAAGGTGATTTTCGGATACCGAGTTCATATTCGCGCAGTATAGTATTTATTCTGGCGATTTCCCTTTTGATCTCTGTTAGCTTGTTCGGATTTGATATTCGGGAAATACCACTTTGCATTCGAAGATTAAAGTACTCCTCTTCTAATTCCCTTTGCCGGTGCTGGATCTCTGGTAATGTCATTTCTCTTAATTCATAAGCTTTCATAATGCTTTACCCCCATCTTTTTCTCTATTCACGAATCTAGTTTTAATAGGGAGTTTGCTCGCGGCAAGTTTCGCAGCATTATATGCTAGATTCTCTTCAACTCCACTTATTTCAAACATTATCCTTCCTCGTCTGACGACCGCAACCCAGTATTCAGGAGCACCTTTTCCTTTACCCATACGGGTCTCAGCAGGCTTTTTTGTAACTGATTTGTGAGGAAAAATGTTTATCCAAACTCTACCGCTTCGTTTCATCTTTCGGGTCATAGCAACCCTGGCTGCCTCGATTTGCCTGCTATTTATCCAGGCATTCTCTAAAGATTTGATACCATAATCACCAAAATGGAGTTGAGCACCCCTGGTAGCCAATCCTTTCATCCTGCCTCGTTGGGTCTTTCTGTATTTTGTTTTCTTGGGCATTAACATCGCAAAAACCTACCTGCTTATTTCTTATTATTTCTTTCTTCTTCGTTTCTTCTTTTTCTTATCCAGGATATTGTCCCAGTATTCTTCCATACCACCAAGGATCTCGTCAATAAAGATCCAAACCTTTACTCCAACACAACCTGCAGTAGTATGAGCGGTAACAGTTGCATAATCAATGTCAGCCCTGAAAGTATGGAGTGGTATTCTGCCTTCCTTGTATCCTTCAGATCTCGCTATCTCTGCTCCTGCCAGCCTTCCTGAGCAAATTATCTTGATTCCTTTCGCACCCATTCTCATTGCCCGGCGAATAGAGCTTTTCATAGCCCTTCGACAGGAAACCCTTCCCTCGATCTGCTTCGCTATATTCTTGGCTACCAGAAAAGCGTCTAATTCAGGTCGTCTTATCTCTAATACGTTTATCTGGATCTCGTTGCTCGTCAAATGTTCGAGTTCCTTCTTGAACGTCTCGATCCTTATTCCACTCTTGCCAATAACAACACCTGGACGAGCTGTGTATATATTTATGGTAACCTTCTTGGGTGATCTAATTATTTCGATATTCGAAACATCTGCATCATCCAGACGCTCGCGAGTGTACCGCCTTATTTGAAGATCCTCTAATATCTGTCTCCGATATGTTTGCTTTCTAGCAAACCACTTGGAATTCCAATACTTAATTATTCCCAGTCTTAAACCGATTGGATTTGTTTTTTGACCCAAGAAAGCCTCCTTCTTTATTTACTTGCTGCTTTTTTCGTCTAAAATAATTGTTAAATGACTTAATCTGTGTCGGATTCGCTTGGCTCTACCTAAAGCTCCAGCCCTGTACCGGTGAAGAATCGGACCTTTGTCAACTAATATGTGCTTGATATAAAGGTTCTCTTCATCAAAATCGAAACCTTCGAGGTTCAATGCGTTAGATACCGCCGATTTCAAAGTCTTATGAATGATCTTAGCGCCTCTCTGCGGTAAGAACGGTAAAGCCTTCATAGCTTCCTCAACATCTTTTCCCTTTAAGAAATCTGCAACTTTCTTCAATTTCTTAGAGGAAATCCTTACATACCTTTTTCTCGCTTTAATTTCCATTATATCTATTTCTTCTTTAAATTATTGTGTTTGTTTAACCTTTCTTGCCAACTTTTGACTTGGCTTTTTTGCCGCCATGAGCTCTAAAGATCCTTGTGGGAGCAAATTCTCCTAATTTATGTCCAACCATATTCTCAGTAATATAAACAGGTACGAATTTCTTGCCGTTGTGTATCGCAATTGTGTGCCCAACAAATTCCGGTATTATCGTCGAAGACCTTGACCAGGTCCGAATAACTTTCTTCTGATCGCTCTCTTCCAGTTTCTCTATCTTGGCTAATAATTTGGCGTCTATAAAAGGTCCTTTTTTTAATGATCTTGCCATCTAGTGTAATTACCTCCAGTTTATTTCCTTTTCTTCAAAATATACTTATCTGATTGCTTCTTATTCTTTCTGGTCTTGAATCCCTTACTTGGCTGACCCCAGGGACTTACAGGTTGTTTGTAACCTTTACTCTTACCTTCTCCACCACCATGAGGATGATCAACAGGATTCATCGCTACGCCTCTTACACGAGGCTTTTTGCCCAACCACCTCATTCCGCCAGCTTTACCATAAACAATGTTAGAGTGGTCAGCGTTACCAATTTGACCGATTGTCGCCCGGCAATCCTTGTTGAAAGCCCTTACCTCACCTGATGGCAGCTTTATGTAAACATAACGTCCGCTCTCATCAAGCCCGGTTATCGTGCCAAAATCACCAGCTGATCGTGCTAATTGCCCTCCCTTGTTAGGCTGAAACTCAATGTTGTGAATTTTGACACCTATCGGAATGCGCTTTAAAGGAAGACAGTTGCCAACACTGATCGGAGCATTCTCACTCGAAATGATTTCATCGCCCACCTTTATTCCAAGCGGAGCTAATACGTATCTTCTTTCACCATCCCGGTATAAAACTAAAGCGATGTTTGAACTCCTGTTAGGATCATACTCAATACCTTCTATCTTTCCAACAGTATCCTGCTTGTTTCGCTTGAAATCAATTATCCTGTACCTCCTTTTATGTCCTCCGCCTCGATGACGAGAAGTAACAACGCCTCTATTATTGCGTCCACCTGTCTTCTTCAACGGACGTAAAAGGTTCTTTTCTGGATATGATTTGGTAATTTCAGAAAAATCAGAGATTACCTTGAATCTTAAAATCGGTGTAACTGGTTTGAATTTCTTAGTTCCCATTTCTCTTAAATCCCTTCAAAAACCGGTATCGTTTGCCCAGGTTTTATTTTTACTATGGCTTTCTTCCAGGAACTGGTCTTGCCCTCAAATCTGCCCCTTCGCCTCATTTTACCTGAGACGTTCATTACCCTTACATCAAGAACATCAACATGGAACAATTCCTCTATGCTCTTTTTAATAAGTGATTTTGACGCGGTTTGAGTAACCTTGAAACCATAGCTGTTCTCTTTTTCTCTTATGCGTGTAACTTTCTCCGTTACTAACGGTCTCAAAATAATTTTCCTCGGATCTGACATTAGAGACACCTCTCTTCGATTAAAGGCAAAGCATCCTTCTGAATAACAATATAATCGGCATAAAGAACATCATAAGCTGAAACCTCTCCAACGAACTCCACATTAACAAGAGGAATGTTTGCAATAGCCTTGCAAAGAGCATTATGTGGTTCTCTGGTTATGAATAAAACTTTCATATCATTTGGAATCTGAATATTTAATAGTAGATTCATAACCTCTTTGGTTTTGGGAGCTTCAAATTTTATATCGTTCAATACTATAACATGGTCGTTTTCAGCCCTTGATGATAAAACGGAGCTGAACGCGATCTTTTTCATCTTCTTGGGTGTTTTGGTAGTAAAATTGCGCGGTTTAGGACCAAAAGTAACTCCGCCGTGCCTCCATAATGGAGACGTGATAGAACCTGCTCTAGCCCTCCCTGTTCCTTTTTGCCTCCATGGTTTCCTTCCGCCGCCTCGAACGTCACCCCTCGTCTTTGCGCAGGCGTTTCCCTGTCTCTGATTAGCTAAATAGGTTTTTACATACTGATGGACTACCGCTTCGTTAATTTTAGCTCCAAATGCGCAATCTGCAAGAGATTCTTCTCCTATTTGATTGCCTGTATTATCATATAGCTTTGCGTTTGGCATAATTAACCCTTCGCTTTCTTAAGTAACACATAATTTCCTTTCCAACCGGGAACTGTACCCTTGACCGTCAACAGAGAATTTTCATTATCAACAATGATAACTTTGAGGTTCTTCACAGTGGTGTTCTTTGCGCCTTTGTGACCCGCCATTTTCATACCTTTAATAACCCTTGAAGGAGTTGCTGATGAACCGATAGAGCCAGGCGCCCTATATTTGTTCGATTGCCCATGGGTTTTTGGTCCGCCATGAAAACCATACTTCTTGATCACTCCTGTGAAACCTTTTCCCTTGGAAAGTGAAGTGCAATTTATCTTTTCATTCACATTGAACATTTCAATTGTGACTGTATCACCAACCTTGTAATCAGGATCATCTACAGATAACCTGAATTCCCTTATTTTCTTGAATGGCTTTAACCCAGCTTTCTTGAAATGACCCAACATTGGCTTGTTAATCCTCTTCTCTGTTGGTTCGAATCCTAATTGAACCGCCTTATATCCGTCTTTCTTTTCAGTTTTTTTCTGAATAACCTTGCAGGGACCAGCCTTAATGACAGTCACGGGAATACTCTTACCGTCCGGATTGAATATCCGTGTCATCCCAATCTTTTTTCCAATTAAGCCAGCCATCTCTACTCCTTTAAATATTATACTGTTATTTCGATATCAACACCCGCAGGTAAATCAATCTTCATCATGGCATCAACAGTCTCACCTGAAGCTTCATAAATGTCTATCAATCGCTTGTGTACTCTCATCTCGAACTGCTCTCTCGATTTCTTGTTTACGTGCGGAGATCGTAGAACAGTATAAACCCTTCTCTTCGTTGGAAGGGGAATAGGACCCGAAATGATAGCTCCAGTTCTCTTAGCTGTCTCAACTATCTCTTGAGTCGATCGATCCAATATCACATGATCATAAGCTTTTAATTTTATACGTATCTTCTGAGGCATTTTACTCCTTTATACAATCTTCCTCCTACTCGATTATTTCAGTGACCACACCCGCGCCGATGGTCTTGCCGCCTTCTCTTATCGCAAATCGAAGACCTTTCTCCAAAGC
>JAFGQG010000146.1 GCA_016935765.1 bacterium
GCTTTGGAGAAAGGTCTTCGATTTGCGATAAGAGAAGGCGGCAAGACCATCGGCGCGGGTGTGGTCACTGAAATAATCGAGTAGGAGATAAATATGCGTGTAAACGTAATTTTAGAATGCACTGATTGCAAAAGCAGAAATTATATAACAATGAAGAATAAAAGGAATCAACCGAAGAGGGTAGAATATAAAAAATTTTGTCCGAAGTGTAAAAAACATACATTGCATAAAGAAACTCGATAGGTGCAGGCCTGTAGCTCAACTGGAAGAGCATCGGTCTCCAAAACCGGCGGTTGGGGGTTCGAGTCCCTCCGGGCCTGCCATTAAGGGAGATTTCATGTTTAATAAACTTATTACATTTTTAAAAGAAGTTAAAACGGAATTCTTAAAGGTGAGATGGCCTACTAAGGATGAATTGAGTGGTCTAACCGTCGCGGTTATCGTTGCTACGATCCTGTCAGCAATATTTATCGGCGGAGCAGATTATATCTTTTACTACTTGTTAAAAATTTTACTTAGGTAGTTAGAAATGGTTAGATGGTACGTACTACATACATTATCCGGACATGAAGAAAAGGTAAAAACGTTTCTTGAAGTTCTCATTCAGGAGAGGGATATGGGAGATAAGATACTTAAAGTACTTATCCCAACTGAAGATATAATTCAAATGAAAGGCGGCAAGAAAAAGACGGTTATCAGAAAGTTTTTCCCGGGTTATTTGCTTATACAGGTTGATCTTACTCCTGAAGTACAATCGATAATAAACGGTATTCCCGGTGTAACCCATTTCATCACGTCCAAGAACAAACCTGTACCCCTTCAGGATGAGGAAGTTGAAAAGATACTCCACAGGGTCGAGGGTTTGAAGGAGGAACGTAAGATCGAAGTTCCATTTAAGAAGGGAGATCCAGCTAAGGTCATCGATGGACCTTTCAAGGATTTTTCGGGAATAATCGATGAAGTCAACGAGGAACGTGGAAAAGTAAAAATAATGGTCAGTATTTTTGGAAGGTTAACCCCGGTAGAGGTTGACTTTTTCCAGATACAAGAGGATAAAGGATAAAATACCAAGGAGGTAGGCTTTGGCAAAGAAAGTGGAATCAATATTAAAGCTTCAGATCCCTGCGGGAAAAGCTACTCCTGCTCCCCCGGTAGGTCCTGCTCTTGGACAGGTCGGGGTCAATATTATGGAATTTTGCAAAGCTTTTAATGCGAAGACAAAAAATGAGGGAGAGGTTATCATCCCTGTGGTTATTTCAGTTTATGGAGACAAAAGTTTTTCTTTCATAACAAAAACACCACCTGCAACGGATTTTCTAAAAAAAGCCGCAAAAATCGAAAAAGGATCAGGAGATCCCAGAATGACCAAGATTGGCAGAGTGTCTCTGGAAGCGATAAGGAAAATCGCAAAGGCGAAAATGCCCGATTTGAATACTACAGACGAAGAAGCAGCCATGAGAATCATTATAGGAACCGCAAAAAATATGGGATTGGAAGTTGAAACCAAGAAAAATTAAACTATAACCAGTAGGAAGTAACTGATGAAAAGAGGTAAAAAATATAATGGATTCAGAGATAAACTTGAACCGCTAAAGGAGTATACTCTATCGGAAGCGTTTGAACTGCTCAAGGATAACACCTATACTAAGTTTGATGAGACAGTTGAAATCGCTATCAGGTTGGGAGTCGATCCCCGGTATTCAAACCAGATGATCCGCGGTGCTGCTGTTCTTCCCAAAGGCACAGGCAAGGAATCAAAAATACTAGTTATCGCAGAAGGAGAGAAAGTAAAAGAGGCGGAAGAGGCTGGAGCTGATTGGGTCGGAAAGGATGAATACATTGAAAAGATAAATGGCGGCTGGTTAGATTTCGATATCCTCATAGCAACTCCCGATACGATGAAAGATGTTGGCAAACTGGGTAAAGTGCTGGGTCCTAGAGGGCTGATGCCTTCTCCAAAAACAGGCACAGTGACTTTCGACCTTAAAGATGCAATAGAAGACGCTAAAGCTGGAAAAGTGCAATATAAAGTAGATAAGAACGGGAATATCCATGCTCTACTAGGTAAGGTTTCATTTGTCAAGGAGGACCTGTTGGAGAACGCGAAATTTTTTATAGACACAATAATCCGGGCAAAACCTGCTGGAGTTAAGGGACAATATATCAGAAATGTCACCATATCTTCAACCATGAGTCCCGGTTTTAAGATCAATTTATCCTCGTTAACCGAATAACATTATTCCATAGGGGAAAACGATGCCAAGTGAGAAAAAAATAAATATTGTAAACGAATTAAAGGAGAGTTTTCAGCAGAATAACGCAGTTTTCATTACTGATTATATGGGTTTAAGCGTTGAAAACATCACCAAGCTAAGAGCAAAGTTAAAGGAAAACGATTCCTTCATGATCGTAGCCAAGAACAGGTTAATCAAGATAGCCCTTCAGGAACTTAAACGGGATATGCTGGAGAGCTACTTGAAGGGACCGACCGCGCTGGTTTTTTCCAAGGATAGTCCTGTAAACACTGCTAAAGTGATAAATGATTACTTCGAGGAGTTTAACAAACCTGAAGTAAGAGGAATGGTTATTGACGAAGAAGAACTACCGGTTGAATATTTCACGGCACTTGCGAAGCTTCCTCCGCGGGAAGTTCTTGAAGCCCAGCTAGTAAACGTCCTGGCTTCGCCAATAATAAGGATCGTATCCGTCGCGCACAATCTTTTACAGAATTTTGTTGTCGTATTAAACCAAATCGCAAACAAAAAAAATTAAAAATTTAAGGAGGAGAAATTGGCAGCCTCAACAGAAACAAAACAATCAAAGAATGTTAAAACCCTGATCGAGAATATTGAGAGTCTCACTGTTCTTGAGCTATCTGAATTAGTCAAAGCCCTGGAAGATAAATTTGGGGTTTCAGCTGCTGCTCAGGTCGTAGCATCTGCTGCTCCAGGAGCAGGGGCTGCTGCGTCTCAGGAAGCTCCGGAAGAGGAAAAGACTGATTTCAATGTTATGCTCACGGGTTTCGGAGACAAAAAATTGCAGGTCATTAAAGAAATAAGAGCCGTAACAGATATGGGTCTTAAGGAAGCAAAAAGCTTCGTAGAAGGCGACTTACCTGCAGCTATCAAGGAAGGGATTCCCAAAGATGAAGCTGAAAGCATTAAAGCAAAAATAGAAGCCGCTGGCGCTACCGTCGAGATCAAATAGCAGAACTTCAAGCTGAAAAAAAACTGTAATCTTTTAACCTTTAAAAAAGGTGAAAAATCTGTGACAAGACAAAGGGAAATAATAAGAAAGAGTTATGGGAAACTCAAAAAAGTCTATAAGCTTCCCAATCTGCTCAAAGTTCCCATTGAAGCTTATGATAGGTTTCTGCAAAAGAACGTGACTGCGAAGAAGCGAGAAAACCAGGGACTGGAAGCGATCTTTAGGGAGTTTACACCCATAGAAGATATCAACAAAAAATATAGTCTTGAGTACATAAGCTATAAGATTGACCGGCCCCGTTTTTCCATTGAAGAGTGCCAGAAAATGAATGTAACCTATTCCGGAGCGCTTCGAGCTAAATACCGCCTAATCGAATGGGAAGGTGAAACCGAGGAGGACAGACGGGTAAAAGAAGCCAGGGAAGGCGAAGTGTATTTGGGCGAAATCCCTCTTATGACCGAGTACGGAACCTTCCTGGTCAATGGCGCTGAAAGGGTTGTAGTTAACCAGTTACACAGATCCCCGGGAGTTACCTTCAGCGAGGAAAGCAGACAAACGAAGAAGAAACTGCCAACTGCGAAGGTCATTCCATTTCAGGGAACATGGATCCGGTTTAAAATGAGCGCCAGGGACGTCCTTTATGTTTACATTCGTTCTAATCAGAAAGTGCCGTTAACCACGCTTATTCGAGCTACCGGCTATTCTTCAACCGATTCTCAGGTTATAGCATGCTTTCATAAAATCCACAAGATAAATGTCACCGCGAAGGATAAGAAAAAGATGATCGGCAAATTCGCCGCGGAGACTATTATTAATGAAGAAACCGGAGCTATCGTTGTTGAAACAGGGAAAGAGCTTTCAGAAGAGGATTTCCAGGCTTTAAAGAAATTAGGAACAAAGACGATCAAATGTATCCACATGGACGTTCCACAGGAAATTCCTATCATTCTTAACACTATTGCGGCAGATGAAAGCAAATCAAAAGACGAGGCACAGAGGCATCTTTTCTCGCTTATCAGACCTACCGGAGCATCTGATGAATCTGCTATCAAGGAAGTAGTAGACCGCTACATCTTCAATCCTGATAGATACAATCTCGGTGAGATAGGCAGAAAGAAGATAAATGAGAGATTGGGCATCGACGTTGATCTGAACATTCACACGCTTACGGCAATGGATATAATTGCCATTGCCAAAAAGATGATCGAATTCAGACACGGTTTTGGAGAGATAGACGATATCGACCACCTAGGAATCAGACGGGTACGTACGGTAGAGGAATTGCTGGGGAACCAGTTGCGAATAGGCTTTACGAGAATGCTGAGAACGGTCAAACAGAGAATGAGGACGCGGGAAAGCGAAACTTTAAGTCCACAGGACCTGATAAATCCCAGGACAATATCCGCAGCTATCAACTCATTCTTCGGTACCGGTCAATTATCCCAGTTTATGGACCAGCATAATCCTTTAGCAGGCTTGACCCACAAGAGAAGGCTATCCGCTCTTGGTCCAGGAGGCTTAACCAGGGAAAGGGCGGGATTCGAGGTTCGAGATGTGCATAATACTCATTATGGGCGTTTATGCCCTATCGAAACCCCTGAAGGTCAAAACATCGGTTTGATTACTTCTCTCTGCTCATATAGCGATCTTAATAAGTATGGCTTCATAGAAACGCCATACCGCGTGGTGAAAAACGGCAAAGTCACTAATGATATAGATTACCTGACCGCTGACATCGAGGATAACTACATAATCGCGCAGGCGAACGCTCCTATTAATTCGAAAAATCAACTTACGGGTGAAATGGTTCTCTGCAGGTACAGAGGCGATGTGGTAACTGCGACACCTAAAGAGGTCAATTACATGGATGTTGCTCCTATGCAAATGGTCGGTGTCTCAGCCGGTCTCATTCCGTTCCTTGAGCATGATGACGCAAACCGCGCGCTTATGGGTTCTAATATGCAGAGACAGGCGGTTCCCCTTTTAAACCCCGAACCTCCTATCATTGGAACGGGGCTGGAGAAAAGGGTCGCTGAGGATTCAGGAGCGATCTTCACTGCTAAGCGCGCAGGAAAGATCGCGAAGATCTCAGCAACGGAAATCGTGATTGAACCTGCCAAGTCTAAATCAAAAAGCATCATTGACTTAGGCAAACCTGACATATACCATCTTACGAAGTTCCAGCGAACCAATCAGGATACATGTATCAACCAGAAACCACTGGTAAGACTCGGAGATACGGTTAAAAAAGGCGATGTTATAGCAGACGGTTCCGCTACCAGTTCAGGCGAACTTGCACTTGGAAGAAACGTACTTGTTGCCTATATGCCATGGCATGGTTTCAATTTTGAGGATGCAATAATAATCAGTGAAAAATTGTTGAGGAACGATATTTATACGTCTATTCATATCAAGCAGTTTGAGATCCAGGTCAGGGACACAAAGCGTGGTCCGGAGGAACTTACAAAGGAGATACCGAACGTCAGTATCGAATCCGTAAGGAATCTTGATGAAAACGGTATAATAAGGATAGGCGCGGAGGTAGAGCCCGGCGATATTCTGGTAGGAAAAGTAACGCCAAAGGGAAAGACCGAATATACGCCAGAGGAGCGGTTGTTGAAGGCAATCTTCGGCGAGAAAGCAGGAGATGTCAAGGATGCCAGTCTGCGTGTACCATCCGGTATCAAAGGTATAGTGATTAATACGACACTTTTATCAAGAAAGCGCAGATCCCCGGAGAGTGAGTTGCACGAGCAGGAACAAATCAGAAGGCTTGAGGAGCAGTACAAAGCGGAGGTTCAGGAGATCAAACAGATCCGAGATGAAAAACTGAAGGAATATGTACTTGGCAAAAGGTCTCAGGACATAATCAACACTTCATCTGGTGAACATGTGATTGAAACCGGTGTTAAACTGACGAAGCAACTAATAAATTCGCTTGATTTTGATGAGATATCCCCCGATTTTGCCTGGACGGACGATGTTAAGGCTAATTTGAGGATTCAGAACATACTTGAAGAGGTTTATACTAAACTCGACTGGAAAGAGAAGAAACTCAACGTTGAGATCGACAAGATCATCCGTGGCGATGAGCTTCCTCCCGGAGTAATCCAGCTGATAAAAGTTGATATAGCGATGAAGCGGAAAATTTCCGTCGGTGATAAGATGGCTGGTCGTCATGGGAATAAAGGCGTGATCTCGAAGATAGTACCAATTGAAGATATGCCGTATCTTGAGGATGGAACACCTATCGACATAATATTAAATCCGCTTGGTGTACCTTCCCGAATGAACATTGGACAGATATTAGAATCTCATTTAGGGTGGGCTGCCGAGAAACTTGGTTATTATGCCAGCACACCGGTTTTCAATGGTGCAACTGTAACCGAAATCAAGGAGGAGTTAAGGAAAGCCAACCTGCCTGAAAGCGGCAAGGTCACTTTGGTCGATGGCAAAACCGGTATTCCCTTTGAAAACCAGGTTGCGGTCGGAGTGATATATATGCTAAAATTAGCGCATTTGGCGGAGGATAAGATTCATGCCCGGTCTATAGGGTCATACTCCTTGATAACCCAGCAACCTCTTGGCGGAAAAGCCCAATTCGGTGGGCAAAGGTTTGGAGAAATGGAGGTTTGGGCACTTGAGGCTTACGGCGCTGCATATACTCTTCAGGAAGTTCTAACAGTTAAAAGTGACGATGTTTACGGAAGATCGAAGATGTACGAGAGCATCGTCAAAGGCGAGAATCCAGCCGAGCCCGGAATACCGTCTTCCTTCAATGTACTTATTAAGGAATTAAGAAGCTTAGGCTTGGACGTTCAACTTATAAATAATGAAGAAGAATAGAGGGAGGCTTAATGGCAACAGTAAAAAATGAACCCTCTGAAACCCAGGAATTCAACAGTATTAAAATATCACTAGCGTCCCCGGATGTTATTAGATCTTGGTCATTCGGAGAGGTCACAAAGCCAGAGACCATCAACTACCGTACTTTCAAACCAGAAAGAGACGGGTTGTTCTGTGAAAGGATCTTCGGCCCAATAAAGGACTGGGAATGCAGTTGCGGTAAATATAAAGGCTACCGTTTCAAAGGAGTGGTATGCGACAGATGCGGTGTTGAAATTACTCGTTCAAGCACACGCAGAGAAAGAATGGGGCATATTGAATTAGCGGTTCCGGTCACTCATATCTGGTTCGTGAAATCACTTCCCAGCAGAATTAGATACATGACTGAAATAAGCAGCAAGGATCTCGAAGAGGTCATCTATTACGAATCGTATATAGTAATTGACCCGATGGATACTGAGCTGGAATTTAAGCAGATACTTTCCGATGAGGAATACAGGGAATTGAAGGAGAAGGGTTTAGAATTCGAAGCAAAAATGGGCGGTGAAGCGATCCATGATTTACTCGCCAAGATCGATATTGAGGAGTTTATCAGGAACCTTCGCGAGAATATAAGGAACGAAACTTCGACGCAGAGAAAGAATAAATTTTTGAAGACTTTGCAGATAGCTGAAGCATTTTCGAAGTCCACCAACAAGCCCGAATGGATGTGTTTGAAGGTAATACCTGTCATTCCGCCAGACCTTCGTCCTTTGGTTCCTCTTGAGGGAGGCAGGTTCGCAACTTCGGATTTGAACGACCTTTACAGGAGGCTTATTAACAGGAACAATCGTTTAAAGAAGCTAATTGAGATAATGGCGCCTGAAGTAATCCTTCGGAACGAAAAGCGGATGCTGCAAAACGCCGTGGATGCTTTGATCGACAATAGCCGTCGACGAAGGGCGATCCTGGGCAGAACAAAGCAGCCATTGAAATCACTAACGGATCAGCTTAAGGGAAAACAGGGTAGATTCAGGCAAAACCTTCTCGGTAAAAGAGTGGATTATTCAGGCAGAGCCGTAATCGTGGTTGGACCGGAATTGAAATTGAACGAATGTGGAATACCTAAAAATATGGCTTTGGAGTTATTCAAGCCATTTATATTAAGGAAATTAGAGGAAAAGCGCTTCACAGAGACTGTAAAGGCTTCCAAGAAATTCGTTGCAAAGGAAAGACCTGAGATATGGGATATTTTAGAGGAAATTATCAAGGATCACCCTGTTTTACTGAACAGAGCTCCAACCCTTCATAGATTGGGCATCGAGGCATTTTACCCGAGATTGATCGAGGGTAAAGCCATCAGGATACCACCTATGGTTTGCAACGCATTTAACGCTGACTTCGATGGCGACCAGATGGCTGTGCATATTCCTCTCTCTTTTGAAGCTCAGCTCGAAGCTCGAATATTGATGCTCTCTTCAAATAACCTTCTCTCCCCTGCCCACGGCAAACCACTTGCTTCCCCTACTCAGGACCTCGTGCTCGGATGCTATTTTCTAACCAAGAAACGGCCAGGAAAACAGGATGATGAAAAAAAGATTTTTTCATCAACGACCGAAGTGCTTTTAGCTTACAGCCTTAATAAATTAGAACTTCACAAAGAGATACAGGTTAAGATAAACGGTGAACTTACTGAAACTACTTGCGGAAGAGTTATTTTCAATGAATCCGTGCCGCCAATTCTGGGTTTCCAGAACCAGGTTCAAACTAAATCCACGCTGCAGAGTCTCGTGAAAAAGTGCTTCGATCTTACTGACCAAGAACAAACAACGCAATTTCTTGATAGTTTGAAGGAGCTGGGATATAAATACGCCACCGTAGGCAGCATATCGATCGGCATCGATGATTTGATAGTCCCGGCAGAAAAATCTTCATTAATAGAAAAGGGGAAAAAGCAGGTTGCGCTCGTAAACAAACAATACCAGGATGGAGTTCTTACCGAGGGAGAGCGTTATAACAAGGTTATTGAGATTTGGACTCGTATTCAGCACGATATCACCGACAAGCTTTTCGGTACTTTAGCGGTTGTAAACGATGGTTTCAATCCTCTTGCGATGATGGTTGAATCAGGCGCTCGTGGCAGCCAGGAGCAGGTTAGACAGCTTTGTGGAATCAGGGGTTTGATGTCGAAACCCCAGAAAAAACTAACCGGAATGGAGACCATTGAAACCCCTATCATATCGAATTTCAGAGAAGGATTGACCGTTCTGGAATACTTCCTCTCTACTCACGGCGCTCGTAAGGGTCTCGCGGATACCGCGCTTAAGACCGCAGACGCAGGATACCTCACAAGGAAACTTGTTGATGTTGCACAGGATGTTGTAGTCACTATCCAGGATTGCGGCACTGTTCAAGGTATCTGGAGAGAAGCGATCAAAGAGGGCGAGGATATAATCATTCCATTGAGAGAAAGAATCGAAGGCAGAGTATCGGTTGAGGACATTTTCGATCCTACAACGGATGAAATCCTGGTCAATGCTGGAGAATTGATAGACCACGAGAAGGCTCTGCTTATTGAGGACAAGGGCATTGAAAGGGTACTTCTGCGTTCCGTTTTAACCTGCGAAGCCCGAAAGGGAGTCTGTGTTAAATGCTACGGTTTAAATTTAGCCACGAACAGGCATGTTGAAGTTGGCGAGGCGGTTGGCATCATTGCCGGTGAAAGTATTGGAGAACCAGGGACGCAGTTAACCTTGAGAACCTTTCACTACGGTGGTACCGCAAGTGTTGTCACAGCCCAATCGGAAGTGGTGACGAAGTATTCAGGTACTGTGAGTTTCCAGAGGTTGAGAACGGTTAAACACCCTACCGAGAAAGGCAAATTTGTTGCTCTGAACCGTACTGGTGAAATTGGCATCGTCGATGAACACGGGTTATCTCATAATTACAAGGTTCCATACGGCGCAACGATCGAGGTGAATGACGAGACTGAAGTGACCAGAGGCGAAGTTTTGTATAAATGGGAGCCTTACATCAATCCGATCATCAGTGAGATAACCGGGAATGTGAAATTTGAGGATATTATTGATGATGTTACTATTAAAGAAAAAGTTGATGTTGGGACAATGACCAAACAGAACGTCATCATAGATTTTCAAAACAGGACTCTTCATCCGCGGGTGGTAATTGAAAAGAACGGCAAAAAAGCCATGTATTCTCTTCCCATAGGAGCCCACTTGCAAGTAAAGAATGGAGATACTGTAAAAGCTGGAGAACCGGTTGCCAAGTTATTGCGCGAAATCTCGAAGACAAAGGATATTACTGGCGGCTTACCTCGTGTTGAGGAGCTGTTTGAGGCTCGTCATCCTAAGAATCCAGCGATAGTGTCCGAAATCGACGGGATCGTAAAATTTCAGAAAGGAAGGAAATCAAAGCAATTCCAAAAGATCACGATTGCGGGATCGCAGGGTGAGAAGGTAACGTATTCTATAAGAACCGGAAGGCATATATTGGTACAGGAGGGAGACAGTGTTCGAGCTGGAGACAGATTATGCGACGGTCCTATCGATCCTCACGACATTTTGAGAATCAAAGGAGATAACGCAGCGAGAGATTACTTGTTGAATGAGATCCAGGAAGTATACAGGATGCAGGGTGTGACAGTTAACAGTAAACACATTGAAGTTATTGTAAGGCAGATGCTTCGCAAAGTCAAGATATTGAATCCAGGAAATACTCCTTTTATCCAGAATACTCAAGTTGACAAGTTGATCCTTCAACTGGAGAATGAAAGGGTAATCGGCGAGGGTGGTGAACCTGCAAACTATACTCCTATATTGCTTGGAATAACCAAGGCATCCTTATCTACCGAGAGTTATCTATCAGCCGCTTCCTTTCAGGAGACGACGAGAGTACTTACAGCGGCTGCTATTGAAGGCAAGATCGACGAGTTGACAGGTTTAAAGGAAAACGTGACGATCGGGCGTTTGATACCTGCTGGCACGGGATTCCCCAAATACAAGAAAATACAGGTCGAAGAGATCAATGAAATGGACGAAGATAAATTTATTGAAGAGAATTTTGATATTATTGAGGAGGAAGAAACTTTATTACCAACTATAAGAATTTAAAAAATAACGTTTAAATAAGCATTATATCGTTAATTATAGTAATTTTTACTTGACTATTAAGGTCATAATCATATTTTTGACACTTACAAAAAATAAGGAGGTTATATTGCCGACTATTAACCAATTAGTGAGAAAAGGAAGGAAAAAAGTTACCAAGAAAAAAGGAACACCTTCTTTACAGAGTTGTCCCCAGAAGCGAGGTGTTTGTATCAGAGTATATACAATGACACCGAAGAAACCAAACTCAGCTCTAAGGAAGATAGCGAGAGTAAGGTTATCTAACAAGATTGAAGTAACTGCTTACATTCCGGGGGAAGGACATAATCTTCAGGAGCATTCAATTGTTCTGGTTAGAGGAGGAAGGGTCAAGGATTTACCGGGAGTAAGATATCATATAATCAGGGGTATTTTGGATGCTGACGGAGTTAGTGACAGGAAAAAAGCCCGTTCGAAATATGGAACAAAGAAACCAAAAAGCTAATTAATAAGGAATGATTAGATATGCCAAGAAGGAAGAAACCACAGAGAAGGGAATTACCCAGGGACCATAAATATAACAGCCAGCTAGTGGGCGCATTTATCAACAAGTTGATGAAATCTGGGAAGAAATCAGTTGCACAGAAGAATTTTTACGATGCATTAGATATTATTGAAGAGAAGACCAAGCGGGACGGTCTTGAGATCTTTGAGGAGGCTATTGACAAAGTAAAACCTAATCTGGAAGTAAGACCGAGAAGAGTTGGCGGAGCGACATACCAGGTTCCTATCGAGGTTCCTGAGCGCAGGCAGATGACTTTAGCTATTCGCTGGTTGGTAAATTATTCCAGAATGAGAAGCGAACATACAATGGCAGAGAAGCTGGCGAATGAATTCATAGCTGCTTCCCAGGAGATGGGTAATTCGATAAAGAAGAAGATAGATACGTATAAAATGGCAAAAGCTAATAAAGCTTTTGCGCACTACAGATGGTAGTATGTTAGAAAATGTAAACATAGAAAACATCCGTAATATCGGGATAATGGCTCATATTGATGCTGGTAAAACAACCACTACTGAGCGAATGCTGTATTACACTGGTCTAACCCACCGTATAGGCGAGGTAGATGACGGCACCGCAGTAATGGATTGGATGGATCAGGAGAAGGAAAGAGGGATTACGATAACCGATGCAGCGATAACCTGCTACTGGAAAAACCACCAGATAAATATAATTGACACTCCCGGGCATGTGGATTTCACTATTGAGGTCGAGCGAGCTTTAAGGGTTCTGGATGGAGCAATCGCTATTCTGTGCGCTGTTGGTGGTGTCGAACCCCAATCAGAAACGGTATGGCGACAGGCGAACATGTACCATGTACCAAGATTGGTATATGTTAATAAAATGGACAGACCGGGCGCTGACCTTGAAGGCGCTATCGAATCCATCACCACGAAATTATCAGCTCCAGCTTACCCTATCAACCTTCCAGTAGGAACCGAGGATGAATTCAAAGGCGTAATAGATATTATCGATGAGAAGATGATCATATACGACAATTCCACTCTAGGTTTCGACTTCACAGAATGTGAGATACCTGCCGATCGAAAAGAGGAAGTATATACAGCTCGAATGAGTCTTCTTGAAAAGCTTGCTGAAACGAACGATATAATCCTTGAGAAGGTAGTAAACGATAAAGAGATCGAACCAGAAATAATAAGACAGGCGTTAAGGGACGCGGTTATAAACCTGGACGTCGTACCTGTGCTTTGCGGTTCTTCCTTACGGAATAAAGGAGTTCAGAAACTATTGGATGCTATACTTTACTATCTTCCCGCGCCCACCGATCTTCCACCAATAAAAGGATATCATCCTCACACGAATCAAGAAACATCAAGGGAATTATCTGATGATTCTTATTTTTCCGGGTTAGCTTTTAAAATAGAAAGTGATCCTTTTGTAGATAAACTTGTTTATTTAAGGATTTACTCCGGCACTTTGGAGGTAAAATCACAGGTTTTGAATCCAAGAACGGATAGGAAGGAAAGAATTTCCAAGATATTCCAGATGCATTCACATAACCGCAAAGAGATCGATAAAACCTCCAGTGGAAATATTGTCAGTATTGTTGGAATAAAGGAGATTCAGACCGGAGATACTTTATGTGATGCTAAACATCCGATCGTTTACGGGCAAATGAAGTTTCCACCCCAGGTCATTTTTGCAGCAGTCGAGCCCAAAACAAAAGATGATGAATTAAAAATGCAAGATACGCTTGATAAGCTTAAATTAGAGGATCCAACGTTTTCTGTAAAGCAGGATGAGGATACGGGGCAAATGATAATTGGAGGTATGGGAGAGCTTCATCTTGAGGTTCTTATAGAAAAAGCGAAAAGAAATTTTAACACGCATTTAAACATGGGGAAACCGCAGGTTGGATACAGGGAAACCATATTGAAGTCAGCGATAGCCGAGTATACATTTAACCAGGCTATAGGCGGTTCAGCGCAGTATGCAGAGGTTGAATTAGAGGTAAAACCACGCGCAAGGGGAAAGGGTTGTAAATTTGTATCAGCTTTAGAGGAGGATCATCCACTTTCCCAGCATTTTATCAATGTGATCAACAAAGCTGTTATGAATTCAATTGATAGTGGACCGATAGCTGGTTATCCCCTGAACGACATTAAGGTGGTCTTAAAAGGGGCTAAGTTCAGCGAAGACAATTCAACTGAATTAGCTTTTAAAATCGCAACTGGGAATGCCTTGAGAGCAGGGTTACTTAAGGGCAATCCGGTTCTACTTGAGCCTGTTATGAGTGTTGAGATCCATACTCCCGAGGAGTATCTGGGCGACGTTATAAACGAGATAACCCAGAGAGGGGCTCAAATTGAAGGGATAAAGGACAGACCTGATATTAAGATAATTACTGCCATATCTCCCCTATCCCAGATGTTCGGTTATTCAACCACCTTGAGGTCTCTTACTCAAGGCAGAGGTTTTTTCATGATGCACTTTGCTGATTATCGAAGACTGCCCGAGCACAGAGAAAAGGCTTTTTTACAAAAAATCAAAGGATTAGTATATTAATTTAGCAAAATAAGAAGCAGGAGGATAAGCAATGGCTAAGGAGAAATTTCAGAGGACAAAGCCTCACATGAACATTGGCACGATAGGTCATATAGATCACGGGA
>JAFGQG010000147.1 GCA_016935765.1 bacterium
GACTGCAACTATACACCAACTTTTAACAATTCACCTGCAATTGGATTTTTGATTAATTGTTTTAATGATACTCTATCAATTGAAGTATATATTTCAAATTTTGGAATAATCGATCCGGATAGCTTATCAATAAAATGGGAAGAAAGTTTTTATACTCATTCATCAGAATTATTAGAAATAAGAGATACGAGTTTTGTTTTTCGTGTACCGCCGGGGATTTACCACGATGGAGACACTTTATCAATTTGCATCGATAAACTGGTTGATACTGAAGGATACTGGCGTTACGACTCGATATGCTGGGATTACTATATAGATATAGATGAATATCCCCCTGAATTATCAGGTTTTGTACCACCGATTGGGGAGACGGTTGAAATGCTCGATACTATCTCTCTTATCGCAACTGATCCTTCGGGAATTAATACAACAACTGTTCAGTTTCATTTCGCAGATTCTTTATTCACATTGAATGATAGTTGTGTACGGTTTCTGGGTGATACGATTTATTTTAACCTACGATGTGCCGGATTTGATCCCTGCTTAGGCGATACGTGTGTTGAAATATGTTTAAGTTTGCAGGATGATAATAAGGATTGCACACCAACTGCGGTAGAAACTTGCTGGGTTGTATATTCAGAGGTAGATGATACACCGCCTTTTCTATCGGGCTTTTACCCTGAAATAAATGATACAATACTCATACTTGACATAATTCATTTAATTGCAGTGGATTCTTCTGGAATAGATTTTTCCTCTATCGAATTCAGTTTTATGGATTCTATAATAATGTGGGGGGATTCATGTATATGGTTAATTGGAGATACCATTTATTTTGATCCGATTTGTGCAGGTTTAAACCCAGGTTGGGTAGATACAACGTTAACTGTTTGTGTTTACCTCCAGGACAATGTGGTGGAATGTTCCCCAAACGCTATAGATACCTGCTGGAGTTTTTATCTAAATTCCAGTGGGATAGACGAGGTACAACTGCCTACAGATTTTGAAATTAAAGCATACCCAAATCCGTTCAATTCAAGGTGTTATCTCTCCGGTCCTGATGGTTTAAAAGCGGATATATTCGATGTTTCGGGGAGATTTATTAAATCGATAAAGCTGCCGGGTTTTTGGTGTGGGGAAAATGAAAAAGGTGAAAAGGTAGGTTCGGGTATTTATTTCTTAAGGGTGGAGGGTTGTAAGCCGGGCATTTCTCGGGTTTTATTACTTAAATAATAAAAAATAAGCTAATAAGGTTTTTTTGTGGGTGGATTTTTGAGCTACTAAGGTCGAAAGCAAGGAATAAGTTAATATTATCCGCGATTATCCGTCATATCCGTGTCAACCTTCGCTTCGAAAGTTAGTTATCCGTGTGCTATTTTCTTTATTTCCCAAATCTACAATCTGTAATCGATATTCATTATTCATAATCAATTCTTCGTTTGATCTATTAATTCTCCGAATTGATTTAGGAAGTTTGTTTCACAAACATTAATTCTGTCCCTCACGTTAACCTTGACAATCGCGCTTTTCGGTATTATTTTGTTAATTATAAAGAAAGAGAATATAAGCCTATTACTCAGGTTTATACAATCGGAGGCTTTTATGGGTACATTTACTGTGGAAATCAAGGTTAGCAACTGGCAAAACCGGTTTCTCCCCGAAAATGAAAAGGGTGAGGAAGTTATTTGCGAAGCGGTAGTCGATTCCGGTGCTGTTCAGCTTTCGCTTCCTGCGGAGTTAATTGAGAAACTTAAGCTGGTTGAAGTCGGCAAGGTTAGAGCCCGAACTGCAGATGGTGGTTTACACTTATTCCGGGTGATGGGAGTGGTTGAGGTTTCAGTCAATGGAAGGGCTGCGCAGGTTCGTGTAGTCGAATTACCCAGGGGTGCAAAACCGTTACTAGGTGCAATACCTCTTGAAGAAATGGACCTGCTTATATCGGTGCAGGAAAGGAAATTAATCCCCAATCCGGAATCACCGGAGATGCCCTCAGTTCCATTGTATTGAGATACATAGTTGAATACATTTAAACGTGGTAAAACAATTACAATGTTGAATATGGCATATTTCAGCAAATTTTACCAGGTTGAAGTCAGAGACAGCATTGCGAAAGAGTTTACAAATTCTAATAGGGAAGTCGATGATATGATGGCTGGACTTCATGAGATCAGGGTAAGAATGGCAGAGAAGGAATTCGACCTGGAGGCTTTAGAAAAAAGCATGAAAAAGAAGGATAAAATTCCCACTTGAGAATGAAATATAAGGTTTGGGAACTGGTTCTATAATAATTTACAACGGGTGGTTTTCGCAAAAAGGTTTATAAAGATAGCTTTACAAATATGAAATTATATGACAAAATATTTCTCTGTGCAATTTTGTTGTTAAACCTTTTTTTTGGGTCACTCAATTCCCAACCCACGGGTTGCCGGGCTGCTATCGATGGAACATGGATCCATCATTTTGGGGGTTACGTTTCTATACCTCGTCTTTATGATTCACTTTCTACTCATTTTTCATATTTCCGGGTTGATTCACCAACTTCAGAGATAAGCTTCGATTCTGTGGATGTTTACTTTGTGCCGCCCAGATTTGCGTCAGTTTCTTATTCTGATTCTCTTATATTAGAATTCAGGAAATTTATATATAACGGTGGAATTTTATTTATGTTTGGCGAGAATTGCAGTTTTTGGTCAGGGACTTTTGGAATTATTTATGATAGTCTATCAGGTTGGTTCTTGGGGATTGAACCAGCATATACTACAGTTTATGATCCAATCAATAATGCACGTGGAGGTTGGAGTAGGTTTCTATATCTGTTTAATGATTACCCAATACTACCGGAATTCTCCGAACCGGTTATTGGAGATCTTGGTTCTTCAATCTATGTGACATCGCCAGCAATAACATTAGCCAGTTCTTATGAAACAGGTTATTCTGTTTTATGTAGTGATACTTCTATGATCGATGAGTACGGTCCTGCAGTTCTGGCAATGGTGCATTACGGTAGGGGTCTTATTTTTTTTCACAGTGATTTTACAGCTATAAGGCAAGCTTGGGCACTTTTTATCCCAAATGAAAACCTTGGATTAATATTGGCATTAACGGATTGCAGTCGATTACCACGGTTTTCACATTCACCCTTACCGGGAAATACCTTTTTTTGCTTCGAGGATACGGTTAGAATATTAACTTCCGTTTTTAATTTTGGCGCTATCGAACCTGAAAGCCTTAGAGTATTGTGGAGAGATAGCATATACGATTTCACTTCCCCTTTAATTCAAATTCATGAAGATAATTTTGTTTTTTCACTTCCACCTCATAGTTACCATGATGGAGATACAGTATCCCTTTGTATTGATAACATTGTGGATACCAGCGGTTTCTGGCGATACGACTCTATCTGCTGGGAATATTATGTGGAGATCGATGAATATCCCCCTGAATTATCGGGCTTCAATCCAATCCCCGGTGATACTCTGGATTCGTACGATACTATATCCTTGATTGCCACCGATACTTCAGGGATCGACACCACTTCAATACAGTTTACATTCCTTGATACCACTTTAAACTGGTGGGATACCTGTATATGGATTTCAGGAGACACAGTTTTCTTCGACCCGATACTATTAGATTTTTCCACTTTTGAAACCGATACTACACTTTTAATTTGCTTTCATATCCAGGACGACAATAAGCAGTGTATTCCCAATCCTATCGACACCTGCTGGAGTTTTGTATTAAGATCGCCGTGTATAGACAGAGAACCTCCGGACATTAACATTCTCTATCCTTCAGAATATGAAACATTGCTTATTCTTGATACTGTAGCCATAATAGCTATGGATTCTTCCGGAATCGATACTTCCTCGATACTATTCACATTCCTTGATTCGACAATAACCTGGGGTGACTCATGTATATGGTTAATTGGAGACACCATTTATTTTGATCCGATTTGTGCAGGTTTAAACCCAGGTTGGGTGGATACAATTTTAACTGTTTGTGTTCACCTCCAGGACAATGTGGTGGAATGTTCCCCAAACGCTATAGATACCTGTTGGAGTTTTTATCTCAATGCCAGTGGAATATATGAAGTACATTTACCAGGTGATTTTGAAATTAAAGCTTACCCAAATCCGTTCAATTCAAGGTGCTATATCTCCGGTCCTGATGGTTTAAAAGCTGGTATATTCGATGTTTCAGGGAGGTTTATTAAATCGATTAAACTGCCGGGCATTTGGGAGGGAAAGAATGAAAAAGGTGAAGAGGTAGGTTCGGGTATTTATTTCTTAAGGATTAATGGGGAAAGACAAAAAATACTGCGAATCTTGTTATTAAAATAAGTGAATTCTTTCTATTCATGGGTTTTAACCCAATAGACAAATTTAGCTTGAGTACATGGGTTGAAACCCCTTGTATATAAGGCGTAATCAGGACCCACGGCTTGAAAGCCGCGGCAATTCATTTCCCGAACAATTGTTTTGCCGTTCTCGTTTTTCCGTCTCAGACCTGAGTAGCAAATTAATTTTCCACATACTTTTCAACATTATCAGCTTAATATATAGACATTTTTCATTAAGGTTCCGGATCCAATAATTCCGAATGATTTTTCGCAAGCCAATTGATAACATTTTCCCTTAAATGCATCACGAATTTCAGCAACTCGTCAGCTTCTTTTTGTGTGGTAGCACCAGAACTTTCATAAGCTGAAATATGCCTTCTTTTTCGAACCGAATCCAGGTAGGCAGTATCATCTTTCAGATCGTCACCCAGGATTAAAGATAAAGATTGGATGGTTCTGTAATATTGAAGTTGCCTGGCTGCTTTATAACCGCTTGAATACAGTAAAATTGTGCAAAGCCCAAGAGCAGCGTTATAGGCAATATTAAGCAGCCAATCAGGTGTCAAATCTTTAGCACATTCGGTAACGTCTCTTTCAACCAAAATTAAAAGATTGGATATCTCTTGTTTTGAAGTTTTATGTGGTATTAACCAGCCGTTTTCAGCCCATTGAATCAAGCTCATTCTGATTCCCAATTATAAAGATTTTTGGAGATTGGAGCAAATTCGTTAAAAAGTGGTCCTTCTCTCGTTGCCTTTTAATGAATTCCTTCCGGTCAAAAATATAGAAGTTTACCTCTCGCCCGATTGAATTCGTAACTGATGATAATTTTGCCGCAATTTCACGGGAGGAAACATCCCCAATTATCATCAGGTCGAGATCGCTGTTGGCTTTTTCTTGAGTTGCGGCAATTGACCCAAAAATAAAGGCGATTTCTACTGATTCATCTGCAATTATACTTTTTAAAACATCAACGACCCCCGAAGTTTTTATAACAATATTATGAATGTCATTATAGAGAGGATGTTCTTTGTTTGCTTCATAATATAACCTGTTGCTGTTACGAACTGATGTTACCAGACCTATTTTTTCAAGTTTAATAAGTTCTCTTCGAATAGTATCTATGGTACAGGATGAACGCCTTTCAATTTCCCTTAGATGTAAATTATTGTTATTTAAACCAAATAAAATAGTGAAAATATCTGCTCGAGCTCTTGAAGATAGGATTTCAGATAGCGTACTCATTTGTATGATTATATCGTACAATTGTTATTATTTTAATTGCAAATATAAATTTATATAATTGTTTACCGTATGTCAATGCTTTTCTTGTTAAATCTCGACTAAAACCATTTCTACAGCATCCCTTCGTTTGAAACTTGACAAACGATTTTAATTATTTATAATACGAAATTACGAAATTGAAAAAATAAAAACTTGGAGAAAATTTAATTGGAAAGATGGAAGGTTAATAATGGGTTTTTTTAAGGGAAATGAAATTTACAACAACACATTCCATCTGCTTCGCACCCACCCCTCTATAGAAGTGACTGCAATTCATTGGTTTTCCGCCACCTTTCTTTGTTATTGTACCCTTGTTTTTCTTGCCACTGTAAAATCTTTAATCTGTTTTAGCCAATCAATTTGCCCAACCATCCAGTCATCCAAGGAGTATGGAATAAACTCCTTGAACAAAGATGAAGTCTTTGTTAAAGGACGGAAGTCCTGAATAATCATCCAACCATCTATTTTTATAAGGGAGCATTATGAGTAAAGATAAAAAAGAGAACGAAAAGGTGAAGGAGATACCTGTAAAAGACCCTAAAGACTGGGAACAGGAGTGTGAAGAATTAAGGGAAAAGTGCAGGGATACCGAGGAGAAGTATCTCCGTTTAGCCGCGGATTTTGAGAACTACAAGAAGAGGCAGAGAAAATTCATGGATGATATGATAAATTCCATGAGGGATTCCATCCTGGGAAGCTTCCTGGATATTAAGGACGATTTCGAGAGAGCGCTGGATGCGGCAGAAAAACAAAAAGACTACGATTCACTTCACCAGGGTGTGGAAATGATATACAAGCACCTGAACGATTTTCTGTGCAAGGAAGGGGTTGTTGAAATGGAGTGCAAGGGGAAGCCGTTCGATCCCTGTTACCATGAAGCGGTCAGCGTGCTCGAATGTGACCCTGAAAACGAGAATGATGTCATTGAAGTGGTCCGCAAGGGTTATCAATGCCAGGATAGGCTGGTTCGCCCTGCCAGGGTAGTTGTGGGTAAAGCAAAGGAAGAGCAGAAAAACGAGAATTCAGAGGGGGAATAAGTGCCGAATATACCGCGTGGACAGAAGGATTATTACTATATACTGGGAGTCGATGAGAACGCGACTGTGGACGAGATAAAGCGTGCGTACCGCAAACTCGCCATGGAGCATCATCCTGACCGGAATCCGGGGAATCCGGATTCGGAGCAGAAATTCAAGGAGATCGCCGAGGCTTACGCGGTGCTTTCCGACCCGCAGAAGCGGAATCGTTATGACCACGGCGGGTTCTCAAACCTGGAGGATATGTTCGGATTCGGTTTTGGGGGGACTGACCCGTTCGAGATATTTAGAAGCGTTGTGGAGGGATTCAGCGGGTTCCCTTTTGGTGGCGGAGAAAGTTATTCAACCGGTAAACGGGTTACCCGTGGGAATGACCTGAAAGCCAGCGTTGAACTTACACTTGAGGAAATAAGCGAAGGAGTTGAGAAAACGCTGAAGGTGAAGAGGCAGGACCGGTGTGATGAGTGCAAGGGCTCCGGCATCCCGCCTGACGCGGAAGTGAAGGTTTGTGAAACCTGCAAAGGAAGGGGGCAGGTAAAAAAGGTGTCAGAGTTTTTACTGGGGCATTCGATTCGAATAATCACCTGCCCGGATTGCGGCGGAAGGGGCAAAATACCTTCCGACTTTTGCAAAAAATGCAGGGGCTCTGGCAGGCAGAAGATCGAAGACGAAATAAAAATAAAATTCCCCGCGGGAGTAAAAGAAGGGAATTATGTCGTTGTAGATGGCAAGGGTGATGTAGGACCCCAGAACGGCCCACCAGGAGTACTGATAGCTTTCGTTAAGGAAAAAAAACATCCCCATTTTGTGAGAAGGGAAGATAACTTGCTCTACCAAAAAAGCATAAACTTCAGTCAGGCAGCGCTTGGAACAAAGGTAAAGGTTCCAACTCTCAATAGCGATAAGGAATTGAAGATACCGCCAGGTACACAAACCGGGGATATTTTCAAGTTCAAGAACGATGGTATCCCTCATGTGAATTCGGGAGGCAGAGGCGATTTGATAGTCAGGGTGACTGTTATAACCCCGACTAAACTTACAAAAGAAGAAAAAAAGCTGTTTGAAAATTTGAAAGAACTGCAGGGAGACAAGGTTCCTGAAATAGAGGATGACTACCTGAAAAAGATCAGGGATTTCTTTGGTATCTAATGTCTCAGGATTATGTACAAATTAGTTTATTAAATAATACTATACTATATTGATAATATTACTACCGAAGGTTTGGATGAATGGATGAATGGATGAATGGATGGCTGTTAACTTATATTTTATATTATTATCATCTAAATCCGCCCAAAACATCTCTATTCAATTAATTTCAACTAAATTACAAATATACTGTATTTAAAGACAATGTAAAAGATTATGTTACCGCATATAACCACATTTTTTTATACCCCACCAAATTTGGTAAAAAAGGGTATAATCAGGATAAGGGGTGATGAAGTAAAGCACATTACCAAGGTCCTCAGGAAAACCAAGGGTGAGATTATCTACGTAACAGATGGCGTTGGTAGTTTGTATAAAGCTGAGATCACCGGTATCGAGTCGAAGGAACTCAGGTGTGAGATCAGGGAAAAGGTTGACGTTTACACTGAGATCCCTTTTGATATCACTCTGGCTGTAGGGTCGCTTCGCCAGAAGAATATGGAGCAGATAATTGACCAGGCGACGCAGTTGGGGATTAGGCGGTTTTTCCCCTTGATATCGGATTATGAAGTCTTTAAATACCGAGACGAAGCGCACATTGAAAGCCTCTTGGCGCGATGGGAAAAAATCGCGATTCGAGCAATGAAGCAATCGTTCAGAACTAACCTGCCAATCATCGAAACTCCGGACACGATAGATAATTATCTAAAGAATAACGATTTCGATATGAAGTTTTTTGCTGATCCTGAGGGTTTGCCGAATGCCCCGATACAGAAAGTGAAACCTGATTCATCAGTTTTCCTTGCTATTGGTTCTGAGGGTGGATTTTCCAGCACTGAGAAAAAGCTTTTGGAGGAATGGGATTGTATTCCTATCATGCTTGGAAATAGAAGGCTTAGAACTGAGACAGCGGCAATTATACTTATTTCGAAAATTTTAATTTGGCTAAAAGAATTATGATATTATATTGTCAATTAAGAAATATTTATAAATTAGTTGCACAAAAATGATATAAGATTAGGTTATTTAAAGCCAATGGATGAATGGATGTATGGAGAACAAAGAAGAACAGAATATACAGATTAAACTTGTCATAAGTTAGATAGATTGATCCATATAAAAGAATAGACAGAAAAAATAGAAGGAAAAGCGAAATGAAACGTGAAGATATCGTGATATGCAGGTGCGAGGACATCACCCTTGGAGAGATTCGGGAGTGTATAGAGAGAGGAGCAACTACATTGGAGGAGATAAAGAGGGAGCTTCGCTGCGGCATGGGTCCTTGTCAGGGAACAACGTGTATGCCATTGATCAGAAGGGAGTTAGCGCGGTATTTATGTATGCCGGTAGAGGAAATAGACCTGCCAACGAAACGCCCTCCTCTGATAGTAAGTAAATTTGAGTCAATTTTGGAAGGGAAAGAAAGTGAAGAATAAAGCAGATGTCGTAATCATAGGCGGTGGGATTATTGGGACTGCCACAGCTTATTATCTGGCGAAATCAGGTATAAAGGATATTGTGGTTTTAGAGAAAAGCTACATATCTTCGGGAGCTACGGGAAGGTGTGGCGCTGGAGTCCGGCAGCAGTGGGGCTTGGAAATGAATTGCGCGCTTGCCAAGGGCAGTGTGGACATATTCGAAAACCTCAGTAAAGAGCTTAATTTTGATATCGAGTACAGGCAGGGCGGCTACCTGGTTCTCGCTCATAATGAGACACAGGTGGAGCAGTTCAAAAGAAATCTCGCTGTACAGAGTAAATTCAACATTCCATCAAGGCTGATAAGCATTGAAGAAGCTCTTGAAATCTGCCCGTATCTGAATACAGACACATTCGTAGCGGCGACATTCTGCCAGACCGACGGACACGCTAATCCGTTCAGGACTAATTTCGCTTATGCCTACGCCGCTGAAAAGCTTGGTGTTGAGATAAACAAGTTTACAGAAGCCACTGACATCATTGTGGAGAATGGCAGGATCACAGGTGTGATGACGGATAAGGGTAGGATAGATACTCCGATTGTTGTTAATGCGGCTGGTGGTTATTCCAAGGATGTCGCAGCTCTTGCAGGTATCGATATTCCCACTTACTCGGAAAGGCACCAGATTCTCGTTTCTGAACCGATAGAAAGGCTTTTCGACACGATGGTAATATCGTTCCAGATCGGGATATATACACAGCAGGTTCCCCACGGCAGTATAGTAATGGGTATCAGTGAGAAGGAAGAGCCAAGCTACAATATAAATTCGAGCTGGCAGTTTACGGAATACATGGTGAAGCAGGCAATCAATATTCTGCCTATCTTCAAGGACCTCAGGATAGTACGGCAATGGGCTGGTCTGTATAACAAAACACCCGACGCGCAGCCGATAGTAGGAGAAGTTGATGAATTGCCGGGATTTTTCCAGGCTGTGGGATTTTCGGGGCACGGATTCATGATAGGTCCGAAAACTTCGAAGATTCTGGCTCAACTGATAGCGGGTATGGAACCTGATATGGATATCTCGCCACTGAGCATGAAGCGTTTTGAAAAGGGTGAGCTCATACTGGAACCATCGGTTGTCGGTTAAAGAAACTTCTAAAAATTGTTTGACAGTTAGCGTGGTTATTTTATTTTATACTAAATTGAAAGGAGACTGTATTGGGAATTATTCGAATGAATAATATGCGATTTTACGCCTATCATGGAGTTTCTGCTGCGGAAAAGGAGATAGGTAAGCACTTCGATGTTAATGTCGAGATTTGGGCAGATACGAGTAAACCAGCTTCGACAGATAGACTGGAAGATACTATCAACTACGAGGAAGTTTATAATATCATAGAGCATTTTGTAACCACTAATAAATTTCATCTTGTTGAGACACTTACAGAAAAACTTGCTGATCTGCTCATGGAAAAATTTGGAGTGAAAGGTCTGAAGCTGCAAGTTAAGAAGAACACACCACCATTTCCCGGAAATCTAAACCATATTGAAGTGGAAGTTTCAAGGGGAGATACTGGATAAGAGAGATGGTATTTTTATCGCTTGGTTCAAACAAAGGGGACAGGATCGATAATATTTTGAAAGCGTGCAGCCACATAAGTGGTTTTGCCAGGATTGTGAAAAAGTCGTCTCTCTTTCTGACCAAGCCATGGGGTTATCCCAACCAGGATGATTTCATTAATTGCGTGATAGAGATAACCACGGATCTCTCCGCTGAAGAATTGCTTAAACAGATCCAGAAAACTGAAGAGAAAGTAGGGAGGACACGATCTTTTGAATGGGGACCCCGTGAAATAGATATAGACATTTTACTTTATGATGATATTGTGATCGATTCACCGAAACTCAAGATTCCGCACCGATACCTGTTGAGCAGGGATTTTTTTCTCGAACCCCTTTTAGAGATAGCACCGGAGACAGTAAACCCATTGAACGGTATAAGTTTAAGCTCAACGAGCTCTGGATGCGCATCCCCAAAAACATCAACTATCATAAAACGAATAAAGAATAAAAAATGGAACAGCTTAGTTACATAGGCATTGAAGGTGTCATTGGAGTGGGGAAAACCACTCTCGCCAGGATGCTTGCGGCAAAATTCGACGCGAAATTGATAGAGGAGACATTTGAGGAAAATCCATTTCTTGTCGATTTCTATAAGGATCCGAAGCATTTCGCGCTGCCAACACAGCTTTTTTTTCTCCTGGAAAGATATCGACAATTGCAGTCACTCTGGCACTATGACCTTTTCAATACAATTGTTGTGGCGGATTATATATTCGAGAAAGATAAGCTTTACGCGTATATCAACCTGGATGACCGCGAATTGACTCTGTACGAAGAAATCGAGCAATACCTAAGGCGCAACATACCGAATCCTACACTCGTGATATTCCTGCAAGCTTCCCCAGAAGTTTTAATGGAACGTATCAATAAAAGGGGCAGAAGCTATGAAACATATATCACCGTGGACTACCTAAAGAAATTAACGGAGGCTTACAATTATTTCTTCTTCAACTACAATAAAAGTCCTTTACTCGTGGTAAATACGAACGAGATAGATTTTTCAAAGCCTTCGGAAGAATTGGATAACATTGTAGAAGTAATAAGCAAACCGATAAGCGGAGTACAATATTACACATTAAAACGTGAATTATTTTAAAAGCTTTTTAAGCGGGAGTAATTGATGGAAAAAATATCGATAAATACGATCAAGAGAATGAAATCAGATGGGGAGAAGATAACTGCGCTAACAGCCTATGATTTCAATATGGCTAAGCTTCTCGATGAGGTTGGGCTGGAGATAATTTTAGTGGGTGATTCTGTAAATATGGTTGTATATGGTGAGGAGAACACGCTTTCCGCGGATATTTGGATGATACTCAGGCATGTAAAAGCGGTCAGCCGGGTAGTTCAACGGGCTTTAGTTGTCGCGGATATGCCGTTTATGTCGTACCAGCCGAGTATTCGGGATGCTGTGAGGAATGCGGGATTTTTCCTCTCGCATGGCGGCGCTAAGGGTGTGAAACTGGAAGGTGGAATTGAATTCGCACCTACTATTCAGAAGATAGTGGAGTCCGGTATTCCTGTTATGGGGCATCTGGGGATGCTTCCACAGTCTGTTAATAAATATGGCGGATTCAAAGTACAGGGAAAAACCGAAGAGCAAAAAGAGTATTTAGTAGAAAGCGCGCTGGCATTGGAGGAAGCCGGATGCTTTTCCATCGTTCTAGAAAAAATTCCCGCAGAACTTGGCGAAAAGATCACGAAGACGGTTTCTATTCCAACAATTGGGATTGGAGCGGGACCTGCTTGCGACGGTCAAATACTTGTGGTCAATGATATGTTAGGATTTTTTGAAGGTATGAACCTGAAGTTCGTTCGAAAATACGCAAATCTAAATGATATCATCCGTCAAGCTGTCAGAGAATATTCGAAGGATGTGAAATCGGGCGCTTTCCCATCGAAAGATGAAAGTTTTTGAGCACCATTCCCCTGGAATACTGTTTTTATGGGCGAATTAGGTAATCTCTTTACTCAATATTAAAGCAAGTCCACACGCGATGAAGATAATAAAAACCATAGATGAAATGCAAAACCTCGCGAAGGTCCTTAAGCGAGAAGGAAAGTCAATCGGTTTTGTGCCTACTATGGGCTATCTCCACGAAGGTCATCTTTCCTTAATAAGGGCGGCTCGCGCTAAAACTGATGTGGTAGTAGTATCCATATACGTAAATCCAACGCAATTCAGCCCGAACGAGGACCTCGATGCTTATCCCAGGGATTTTGAAACGGATAGAATACTATGCGAAAATGAGGGGACTGACATCATTTTCTGCCCACGGGATGGCGATATGTATCATGATGGATATTCTACTTATGTCGAGGTAGAGAATCTGACGAAGCATCTCTGCGGCGCAAGTCGTCCGGAACACTTCAGGGGAGTAACGACAATAGTGACGAAGTTGTTCAATATAGTGATGCCAGATATCGCGGTGTTCGGTCAAAAGGATGGTCAGCAAGCCCTGGTGATCAAAAGGATGGTCGATGATTTGAACCTTCCGGTTGAGATAATCGTTTCCCCGACGGTGCGTGAAAGCGATGGTCTCGCAATGAGTTCCCGTAATAAGTATTTGACCCCGGAGCAGCGAAAGAACTCCCCGCTTCTCTACAAGGCATTAAAGCTGGCTGAGAAGCTTGTCCTTAAGGATGGTGTTCGGAGTAGCGCTGAAATCATTGACAAAATGTTAAATCTATTCCATAATATACCGGGTATGAAAATAGATTATATTTCCATCGTTGATACGAATAGTGTTCAACCCGTTTCTGAGATCAATAGTGAAGTTATGATCGCGTTGGCTGTATTTGTCGGCGCAGCTAGATTGATAGACAATATTATATTGAAACCGGATAAAGAAGTATAATTTTATACTAACGGTATGGGATTTTTATAAAGATACAATTAGATTTTTCAGGCTTTTTCAATAATCAAGGAAGAATAATTAATTATTAAATATTCTCTTATTCACCCATTTTTATCAAGCCTTTTTCCATGAGCGCGATGGTTTCCTCCCTGGCTCTTTTAATGGTTTTTGAGGATTTTTCGTAGAGCTCCTCTGGGGTGAGTTTCAACCGGGCTATTCCCTGTTCTATGGCTTTCATACCAACAGCGACCGCTTCTCTGGGGAATACTTCCCATTCATCCATTTTGGGGATTATGTAGTCTTCGCGAATGAATTCGTCGGATACGCAATTGGCGAGTTCCCGCGCTGCTGCAATGCACATTTCATCTGTAATAGTGGTAGCGGAGACATCGAGTGCGCCCCTGAATATACCGGGGAATCCCAGTGAATTATTTATCTGGTTGGGGAAATCGGACCTTCCTGTTCCCACGACTCTTGCGCCGGCTTCCTTCGCTTCCCACGGCCAGATCTCGGGAACTGGGTTTGCGCATGCGAAGACGATAGCGTCCTTTGCCATTTTGGAGACCCATTCCGGTTTTATGATTCCTGGACCCGGGGTAGATAGAGCGACACAGATGTCCGCGCCTGCCATGGCTTCGGAGATGCCGCCAGTCCTTCCTTCCGCGTTGGTTATCTCGCAAGCGTGCCATTTCTCCTTATTGCCCGGGGTTTTGAGATCGTCTCTCCCCTTGTGCAGAATACCTGTGGAATCGACCATTATGATGTTCCCCGGGGTGAAACCAGCCTTGAACATGATTCTCGAGATAGCTATGTTCGAAGCGCCAGCGCCTACCATCGCTACTGAAACCTCGTCGATTTTCTTGCCGACCAGCCTTAAAGCATTCAGTAAACCTGCTACGGTAATCGCTGCTGTACCCTGCTGGTCATCATGCCACACGGGAATTTTCATCTCGTCCCTGAGTTGGTCCAGAATATAGAAGCACTTGGGCTTTTCGATATCCTCGAGATTTATTCCACCAAATGTAGGCTCGAGCCACTTCACCATCTGAATTATCTCATCGGCATTTTTCGTGCCGACGCAGATAGGGAAAGCATCAACGCCACCAAGATATTTAAAGAGAATCGCTTTTCCTTCCATCACCGGTAACGCGCCATAGGGACCAATATTCCCTAATCCTAAAACTCTCGTGCCATCTGAAACGATTGCCACAAAATTGCCCTTGTTCGTGTGAACGAATACTTTTTCAGGATTCTGTTCGATATCCCTGCAAGGTTTTGCCACACCAGGTGTGTACCATATAGCGAAATCGTTGAAATCCTTTATTCGGCATTTAGGTGTAACCTCGAGTTTGCCCCTGTAAAATGGGTGTAGCCGCATTGCATCCTCACCCGGTTGCTTTGCTTTTTCTAATAATTCCTCGACAGTAAGTTTCTTTTCCATTTAATACTTCCTTCTTCTTTCTGGTTACTGATTTCCATATTTTTGATGTTTTTTTTAAATTAATGTTTGATTTTTTTTTGGAAAGCTATTTTTTAATATTAGTAACTTTTTATTATTTTTTTAAAGAGTATTATGCTGAATCTGAAAGAAAAATTCAATACGGTCGAAAAACCAGCTTTCGCGAAATATACAGAAAAAAACTCCAAGTTCCTTGGTTTCGTCTTCCCTTTGAAAACAAAACAGAAGTTAGATAAGGTAATGGATGTATTAAAAACAAAGTACCAGGGCGCAACACATTATGTCTATGCTTACAGGATAGGAGTGACCAGTCCGGAGGATGTTTTTCGAGATGCGGGAGAACCCGTAGGGACTGCGGGTATCCCTTTGTTAAACGTTCTAAAGAAATATGACTTGACAAATACTGCAATAATTGTAATAAGATATTACGGTGGGAAAAAACTCGGTAAGACCGGTCTGAAGGAAACCTATTCGACCGTTGCCGATATGGCAGTCCAAAATGCGAATATAGTGGAAAGGATAGCCGAAAAACACATCACGATTATTATACCGTATGCCCTCGGGGATTCTCTTACTAATATAATTAATGCTGAATATGGAAGAATACTGGAGAAGGAATATTCACACAATGTGTTGATCAAAGCAGCTATCTTCAAATATAAATACTCTGAATTCACAGAAAAAATGGCTGCGATCGACGAAGTGGTTATAGTCGATAATGAATAGTTAACCTATCTCGATCATTTTCTTTATCGAATTATATGCTCGTTCTCTAATATCGGGGGATATTTCAACTTTCCATTTTTCTTCTTCGAGCGCCCATGCGGTTTTTTCTAAAGTTGTGTATTTCATCGTTCGGCAGATAGCTTGCTGAGTAAGTGGATACACTTTCTTATTTGGGAACTCGTAATTTATTCGCTCGATCAGACCGATCTCGGTGCCGATGATTAGCTCTTCCTCATGGTCGCGCGCGTACCTGTACATGAATGACGTAGAGCCCACTTCATCAGCAGCATCAACAACCGGAGGTGGGCACTCGGGATGCACTATCAACTTCGCGCCGGGATACATTTCCCTGGCTTTTTTGACATCATCAATAGTAATAAAATTGTGAACATAACAATACCCTTCCCACAGTGTTATATCAGCCCCTGTTACTTTGCGAACATAATGCCCAAGGTTTTTATCCGGAAGGAATAGTATTTTGGCGTTACCGAGGCTTTTGACTACTTCGACTGCATTCGAGGAAGTGCAGCATATATCGCTTTCCGCTTTCACTTCCGCGGATGAATTTACGTAGGTTACGATTTTATAGTCCGGGTGCTTTTTCCTGAATGATCTGACTTCATCGGCAGTTGCAAAGTTAGCGAGACCACATCCAGCAGTCGGGTCGGGCAACAGCACAGTTTTGCTTGGAGACAGTATCTTCGCGGTCTCCGCCATGAACTTTACTCCACAAAATAGAATTATCGAAGCATCGGTTTCAGCAGCTTTTCGTGAAAGCCCCAGTGAATCACCAAGATGATCAGCTATTTTTTGAACCTCAAGCATCTGGTAATTATGCACCAAAATCACCGCGTTTTTCTCTTCCTTCAGCCTTCCAATGTGTTTGTAAAGCTCTTCCTCAGTAAATTTTGAGTATTCATTCAATTCCATTGATAAATCCTCGTTAGTTTATACTTTATGTTAAGTTAAACATAAAATTTGAAATCGCAAGGGAAAGTTTACTACGATTTGGTCAACTGGTGTTTGCCAATTTTCAACTTGTTATTTGAACCTATTTGTTTATTTCTTTAAAAAAAGTCCTCGGAGAGAGTACCAATCCTACTGAAAATCGATAATATTGAGGTGGAAATTTACTTTTATCTGTATAAATTATACCGCTGTTTTCATAGTAGTCAGTCTTATCCTTTATCTTATTCTCGACCTCTATGTATCCTTTAAAGGGGTAGCCATAACCAAAACTGAAATGAAGGTTGAGAGGAAAGGTCTTGATGAACCTCCATTCAAAACCGGCGGAAGCAGCAATCCCGGGAAAAACTGCTTCATAAATGGGTGTATAAGTGTAGTCATATTCATCAGTTATGAGGAATTGCAATATACAGCTTGAAGCGGTAATCGAAATTCTTGGACGAAAAGCAGCGTACCTGTTCCTGAACGTAGCTACAGCGCTGACCGAATATGCAAAGGTTCTCGAATAATCTAAAATACCAAGACTCGCTTCTCCCGAGAGATGGTTGGTACCAAGTGCGAATTTAAAACCATAGGCAGCATAATGTATTCCATATCCCGTGCCGATACTCCATATACCGCTTGTTGAATCGTACGGGATATACTCGCGTTCGATTATATTGTGGATAGTAGTGTCTTCAACCTCCTCAGCATGCAAAGGATATATGAGAAGAAATAAGATAAATGCGGCATTAAGTAGTAATTCCAGCCGAAAGTACATACGTATTTTCCTATGTAAGGTTTTATTCACTAAAGATTTACATCATCAATCTAAAAGCAGCAAGTATATATATTCCGGTGTTTTTTACCGTAACGTCAACTTCGTCAGTAGAGTCTCCATCTTTTTGAATATCCATCAAACCGAGATTATAATTGACCTGGATGGACAATATTTTTTCTCCCATCAGGAGGTCGATGCCGGCTCCAAAGACCAATCCGAAATCTACTGCTTCCATATCGTCTTTAATATCGATATCTTCATCATTTTTGGACTTTGCGGATAGAAGGAGCCCAACTTCGGGTCCCGCTGTAACGAATGGTTTGATGTCTTTTGGTCCAAACCTGGCTTTGAGTTTAATTGGTATTGTCAAGTAATCCAAAGCAGTAATTGTTTCGACCTCATCTCGATGGAATTCTCCACCATATTTATTGGTTTTTTTACCGCCCTTCATTGTGTAGTAGAGACCGGTTTCGACCGAGAGCATGTTATTGACTCCGATATCCAGCATTGCGCCGGCACTAAGACCCAGTCTGCTCGATTGCTCATAACCATCCCCGAGGTCTTCCGAGTAATTAAGGTTCGCGAGGTTCAATCCGGCGCAGATGCCTGGTTGAAATCCGGCTTTTCCAAACGCGAGCGTGCAGACAAAGAGAATAGCACCAATGACTAATACCGCTTTTTTCATTTCCGAATCCTCCTTCAATAAAATATAATATTAAGTTTCAAGATAAGTATATTCAAAAATTTACGCAAATAAAAAAGCTACCCTAATTTGCGGAAATTAAGGTAGCTTATGAGGTCTGTATGGAGAGTAAAATTCTATAGTGGGAATCTAATGCCTGTCAGGATGTAGATCCCAGTATTCTTAACCGTTGAATCGTTGTCAGTATCTTCGGCATACAGATCCATGAGTCCCAGGACGTAAGCAACCTGCACGATGAAAACTTTTTCACTGAAGGGGATTTCTACACCTCCACCGAGGTAAAGACCAAAGTCCATAGATTCCATATCGTCCTTCACGTCAGTATCTTCGTCATTTTTCACCTTGGCAGAAAGCAGAAGCCCGATTTCAGGTCCGACAGCAATGAAAGGTCTCAGTTTCTCAGGACCGAATTTTGCTTTGATTTTAATGGGGATGGTTAAATAATCATAAGCGGCAGTATATTCTGTTTCCTCCATTCCCGAGTAATTATTTTTCCGTTTGCATCCCTTCATTGTGTAGTACAATCCGGATTCAATAGCAACGGTTTCATTAATGTTAATATCGAGCGACGCGCCGGCATTAATACCCATTCTCATTGATATATCTACAGAATCACCGAGGTCTTCTGAAAACGACCAATTTGCCATATTCAGTCCAAGGTTAACACCAGGTTGGAATCCGAAACCGCATAGCCCCAATGAAAAGGTACCCAAAACAAATGCTACAACAAATAGTACTTTTCTCATCTCCTACTCCCTTTTTTTACAAAGTTAATTAGTATGTTTAAAACCGTATCTACTCAATAAAAAATTTATAACAATTCTTTCTCTCTCTGGTCAAGTATAATAATCGAACTTAAATATATTATGTAAATCAAATCTTGTCAAGAAAAATATTTTCATTTTTAATTTGCCAAAAATAAGTTTATTTGTATTTTAATCAAAACAGTAATTTTAGAGGTAATCATTTGGATTTTAAAACAGCATTTGAAAAAGAGAAAAGACGTTTTGAAGATTGTCTTGAGAAGTGTTTCCCACCGGAAAATGCTAAGCCAGAGGTATTGAACAAAGCTATCAGGTATTCGATGTTCTCTGGCGGGAAGCGGTTAAGACCAATCCTGGCGATCTGGGCTTATAAATGGGCAGGTAAAACTGATGATGATATCATCCCTGTCGCCTGCGCACTGGAGATGATACACACCTATTCGCTTATCCATGACGACCTCCCCGCGATGGATAACGACGATTTGCGGAGAGGAAAGCCCACCTGTCATAAGGCGTTTAACGAAGGGATAGCTATCCTTACCGGCGACGCTTTGCACGCGCTGGCTTTTGAACTGCTTGCAAAAACGAGGAAAATCGAAATCGTCGATGAAGTAGCAAAAGCGATTGGAATAAACGGATTAGTAGGTGGGCAGGTGGTTGACCTCGAGGTCGAAGGTAAGGAAGTGAACGCTGAAATGCTGGAATACATTCACAGGAATAAGACTGCCTCATTGATATGTGTTTCTTTGAGATGTGGGGTCATCCTTGCTGAAGGAACCCCAAAAGAGTTGACAGCTATTACAAATTATGGTAATAAAATGGGCCTGGCGTTCCAAATAGTCGATGATATACTGGATATTAAAGGCAGCACTAAAGAACTCGGTAAAACTGTTGGCTCTGACCTCCATCAGGACAAAGCTACATATCCTAAATTATTCGGGATTGAAAAGTCTGAGGAGATCGCCAGAAGGTTAATAGATGAAGCAAAAGCTTCACTCCTGACTGATAAAGAAAACAAGTTGTTCTATGAACTCGCCGACTTCGTTATAAATAGAGTGTATTAGCAGGTGAATTTAATGGTATTAGAATCAATAAAGAGTTATAAAGATCTGATGGAAATGGAATACGGAGATCTAAAGACTCTCGCTCAGGAGCTGCGTGAATACATTATTGAAACAGTTGCAGAAAAGGGAGGACATTTAGCTCCGAACCTCGGCGTGATTGAGTTGACTATAGCCTTACTCAGAGTATATGATCCCCGATTGGATAGAATAATCTGGGATGTAGGGCACCAATCCTACCCGTATAAAATCCTTACGGATAGGAAGGACGCTTTCAAGTCCCTGAGAACATGTGGCGGTATATCAGGATTCCCCAGGATGTGCGAAAGTGAATACGATTGCTGGGGTACAGGTCATGCCAGCACATCCATATCTGCTGCTTTGGGTATGGCTGTATCCAGGGATATAAAGGGCGAGAATTACAAAGTTGTTGCTGTTATAGGTGACGGCGCGCTTACCGGGGGCTTGGCTTTCGAAGGACTGAATAATGCCGGATCGTCCAATTCGGAACTTCTGGTAATCCTGAATGATAATGAAATGTCAATTTCAGAAAATGTTGGAGCTATCCCCAAATACCTGACCGAGATAATTACCAATCCTTTGTACCGCAAGATCAAGGATGAGGTGTGGGATGTAACGGGCAAATTGGAAGTTATGGCAAAACCTTTAAGGACTATGGCTCGTAAGTTCCAGGAGAGTATAAAGAACCTCATAGTTCCGGGAATGCTGTTTGAGGAACTGGGTTTCAGTTACTTTGGTCCTATTGATGGACATAATATCAAAGAGTTGGAGCGTATCCTTGATGATATCAAGGATATTAAGCAACCGAAAATACTTCATATCGCGACTCATAAGGGGAAAGGATACAAGTTTGCTGAGGATGACGCGCCTAAATTCCATGGTATAGGCGCTTTTGATCCAGAAACAGGTGAGAAGACGAGTACTGTTAAGAAAAAGACTTACACGGAGGTTTTCGGGGAAGCTATGCTTGAATTCGCTGAAAAGGACGATAAACTTGTAGCGATTACCGCAGCTATGCTCCTTGGAACGGGTCTTTACAAGTTCTCCCAAAAGTACCCCCGAAGATGTTTCGACGTTGGAATAGCGGAAGAGCATGCGGTTGTGTTCAGCGCAGCGCTTGCCAATTCGGGACTGAATACAGTCATCGCAATTTACTCCACATTTCTGCAAAGGGCTTTCGACCAGATTATCCACGATGTCGCATTGCAGAAGATCCCGCTGACATTCGCAATAGACAGGGCTGGAATCGTGGGTTCAGATGGTCCTACTCATAATGGCGTGTTCGACCTTTCTTACCTTCGCATGATCCCTAACCTGGTTGTTGCGGCGCCAAAGGACGAAGACGAGCTTCGGTCACTTCTGCACACAGCGTTGAGCTGGCAGGAGAGCCCATTCGCGATAAGATACACTCGAAGTTACGGAACCGGTATTACGAAGTACGCGGAGATTCGGAATTTGCCGCCGGGAACCTGGGAGAAAATAAGCGAAGGTGACGATGCGGTCATATTGGCATGTGGTTCAATGGTCGATATTTCCGAAAGGGCATTAAACCAGCTCAAAAAAGACTTTTCTTGTGAATTGGTCAATTGCAGGTATATAAAACCTCTGGATGACAAAATGCTGAGCGAATTATTATCCAGGTTCAACCGGGTCATTACTGTCGAGGAAAATACTGTTTTGGGAGGTTTTGGAGCCGCAATTCTTGAGTATGCTGCGAAAAATAAATTTAATAACAAAGACATTTTAAATATCGGGATCACAGATGAGTTCGTTGAACATGGTTCCAGGGATGTAATACTCGAAAAACTGATGCTCGATGTAAATGGGGTGGCGACTCAGATAAAGAAATTCATGAAGGGAAATTAGTATGCCAATTTTAGTTACGAACGATGACGGTATTTTTGCTCCCGGTCTAAATGCCCTGGTTGATGAGTTGGTGAAGATCGATGAGGTGGTAATCGTTGCGCCTGACAGGGAGCAGAGTTCAGTTGGTCACGCGATCACTCTTTCGAGACCGCTGAGAATAACGAGCAATTCCAGAAGTGATAAAATCACGAGTTACGCGGTTAACGGGACTCCGGCAGATGCGGTCAAATTAGCTTTAAAGGTCATTCTAAAGGAGAAACCGAGTGTCCTGGTCTCCGGAATCAACCGCGGGGCGAATACAGGAACCGCACTGATCTATTCGGGCACGGTATCGGCGGCTACAGAAGGTACAATGATGGGTATTCCTTCGATCGCGATATCTTTAAGTACTTATGAAGAGGGAGAATTCGAGTTCGCGGCGAAATTTGCCAGAGTCGCGACGCGTCTGGTACTCGAAAAAGGGCTTCCTAAGGGGATATACCTGAATATTAACGTTCCCGATATAGAAGAGAGCGAGATAAAAGGGGTTAAGATAACAAAACAGGGAACAGCTTACTTCGCCGACTTTTTTGAGAAAAGACTCGACCCAAGAAGCAGACAATACTACTGGATGGCAGGTACAATGGAATCAGATGACGAAGATAAAAACAATGACTATCACCTGGTAAGGGATGGTTACATTACTATTACACCCGTTCATTATGACCTTACCGCCTATCCTTATATGGATGAGCTTTCAAGTTGGGAGTTTGAAGAAAAAAATAAATAGTCGTTAAATTATTAATGTAAAAAACCAATACGGGAAATCAGTTTATCATCTTCATTGAATACGATTCAGGCATCTTTTTCACTTTAAATAAACCAGGTCGAAAACACCGGGAACCTTAATTAAATATGCAGGGTTATTAAATGAGTGAATGGTATAAAATTGACACCAAAGGATTATGCAGCTCTCTTGAAACAGACCAGGATAGGGGTTTGTCATCTGAACAAGCACGGGAGCGTACCCAAAATGATGGTGAAAGCTCGCTGTTCCCCCGGATGAATCCACCGTTCTTTAAATTGTTCCTAAAAGCTTTTTCATCTCCTTCATCCTTGCTGTTGATAATCGCTGCAATAATCGCTTTCTTTCTTGGGGAATATATCAATGCGGTGGCATTAATTCTCGCGATTACCGGTATTAATTTTCTGATATTCAGGGAGTGGAAGAAGCGCAGTTTATCATTCCAGGAATTCAAGTTCTATGGGAAACGGACTGCTACGGTTATCAGGGATGGGAAGAAGCAGGTGATCCCTTCCAATGATCTGGTATCGGGTGACCTGGTGCTCCTCGAAAGCGGTGATTTCATCGGAGCGGACATGCGCTTCATCGAGTGCAATTCTCTGAGAATAGAAGAGTCGATAATCAGGGGGGAAAGCATCTCAGTGAAGAAAAACTCGGGGGTAATTGAAAAAAATACGCCATTATTGCAGCAGAGCAATATGGCTTTTGCCGGGACTACGGTTCTCCATGGAAGCGGGAAAGGAATAGTTGTCGCAACCGGGCAGGATACTTGTTTCGCCGGTGTATTCCAAAATCAAGACGAGTACGTTAAAGACTTTCTTGAGCTTCCGGCGATCCCGGATACGTTTAATTGGAAAACAAAGCTGATCCTTATCGGGTTAGTTCTTATAATAGGGACTATATTCAGATATCAAGATTTCGGATTCGTCCTTCTGGGCTTGGTTTCGCTGGCGGTTGCAGCGGTACCTGAAGGCGCAATTGCCCTGAGTACAATTAATAGCAGAACAGTTATCCAGAAGCTCAATAAAAAAGGCATATCTATCAGGACATCGAAAGCGCTTCACAAACTCCCGAAGGTTGATACATTGTGCATAAATTTAGGAGATCTCATTCTCGAAGACGAGCTAAATCCACAACGGATATTCACGAATAATAAATTGGTCAAAGTTACGGATAAAGGGTTTGCTACGTATGACAGGGAACTTGACACCTCCACTCAGGATGCTGTAGGATTGCTGATGAAAATTGGATTGATGTGCAATAATGCTAAACCAAAAAGTAATGAAAGTGGGGACCTAACGGGAAGCCCGGTTGATAAAGCATTGATCAGGCTCGGGAACAGTATCGGGATGGTAGCTAAAGAAATAAGGAAGTCTTTTTATTTTGTTGATGAAATACCATTCGATTCCCAGAGGAAGCTGATGAGTTGCGTTTATAAAACCGCAAAGCAGGAGTGCCTGCTTCTAACGAAGGGAGCGCCCGAGAATATTTTGGATAAATGCAGATTCTTATACTTGAACCACGCGCCTCATCCACTGGGTGATGATAGTAAAGCTATGTTGCTGAATGAGTTTGAGAAATTAGCTTCTGCCGGTTTAAAAGTCATTGGTTTTTCATATAAACCGCTGGGGAAAGACTATGCTTCGCATTATCAAGAGGAAGATATGATCTTTGTAGGTTTGATCGCTTTCAAGATGGCTGTTAAAACAGGAGTGAGAGATCAATTCGAGAGTTTAAACACTATGGGTATAGATACAATGATTATCTCCGGAGAAAACGAACATACTCTGAAATATATTATGAAGGAAGTCGGTTTCATAGTCGAAGATAACCAGATTAAGAATGCTTTGGATATTAAAAGCCTGAATGATACTGATCTTTTGAATAGTATAAAAGGTATTAAGGCGGTTTCACGTGTAAAAGCAGACAGCAAAACAAGAATTCTATCCGCATTGAGAAAAGCGGGAAGGAAAACAGCGCTTCTCGGATTAGAGCCTTTCGATACACCCGCGTTGATGCTTTCACAACTTCCATTTACGTTCAGCAGTACGGATAATTTTCTGGTAGCAAAAAGCAGTCAGATCATATTCGATAGAAAAGACCCGGGTTTAGTAAAAGAGTGTTTTAAGGAGGGGAGAAATTTTCAAAAAAGCAACTATTACGGGACTTATCTATTCTCCACAATCAGCCTTGCTGAAATATTCTCTATCCTGTTTTGTTTCATCTTTAAAATATCCGCGTTTTTATTGCCGATTCAGATCTTGTGGGTGAATTTCGTTAATGGAAGTTTGATCGCAAGGGCAGCCAGCAGATACGATGAGTTCCCTAGACAAATACCGACTAGAGAGGAGAACTTAAAAATATTTGAGATAATCATCGCTTTGGTTATTTCATTGGGTGTTGCCGCAATTTTCCTGATACAGGATAAGTTTTTGGCATGTAAGTATTTACAGGTAACAGCGGGAGGATTTCTGGTAATATCGCTGATCCAGGCAAAGGTATTCATATCCTTGAAGAGAAAAACTGATTACTTCGTGATAGGTTTTATTGTCGCTTCATTGTTTTTATTCGTTTTAATTCCGCCGCTGGGCAGGGTATTTTATTTGTCGCCAATAAATGCGAAAAGTATATTTAATGTATTGCTTTGCAGTTTTATACCTATATTATTATTAGAAATTTATAACTTTATATCAAGAAGAAGATAGGTAAAACAAAATGAAAGAGATAGCGATTTTACTTTCTGGGGCGGGTTGGAAAGATGGTACTAATCCATACGAGGTTGCGTTCATCATTCGTACCCTTGAAGAGACAAATAAAGCTAAACCGATTCCATGCGCGCCAGATATAGAATATTCTTTGTTAATTGATTATCCAACCGACGCCGTTTCAAGTGAAACAAGAAACGTTCTTACGGAGAGCAATCGCCTATTAGTTGGAGAGGTCAAACCCATTTCCGGGATTGAACCTTCCGAGGTAGATGGTTTGATAATACCAGGTGGTAACGGAGTTATTTGGAACCTCAGTGATTTCGCTGAGAAAGGAATAAACACTGGGATACATGAGGGTGTCAAGAGACTGGTTCAAGGGGTATATCTTCGAGGAAAACCAATAGGTGTACTCGGATATGGAGGAATTATACTGGTATTTTCGCTTCAGAAGGTTGCTTCACCTATCCTGACTATCGGCAAAGATACTGCTGCAGCAGGGGAACTCGAAAAAGCCGGGGCTTTAATAATTAAGGCTTCTTCAGATGAAATAGTCTTCGATGATGACAACAACCTGTTTTCTGCCCATGGGATTTCGATCGATAGCAGTGTTTCAAAAGCCGCCCTGGGTATTGAACAACTGGTCAACCAGGTAGTGAATTTCAAGAAACAAAAAAATAAAAAAGAGGGAAGTTGAAGGGTATATGGGTGAAAGTGTTTAAGGGTTGAAGCGTTGAAGAGTTAGAGTGCAGGAGGGTTGGAGGGGAAACAATATCAATTAATCAATGGACAATTATCAATTAGCAATGAAAACAAATAAAATTTCTTGTAGCCGCATGGCTTCAGCCTGCGCTGCCAAATCAATCATCAATGGGAAGAAAGAC
>JAFGQG010000148.1 GCA_016935765.1 bacterium
ATCACCAGGTCTCGCGCCTGCCCTTAAAATAACATCATCACCAGGTCTCGCCCCTGCCCTTAAAATAACATCATCACCAGGTCTCGCCCCTTGATGATGGGCGTCCGGAGAACGGGCAACCGCAAAATGGGCAACCGCAAGGGATTGCCCCTACAATAATGTGGATTATTCAATTCTTGTCGGAAATAATAATGTTGATTTTGTGTTAGGGGTTCAAAATTTTGAACCCTTACGGAATGTAATGTATATTCGTGAATTAGTGGCGTTCTTTTTGTGATGACACAAGAAGTTCCTGGGGGTTGGTATTGGATTCGTATGCTTTAGAGACACACCCCATCCCGAGTAATCGGGATCCCGGGAGTTGGTGTTGTATTCTAACACCCCTCGTCATTGCGAGGCTCGTATTTGCTGCCGCCTGTCAACCATAGCCTTGGCGAAGGTTGGAAGCAATCTCACAAATTGAATTTTGCTATGAAACAGGAAATCCATGAGGGTTTGTGTTGGATTAATTGCGCATGAGATTACCACGTCGCAAAAAGCAGAAATAAGAGCTTTTTCCTCCTCGTAATGACAGGTAGAGAGTGTTTAGGGTTGTGTTTTTGAGGGTTGGTGGGTTGTGGGTTTGGGTTTTCTTCACGAACCATGAGTTAAACTATTAATTTTAAAAGTGGTTTGAGCAGAGGCTCAAACCTACCCGGGGTCTTTATTCTTTATTGCTAATTGATAACTGATAACTGTAAATTGTATCTTCTCCACCTAATTCCAAATTATTTATTCATCATATCCAGGATATCAGCCGTTGTGGTGATATACGCAAACCCGAACCCCAGGTTGGTCAGGGATGCGATGTGCATTTCTTCGGTAGCCGCAGCCGTGGCATCCGCGAGGAAGAACACGCGGTAGTCCCGCATATAGGCAGCTCGCGCGGTGGTTTCGCAGCAAAGGTTCGTCATCACGCCAGTAATCACAAGGTCCTCAACCTTCCCGCATCTCAGGATGGTCTCCAGGTCGGTATTATAAAACGCGGAATAGCGGTGTTTGTGGATAACCTTTTCCCCGGGAAGGGGCGTGATCTCCTTGAATATCTCCGACTCGGGGGAGCCTTCCCTGATCATATCCCCCCACCACCAGCCCATGAAACCGACATCCAACCTGTCAGGATGATGCCCGTGGCGGGTGTAAATCACGGGAATACCACTATCCCTGAATCTTTCGATAAGCTGCTTTATATTGGGTACTATCGTGTTCCCCCCCTGCAAATACAAGTGCCCTGAAGGCTCGATAAAGTAATTCTGCATGTCTATAACCAGCAGAGCGCTCCGATGGGGGTTGAGCTCCATCTTATGCACGTTGAACCGGGCGATAATCTCCAACCACTGCCCGGTTTTATCCTGTAAATTCTCTCCTGTTACGTAAGCTCCCATTACTATTCACCTTTTAAAGTAATTATAAATTGAAAAGAAACATTGCCAGCTATTTTAATTCTCGCTGTACAATTCCTCCAGCGAATCGAGCATATCCGCTTGCTGCAGCTCTTCAAATATCTCTTCGAGGTCTCCGTTCATTACCTGGTCGAGTTTATAAAGAGTAAGGTTAATACGGTGATCTGTTACCCTGTTCTGGGGGTAATTGTAGGTCCTTATCTTCTCGGAACGGTCACCTGTACCTACCTGGAGTCTTCTCTGCTTCGCTCTCTTAGCCTGCTGTTCTTCCTGCTCCTTCGCCCAGAGCCTGGTTCGGAGTATCTTCATCGCTTTTGCCTTGTTCTTGTGCTGCGACTTCTCATCCTGGCAGGATACCACAATCCCCGTGGGTATATGCGTTATTCTAATCGCCGAATCGGTTTTATTCACATGCTGTCCACCAGGACCGCTCGAGCGAAAAGTGTCGATCTTCAGGTCATCCGGGCTGAGATCGACCTCGACATCTTCGACTTCGGGCAAAATAGCCACCGAAACCGCGGATGTATGAAGCCTCCCGGAACTCTCGGTTTCAGGTACCCTCTGCACCCGGTGAACTCCGCTTTCGAATTTCATCTTCTTGTAAACATTCTCGCCCCTTATCTGGAAAACGATCTCCTTGAATCCACCCAGGTCGGACGGGTTCGAACTCATAACCTCGATCTTCCAACGTTCCGATTCCGCGTATAATGAGTACATACGAAAGAGGTCGCCTGCGAACAGCGAAGCTTCCTCCCCACCGGTTCCAGCTCTTATCTCACAAATAACATTCTTCCCTTCGTTAGGGTCAGGAGGAATCAGGGCGATCTTGATCTTCGCCTCAAGCTCATCCCGAACATCTTCAAGTTCAGCTATCTCACTCCTGGCAAGTTCTACGAGGTCCTCGTCATTAGAAGATTTCATTATCTGCTTGTCTTCTTCTATATCCGCAAGCGTTTTCCTGTAATCCTTTGTAAGCTTGACTATCTCCTCCAGCCAACTGTATTCCCTGGTCAGCTTGCGGTATTCATCCTGGTTCTTCATTATTCCAGGATCTGCAAGAAGCTGAGTGAGCTCAGTGTAACGCTTCTCAAGTTTTTGAAGTTTATCTAGCATTTACTTTATAGCTTCCTTCAGGGCAACCAGAGCGACTTCAATCTGGTCGCTAGACGGTTCGATAGTAGTTATATTCTGAAGCCACAGGCCCGGCGCGGACAGAACCTTTAATACCTTGCTATCCTTTTCAAAGCCTTTTCCCCCAATTTTCAGCCACTCGTAAGATATTCCAGCCACTATTGGAAGGAAAAGAAGGTGCCAGCCGAATCTCTGTAAAATGTTCGGGGCATGACCGAAAATCTTCGCGAACAAGGTATCAGTCGCAGCAAAAACAAGGATTGCTATGAGTGCAACAATTAAAATGAAAGTCGTGCCGCATCTCGGATGGTGTGTCGAATATGCCCTGGTATTCTCAACGGTTAGTTCCTCACCATTCTCAAATGCAAAAACCGATTTGTGCTCCGCGCCATGATACTCGAAAACCCTTCTTATATCCTTAAGTCTCGAGATTACAAAGAGGTATATTAGAAAAATGATCATTCTCAAAGCACCTGCAACAATATTAAAAGTGAAAGCTCCCTTAGACAAGCCCATTAAGGAAGTAAGCGTTATCGGAATGAAGAAAAACAGCAGCATTCCCATTCCCAGACCGATAACCAGAGCAATGAAAATTGAGAATCCGGTACCACCGCTTTTCTTTTTACCCTCTTCCCTCGAAGTATCTTCTATAACTCTGGGTTCGTTACTCTCTTCATCCTGAGTCTCTTCCTGAGTATTTTCATTACTTGCAATTTCATCGATGGCTACTTCCGCTGACCAGTTCAGGGCTTTTATCCCGATGATGAGCATCTCAAAAAGGTTTATAGTACCTCTGAATATCGGAAAGTTCAGAATCTTGTGTCTCTTGGCGAGCGGAATGTAATCCTGTTTTTTCACAACGATATCCCCACCTGGTTTCCGAACCGCGGTCGCAATGCGATGTGGAGACCTCATCATTACACCTTCCAGTACAGCCTGACCGCCAACTTTCATATTACTCATAAAACCTTGTTCCTTATATAAATCGTAATTGTGTTCTATTCTAATTGAGCATCAAATGTATAAAAAAAATATCTATTGTCAAGGGGTTATATAATGAAAATATCGGACATTTGATGCTTACAGCGAATCCATGTTAGATGATAAATACTGTTTAAGAGTAGAATTTGGTATATCTGATCATTCTGTCACTTCGTATTCGCTGATCTTATCGATCCTGCGTTTGTGACGGTTTCCTTCTTCTTTTTCCCCAGCAAAAGGAGTTGACAGGAATATATCGATTATTTCGTACAGGTCCTTTTGCGTTACAAAACCAGCCGGTAAAATCAGGACATTGGCATTATTGTGTTCTCTTGCGTACTTAGCTATGGTTTTCGAATAGACCAGAGCGCCCCTGACACCTTTTACTTTGTTAGCGACCATGGACATTCCTATACCGGTGTAGCAGAGCAGGATACCCCATTCGAGGTCCCCAAGTTTCACTCCTTCCGCAACCTTGAATCCGAAATCAGGGTAATCAACCGAATCTGTAGTTTTAGTTCCATAGTCGATCACCTTATAACCCTTCCTGGTAAGATACTCATTTATCCTGGCTTTGAGTTCAACTCCCCGGTGGTCTGAAGCGATCCCTATCCTGGTCTTTTGCTCTGAATTATCATTGCCTCGTTCATCCATTATTATTCCTTGTTTTCCTTTACTTGTAATTCATCCATTAATCTCAATTCACAATTTTCCTGGACCAATTTTTTCGCGCGGGTTTCAAGTTTCTCAAAACGCCCCAGTCTCATCTTTTTGAAAACACGATACAATATCCCGATCGTAGTGAGTAATATCAGGCACGCGAATAAATAGATTATGCTGGCGGGTAGATCCGAATAGATTGATACGATCACGCAAACATCAAGAATAATTATAATTATCACCCATATTACCATTATTCACCTTCGATCCCTTTTTTATCTTGCTTACTTTTTTCATTGGTAATACCAAGTTTATTCTTGAGTTCAGCGTTTTCTTCCGTAAGTTTTTTAACCTTCTCCTGAAGAGATTCGAACCTGCCGATTTTTATCTTTACAAAGCTTCTATACAAGACTCCAAGAGCGCTAAGTAAGATCAGGAACGCAGATAGAAGGGATTCAAATGTATAACCTTCTCCTTTGTAAAGACTAAATAAAAGGAGAACTGTCAAACCAAGGAAAATCAATATCCAGAAAATCATAAAATATTTGCTCCTGGTTGTAAATATTTATAATTCAAGCAGTTACACAGCCGAGCGCTATCGAGCATAGTTTTATCTCAGCCGTATCAGACCTTGAAAGGAGTACAATTGGCGCAGTAGCTCCAAGAACAGTACCACCAACTTTTGCGCCAGCAAGATAAATTAATGATTTCACACTGATGTTGCCCGTCGCGAAATTCGGAACAAGAAAAATATCCGTATCTTCAGCAATCCGGGAATCGATGCCCTTTATCTTTGCTGCATGTTTCGATAAAGCCACATCCATCGCTACAGGACCCTCGATGATAACTTCTCCGAATACGTTACTCTCTGCCATTTTCACGATTTCCGCAGCATCAACCGTTTCGGGAATCTTGGGATTAACTTGTTCAGTTGCACTTAAAATAGCAACTTTGGGCTTCTCAATTCCAAGCTTGCGTGCTAATTTCAGGCTGTTCTTCAGAATCTCAACTTTTTCGTCCAGATTAGGCGCTGTATTGATTCCACCATCTGTAAAAAGCATCAATTTGGGATATGATTCCACTTCAACAACTGCTACATGGCTTAAAAGTTTGCCACTTCTAAGTCCCTTTTCTTTGTCTAATACAGCTTTAAGAAACATCCCTGTTGGAACTTTGCCCTTCATCAGCATTTGCGCCCTTCCAGTTCTTACAAGTTCAACCGTGAATGGAGCCACCTCATCATTCGAAGGTACATCGATAATATCCGGCTCTCCACTCAGACCAACCTCATCCACTATTTCCTCGATCCTATTTTTATTACCAACAAGAATAGGATGAATGATGCCGAATTCCAGAGCTTCCTTTATCGCAGTAATAATTTCCACGTTACCTGCGCCTGCAATAGCCAGGGTACTCCTGTTAACTGATTTCGCCTTATCGATTATCTGGGAAAAGTTTCTTAATATATCCATAATCCTTAATCCATAAAAGTGATTATTAATGTTAAATATTGCTTCCATAAAATATATTTGTGAATTTATATTGTCAAGTATATTAAGTATATTTATTTTGAGGTGAATAACCATCAATCAAATATAATTATAAATAAATTGACAAAATCCATAAACTTTATTTAATTCAGTTCTATACATTTACAAAGGTCAGGTTATGGGAATACTGTTGATAGACATTGGAAACGCCAAAATCAAAACCGCTTACAGTAAAGACTATTCAACTGTAAGGGACTTGTTCAGCGTCTATACTCAATCGAACGAAGAGGATATCGAAATTAAAATAAATGAAGTTCTATCCAACCATCCAATTGAAGGCGCGGTGTTATGTTCCGTTGTCCCATCAGCAAGCTCTATTGTAAAACGAATACTTGAAGAAAAGGGAATTAAAGTAATGGAAGTGAACTCACAGATTGAGCTTGGAATAAGCTTGAATTATGAAAATCCCGAAAGTCTGGGTGCGGACAGGATAGCTGGGGCTGTGGGCGCGTTTTTTTTCCATTGTCTTCCAAACATGACCAGCGCTATAGTCATCGATTTCGGTACTGCGATAACTGTCGATCTGATCAACTTCGCGGGTGAATATCTCGGTGGGGCGATAATGCCCGGGGTTCTACTATTCTGTGAGGCTTTAAAAAATAAAACTGAACTTCTCCCAGAGGTGGATTTCGAAATAGTGAATTATACTGCAGGATTGGATACCATCCCATGCATACAACTGGGGAGCCAAGCCTCTATCGTTGGCGGAATAAATTACCTTATCAACCGGTTCAGTAAGCTTATTTCCGGGGACCTCGATATTATTCTCACCGGTGGGGACGCTCTTCAATTCAAAGATATGTTCGAATTCAAATATATCCATTATCCAAAGTTAGTGCTGAGAGCTCTGGCAAAACTCTGGCAACTGAATTCGAAGGGAAATCAGCATTGATTCAAGACGGCAAATATTACGAATATTGCGGGGTTATCCACGTTCACACTACTGATTCCGACGGCACAAAAACCCACGACGAGGTCATTGAAATAGCGCAGGAAACCGGTTTGGATTTCCTGTTATTTAACGACCACATGACCCTGAAAAGCAAGGGTAAACAGGGTTGGCATGACAAACTTCTCGTAATAGTTGGATACGAAATCAACGATAAAGATAATCATAATCACTTTTTAGCGTACGGTCTAGATGAGGTACTTCCAGCAGAGTTAACTGCTCACGAATACGTGCATAAGGTTGCGGAATCAGGTGGTTTCGGGATTTTAGCTCATCCTGATGAGGTGCGAGTGTCGGAGAAGTTCCCTCCATATCCCTGGACTGATTGGGAAGCGAAGGACTTCCATGGTTTGGAAATTTGGAACCATCTCTCAGCATGGACGGAGAAAATTGCCACATCAAAGCTATTATGGTGGCTGATCCATCCCAGAAGTTTCCTGACTACACCGACCGAAAGGGTTCTAAAGTTGTGGGACGAAGAGAACATGCGCAGAAAAGTCGTGGGTATAGGCTCCATAGATGCCCACGAACACAGATACGGCTTTTTCCTACTCAGAGTGCTAGTTTTTCCATACAAAGTCCACTTCAATACCATTCGAACCTACATCATTACAAAAAAACCATTATCCAATGATTTTAAAGAGGCGGAAAACCAATTCTTTGATATTCTCGGAAACTGCCAGGTATTTTTCTCCAACCATAAACTCGGCGACGCGTCTGGTTTTAATTTCACAGCCTCGAATAATAACGGTGAAACCATCATCGGGGAACAAATTAACTATAATTCAGAGTTGAAGTTCAGGGTTAATCTTCCCAATATTGTTCACAAAGATAACAGCGCTAATATCGAGATCAGGCTTATTTGCAACGGTAAGATGGTTCAGAAAACCAACGAAAATAACACAGAATTTGAGTGCAGAGAACCGGGAATATACAGGGTGGAATTAATCAAGGATGAAAAGGGGTGGGTTTACTCGAATCATATAAGGGTAGTTGGTGCCTGAAAACCAGTTTCATGATATTCTAATCTTGAATCTCAAGAAAATTACACGCTTATCCATCCTCTACAAGGATGATTATGTAAGAGGTTCTCTCATGCTACAATTATTAACCATCTACAATGGTTTGCCATCTACGATGGTTTGCCGTCTCCAATGGTTTGCCGTCTACTGTGGTTTGCTGTCTACGATGGTTTGCCGTCTACTGTGGTTTGCCGTC
>JAFGQG010000149.1 GCA_016935765.1 bacterium
TTTAGAAACCGAGGCAATCCAGGGAAGAGATCCTACTTGATTTTTCAACGATTTACAATTTTTCCCGGATGTCATTTTTTCTGAAATACTGCATAAAAATTCCCCCTACGATAAATATCAAGCCAGCAATGGTAGATAATAGTATTTTTTCTCCCACGAATATTTTAATGAAGATGAGCGAAATGAACGGGGATAGGAATATTAGATTACTGACTTTAGCGGTTGTTTTAGAGAGGTTGAGAGCTTTCAGCCAGAGCACGAATGTTATTCCCATTTCGAAGAATCCCACATAAACCGCACCCAGAAGACTCATCCTGCCGGGAAAAGTAACATCACTGAAAATAAGAGTCGCCAGGAGAATGAAAATAAATCCGGAACAGAAATTCAGGAATAATTTTGCTACGGCATCCCTTTTATCTTTGATGTTATATATCCAATAGAATGCCCAGATAACAGAGGAGCCAACCGCTAATACAACTCCCAGCGGATTGGAGAATTTGAATGCACTTAGGTTGCCTCCTGTGCTGATTATTAATACTCCGAAAAAGCTGATAAATATCGCCAGGATATTATGGAATCTTATCTTCTGCTTCAGCAAGGGAATAGAAAGAATAGACAGAGTTATAGGCCATGTGTAGTTGAGGGGTTGAGCCTCCTGTGCAAGTAAGAGCGAATATGCTTTAAATAGTACTATATAATAAAGGAAGGGATTCAGGAAACCGAGTAGGGCGGATTTTAAGTAATCCTTAATTGTGTATGAAGCAAGCAGCTTCAATTTTTTCTGGATGACGAGAATAATGAAAAGAATAAAAATGGAAACCGAAGCGGAGATGAACAACAATTGCAGAAAATCCATGTATCTCAATGAGATTTTGAAGGCTGATGCGACCGTGGACCATATAAGTACAGCGGAAATAGCGTAGATGTAGGCTTTTTTCTGCGTGTCCATATTGACTGAGTTTTCAGATTTTACTCTAATGCGAAGCGCACTGCTTCTTTTGCCAGCAGTCTGGTCGAATCGAAAATTGGAATGGGTGAGACATCCTGCGTGATCAGCAATGGTATTTCAGTGCATCCCAGGATCACACCTTGCGCTCCAGCAGCTTTGAATTTTTCGATCACTTTCACGTAATCCTTTCTCGTGGATTCCTTCATGATGCCGAAAATGAGTTCATCGAAGATGTAATTGTCGATCATTTTCCGGTCTTCATCATCCGGGGATATTACTTCGATTCCCATTTTTTTTAGCGGTTCAGGATAGAATTTTCCGGTCATGGTATATTTAGTGCCGAGAAGTCCCACTTTGTTGATGCCTTGTTTTTTTATTTCATTGCCGACCACGTCCACGATGCTGATAAGGGGGATGGGGGAGAGTTTAACAGCAGTCTCCCAGCGCATGTGGTTGGAATTATCGGGGCAGATGGCAAAATCAGCGCCGCATAGTGCGAGCTTCTTAGCGGAATCCGCAAGTATTCCCGCAACGCCGTCCCAATCGCCATGGTAAACGTGAGCAAAATAAAGCTCCGGCTCATAAGTGTGCATGGTTATCTCAGGATGGTCATAATGTCCGTAAATCCTGGCAGATTCGAGACAAATAGTGCGGTAACAAAGCGCCGCTCCCTCATAGCTGCAGGCGATGATGCCGATGTGTTTTATCATCTGATTATCTCCTTATCTTCTACTCCGTTACTACGGGACTCTTATTTTTTTGTGGTTATTTTTCTATTAATATTACGTTCCTAACGGGAATAAGCGTAGATTTTCTCTTTTCTCTTCTTTTTTTCTCTGCTATCCGTCCTCTATTCTGTCCTTTCCTTCAGAATTCTACAATCGCTAATCGATGTTCTATTGTTCAATCCTTCCTCTATCCTTTGTAATCTATTTAAATATGTACCCCGTCTCTTTGTACCAGAGCAAAATATCAAGGTGCGCCAGGGGAATATTTATCTCCTCGGCAAATCTTTTCATTTTCTCTTCTATTTCCAGGTATTTTGACGGTGAGAGCGATTTAGGGATTTCATTTATTACTCCAAAGGATACGAGGTTTCTTAATATGTGTCTATCCAATATAGCAAGCTTTTCGCCGAACCCGATGTTTCTTAAGAAGTGACTTGCTTCTTTATACCCCAGCCCCTTGATGTTATCAACCAGCCATTTTCTCATTTTTATCGGATCATCGAATTCACTCAATCTTTGTTTAACAGAGAATTTATTCTTTGTCAAGAATTTATTTCTGACTTCCACAATCCTTCTAGCTTTTGTATGCTTGAATCGGACCCTGTTAAGTTCATCAGAAAGCCTTTCAGGTCGGGCGGTGTAAAGCAGATCCTTATCGAGCATACACTCAACGGCATCCCAGCAGCAGTTCGCTTTTGATTGGGGAGTCAGAAGGCAAAATACAAGTTCGAGGAATATACTCTCATCAGTGCCCTGTTGCCAGGTATTCCTGAAATCCTGTAAACGCGTGATAATTTTATCTGATATAGTGTTATAGATCCGTTTTATTTCGGGTAATAAGTCTTTACTCATAAGCGGGGTTTCCGAATGGTTACCTAGAATTCAGTGCCACTTGAGAAACGGAAAGATTTTATCTTGAGCGCAGGAACAATGAAGGAACCGCCGAAGAACGCTTCTGTCATTTCCAGGTCCTTGCCCACCAACTCGACATTTGAAAGGGCTTTAATTATGCTTTCTGTGAATCTCATGTTCTTGATGGGGTACGATACTTTCCCGTTTTCAACCATGAAAGTGCCATCACGTGTCATACCGGTCATACTCATTTTCATTGGGTCGATGGTATTCGTATAATGGAAGTGAGTTACTAATATTCCCTTATTTGTGGATTCTATCATATCGTTCAAGGATGATTCTCCGGGCATCATTATAAGGTTGAGCGGGATTGGTCCCCATGGATTCGGTTGAGGAAGCTCGTGTCCGGTTGATTGTGTGTTCATCTTTTTCGCTGTGATACGGTTATGTACTACATTCCTTGCAATGCCATTATCGATAATGACTACTTTTTGGCGCGGAATACCTTCGAAATCGAATGGGAATCCCAAGCCATTTGGATGGTAAACATCGTCATGGATGGTTATCTTCTCATTGAACACCTTCTCTCCGAATTTACCTTTAAGAAAACTGGTTCCCTCGATGATGTTTTGAGCGCTGAAGCTTTCGTAACTGAGGAAGAGCAGAAACTCCGCAACCGCCGCTGGTTCAAGTATTACATCGTATTCTCCGGGTTCAATACTCCTGGGAGATCTACTATCCAACGCGATTTGTATCGCCTTATCGATTGCTTTATCAAAATCAATTTTGCTAATATCTTTATCGGTTACTTCCGCCCAACCTGAAGAATCATCGCTTTCCACTGTTATACTGAAAGTAGCGCTGCTTCCCCTGTAATACCCAAATAATCCCTTTGAATTGCTTAGAGATAGAAAGCTGCCGTCATTTTTCAGGATACCCGCGGCTGTCAGTCCGTGCTTTCTACACTTCTCAACTGCCCTTTGGATGATATCAGCTCTCTGTTCAGGAGAAAAATCAGCAGTATTGGGATCGTAATGATCAAGCTCGTTGTACTTCTGGGGTTCGACCATAGGAAGCAAATCCTCGTTGTCCGGTTGTGAGTTTGTGACACTATATGCCATATCAACAGCCCATTTATACGATTCTTCAGTAAGAGTATTTACACTCGCCCTTCCTGTTTTTTTCCCGATTTGCGCTCTTACCGATACCTCAGAATTTGCCTGCAGAACATTTTGGTGAATTATGTTGTTTGCGTATCGAGTGAGAGATGATTCGCTTCCTTCAAATATAACTTCAAGATCACCATCTTTCTTCATCTTAGCTACTTGCTCGACAATGCTTCTAACTTTATCCTCGTTGTATTTCATTATAACTCCTGATCAATAAAGGTTTTTATTATTCCTGTTTGTTCACTTCCTATGGAACTCTATATTCTATATTTCTGTTTTTTTTCTCCTTACATTTTCATTTGATACATACTATTCGATCAAATATATCTCCACTCTTCGGTTTATTGCCATGTTCTTCGGGGAATCGTTTGGTACTTTGGGCTGTTTGAATCCGAAACCCTCGATGACCAATCTGGAACGTTCGATGTTAAAGCTGGAAATAAGGTAATCCGCAACTACCTGAGCTCTTGCTTTCGATAACTCATTGTTTGAAGGAAATTCATCAGTATTGATAGTCCGGTTGTCAGTGTGACCAGAAATTTTTAATCTATACTCGGGATAGTCTTCCAATAATTTTGCCGCGTTCCTCAGGACCGGATAAGCATTATCACTAATAATTGCCTTTCCTGTGGGGAAATTTACTTCACCTATCAGTTCGCCCAGTAAATCAGGTACCTCTTTGGTTGTAGTATCAGTTTGCTCTGGGATATCGATCTCTTTTTTTACGCTTTTTTGAATTATATGTACCTGTACTTCTTCTTCGACAGGTTGAACTGCTTCTTTGCTGAGTCTGGGTCGACTTAGGTTTACAGTGACGGAGATCCTGTGGGTCTGCTCAATTTCATGGCTGAGAAAGGCGTAATCCACCTGGAAGAATTTTATTTTCAAACCCGCGCCAGCGGTTAGATACTTCCTTTCCAAACCGGTTCGCAAAGCGAAAATATCTTTTAACCAGAATTCACCTCCTAGATATGTATCGATAGACACAGTCCCGATAGACAACACACTTCCCGTCTTTATGTTCTCGAATTTAGTTTCGAGATCGCAGTTCAAATTCAAGGTTCCCCACTCGGGCAGTTTTTTAGAATATGAAGCGCCAATTTTAAGGGTTGGGAATTTGCTTTCCCAGGTTTCTGTACTCCATCTGAGGTGGGTTCCGGTGATATCCTGAAGCAAAATTCCGAATTTCAGGTTTTCGTTATGGTTGTAGAGAGCTCCGAGATCACCACCGAATCCCATACTGGAGAATTCCCCGATATCCTGTCTGATAAACTTAAAGTTCCCCCCGACAAATACTTTAGAAAAAAGAGGCAAGGCGTAGCCTACAAAGAAGGCGGTGTTTGCCTCGCCCTTGTAGTCGAACACCGGAATTATTGGCTCCCCCGAATCCCTAATACCGTTGCCTTCTCCCGGGTCATTCGTACCCGGTAACTGGTCAGGTCCCCAGTCGTAAAACATATCATCCCGGGTAAAGGGAATGTCCTCCGTAGCAAGTCTCATGATACCTAAACCCAAGGTGCCATTCATGAGCGGAAGTGTTAAACAGCCAGTGTCATAATTGTAAAGCTCCTTGTATAGTGTGGAATGCATCAAGTTGAGTTGGTGAAAATTGATCTGCGCTAAACCTGAGGGATTCCACCATACGGCAGTAACATCATCCGCGGATGCAGTAAACGCCTTCCCCATACCCAGAGCCCTTGCCCCAGCTCCCATATCCAGAAAATTTGCAACATATTTCCCCGCATTAACTTGTGAGAAGAAAACTAAAATCGCTATTGATATTTTTAGAAACCATCTTTTCATTATTCTGAAAAATTAATTAGAAAAAATCATTTGTCAATAATCAATATCCGCGTTCACCCTCTGAATATCAGTTTGTAAACCAGGAAAAGGATCACCAATATTAGAAGAAGTGTGGGAAGTGAAAATAACTTCGGGTATTTGCTTCTATCGATCCTTTTGAGTTTAATTACCTTATCGTCATCCGGGCTGAATTTTTCCTGGTTTCTGCTGAATGAGAACCTTCTATGTTTTTCCATATTTTTATCCTAATAACATGAAATGAAACTTTTGTAAATCATTTAAATCGGGAATGCGGAAGGTCATATTGCCTAAAAATGGCGATATGATGCTATCTTGCTTTATTGCTGCTTTTGGCTTCATTGATGAATGCGGAAAATATTTTGATTGAACTCTCATCGTTTATTCGCTCAGGATGCCACTGCACAGCCAGGCAGAACTTTTTCCCTTTAACTTCAATCGCTTCAATCACACCATCTTCAGCGTAAGCTACCGGTGTAATACTTTCGGGAACGGCATCAAGAACCTGATGGTGAGAGGAATCCACCAATATCCTGTCTGTATTCAATATTTTTCTAAGAGCGCTATTCTCTTCTATGTTTATCTGATGGTACGTAACTTTTAGGTCTATTCCCCTGTGCAGTATGCATTTTGTATCCCGAACAGAAAAGTCCTGGTGAAGAGTACCTCCATAGAAGATATTAATAAGCTGTAAACCTCTGCAAATTCCCAGGATAGGAATGTTTTCGCATAGTTTCAGTAACTCGAATTCCATAACATCTCTTTGTTTACTGATGTAGGTTGAGTGTGTATTTTCCTGTCCGAAGTAGCTGGGATGAACATCTCCGCCGCCCGATAGGAGCAAGCCGTCAAGGATACCGGCGTAATTTTCGAGACCCTCGGGATGCTCGAGATTTGGTATTAGCAGAGGTATTCCGCCTGTTCTATGAACAATATCAGAGTATTCGTTCTTCAAAAGGTCGAAACTCTGGTCGGGTATTCCACTTTCCCTTTTCTTTGCGAGAGCGTGTGAACAGGTTATGCCGATTACAGGTTTCATAGATTACTTGACTTCGCTTATTAAATTTCCCGGTTACCAATCCAGTCCGTGATTAAGGATATATGAAAATCCGTTTTCGAGTACTGTTTTGCTGCCGGAGCTGATTTCGATGATACCGATAGAGTAATTCCCACCACCGCTGCTTTCAGCAAACGCAATTTGTTTGTTATCGTGTGAGAAAGCGAGTCCCCGGTATTGGATGGAAGTACCCGAGTTATCAGTTAGCTGGTTGGCTGAGCCGCTTGCCAGGTTCCTTAGCATTATATCTTCATTGCTGCTGGTGAGTGATTCACGCGCATAAGCTATCATTGTATCATTTGGGGAGAATATGCAGTAATCGAAGATGTAGTGCTGGTCAATTATCGATGATAGACTGTGCAGCGGAGTCAGGAAGAGTAAGGAATCAGTGGAGGATGCAGCAAGTTGGCCGCCTTCGGTGCTCCAGTCGAACCATTTGATGAGGGAGTATAGATCGATGAATTCATCATCGTGGATCTCTGAATTGATCAAATATATCTGAGACCCCACAGATGATGTGGTATAGCAGAAGTGGATTCCGTTCGGGGAGACGCTCAGGTAATAGAGAGATTGGCTGCAATCCCAAAGCGTGTCCTTATTTCCGGATTCAATGTAGTGCCTGATGATGAACGTGCGGCCAACTGTATCGTCACGAAGGAAATATGCTATACTCTTATCGTCAGGAAACCATGAAGGGGAGCGTTCCTTGTATTCGGGTGTAGATGTCAAATTCAAAATTCCTCCGCTGTCGGGATTCATAATACAGATATCAGCTTGTGCTGATTCCCATAGCTCGAAAGCTATCCTATCCTTCTGGTAAGACCATTTGGGGAACCCTACACTGCCTGTATTGGTCAATTGAAGCAACTCCATATTTTCCATATCGTAGTAGTAAAGGTTAACATCAATGCCTCCGTCCTTAGCACCGAAAACTATTCCATTTTTAGCTACGACTGTGGTGCTGTCGTCGTTACCATTATTATCACCGTTGCCGTCTGGATCAGTGCTCTTTTCCGAACAGAAGATAGTGAAAATAGCTATCAGCAATATTAGGATCGCCGTAAATTTGAAGCTGGTTATTGTATTTATGCGTTTCATTTTCAGTTTAATCCATTCCTGGGATTAATGCAATTTGTATTAATCAGTAAATAAAGTGCCTTTTTTGTATTGAATAAGTCTGGCAGAGACCGAACCAACGGGTATTTTACTTCTCATCATTACCGGCATCTTAGATTCGTCGTCCGTAATCCAGACAGTTAATCTGCCCTTTTGTTTGAAAATTCCGGTAGCTCTCATTATGGGTTCTATAACCAAACAGTCGAATTCTCCCGCCGGCAGGCTTATTCTCTCCCGTTTGTGCACTATCACTTTGATGGGATAATTCTTCTTGCTTTCGTGGTTTGGAACAGGGATGGTATCACCTACATCGAAGGAGAGAGCTCTTACGTAATATAGCGCTGAAAGCGCATCCTGAGTACACTCCAATATCTGTAATGTATCTTTTGGATAGAAAGCTAACTGACATTCCTGGTCAAAACTCACGGTTTTGTCCGCCTTGTAATTGCCCTCTGAAAGGTGTTTCTCATACCTTAATGAGTAAAGCTTATCAACATCCATGAACGATTCAACCAGGTCGTTGACCTGATAAAGTACGGATATTGCGGCGTTTGACTTTGCTGTGGATTTCAGGTGATAACACAAGTTACCCCTGACCTCCACGATGTTGTCCACCTCCATGGTAGCCGTGCCGGCATTTATAAAACCAAGATATACTCCGAATTCCAGGTATTCTCCGGGACCGAAAGCAGTATTATCGATCTCGGAGCCACATTCCCCAAACGCCTCATTACCAGCACAGAAATCCAAAGCCAGTAAAAGTATTAGCATGAATACGAGTGTTTTGATATTCTTCCACATCGATTATCTGATCCCTGTTAAGTTGTTAATTATCCGTTCAACATTTCTCCTTATCAACATAAATACTCTTGAATACACTTCGAGAGATGCGCCGATCGGGTCTGGAATGTCGAACGATGCCACGTCAGAAATGTATTCAGTCAATAAATAAGTTTTATTAAGAGAATTGGCAAATACTTTTTGAATAAATCTTTTGTGACCGCTTTCCATTGTGAGTATTAAGTCTGCGTCATTCACTAATTTCTCGTTGATTTGCTTTGATAGATAGGAGGAAATATCGATGCCATTCTCAGCGCAGACTTTCACCGCGTTTTCAGATGGGGGGGTGTTTCCTGCTTGAAGAGTTCCACAAGAATTGATAATTATATCATGAATATTATTTTTTGTCAATAAATATTTTGCGATGCCCTCTGCCATTGGGCTTCTGCAAGTATTGCCCGAACAGACGAACAGAATGTTAGAGATATTCGAATCTGGCATCAGGGAATATTCCTTTCAGTTTGTCGATAGGGTAAACCCCTTCCCTTATTACTTTTATCTGCAGAGGGTAGTCCGTGGCATCGATAAGGGTCGAATAGACATTATAAATAGGTTTAACATCGTATATAATATATTCTATTTTTCCATGGAATAATTTTATTAAGTCAGCAGCTGTTCTCGGTGTATTGTATCCGCTCAAATTCGCGCTTGTTGATGTTATTGGACAACCCAGTTCATTAACGATTCTCTGAGGAAGCGGATTTGGGGATATCCTGAAGGCTATACCTCCCTCCTCGTTACTTAGGATATCCGGGAGTTTCTGGTTTGATTTGAGTATTATGCTAACGGGACCAGGCCAAACGCTTTTGAAAAGGTCAGTGTATTTGCCGGGATTGACCAACCATTTTTGAATGTCATTAAATGTTGTTAATAGAATTTGCGATGTGTTATCAGCTCGCTTTTTTATCTGGTTTATTCTGGTTATCGAATCAGCCATCAAGGAGGAACATCCCAGACCATAAGTTGTTTCCGTGGGATAGCACATGACACCGCCCGAATTAAGGGAGAAGATGATTTCGTGTATTGTATTCGGTGAGTTTAAGGTTTCCTGCAATTTGAGTGACTTTGTAGGTATCATCTGACAATTATTCTGCACTGAATGATCCAGGCGTTCTCATAACCGTGTTCTTTAACCCGTTCAAGAAGTTCTTCAGCTTCTTCAGGCGTTTTGCAGTTGCCGACTCTTAATTTGTAATAAGGGGGTTCATATTCACTGTAGATCTGCAAGCCCATTTCTTTTCTGGCTTCTTTTTCAACCTGCTCTGCCTCGATCTTCTTATCCGTGTTATAGATCTGTACACGCCATCCAAGCTGGTTTGTGGGTATCGATTCGTCACTGGAATTATAGTCTTGATAATTGGAGTGACCGGAATACTCAGTTTCCTCGGTATCATTGCCAGGAGTCCGTTCTTCCACTACTAAAGGCGGGGATTCGATAGCTTCCTCAGGAATAGCACTCTCTCCGCTGTCCGCAGTCTTTTTATCGTGAACAACCGATATAGAACTGCAGCTTACAGCCAGAGTTAGGATAGCTAATGAGAGTATTATTCTGTATAACATTTTAAAGATATTCTTTCAGGTTTTCATTTCCCTTTAAAATTTCTATTATTTCTCTCATATCGTCGATCCTGCTTTTACTAAGAAGAAGCAGGGCATCTTCTGTTTGTATGACAAGGAGGTCCGAAATACCATCCGCGAATATAAGGTTTCCCGTAGTATTGCATATTGTAGAATCGTAGGAGTTGATTAGTTCAACGTTACCGATGACTGTATTATCGTTTTCGTCCTGTTTTGACACCCTGTCGAGTGAAAGCCATGATCCGACGTCGTCCCATTTGAAATTAGCCCAAAGCACTTGTACATTGGATGCCATTTCCAGGATGCCGTAATCCACTGATATTCCTTCTATATCATGGTAGCCTTTTTCCAGTACTGCCTGCTCTTCAGGTGTTCCGATGTAATTTTTATAATTTTCAAGGGTGCTGTACAGGTCGGGGAGGAACCTTTCGATGGCGTGCATAATATCCTTAGCCTTCCATACGAACATGCCGCTATTCCAGAGATGCTTGTGGTCAAGGTAAAATTCCTGCGCAACTACCCTGGATGGTTTTTCTTTGAATTGGGCGACGTTGTAGCATGAAACCCCGTCTTGCTCATGGTTTTCGTCTGCGATTTCTATATAACCGTAGCCCGTTTCCGGTCTGCTTGGTTCGATTCCGAAGAGAACGAGGTAGTTATTTGCCTTTACGACTTTCTCCGCGCAACTCAGGGATTTTATAAATGACTCCTTTGGTTGAATGATGTGATCAGATGGGAGAACGAACATAACCGCTTCGGGATCGGTATTGAGTAATTTTATGGCTGCCAAACCGATTGCGGGACCGGTGTTCCTGTTCATCGGTTCGATTATGAAGTTGGTCTCGGTCAAATATGTAATTTCTTTATTTATCTGGTCCTTCAACTCGCGGTTGGTCACGATTCTTATTCTCTCGGTTGGAACTAATTCCTGGACACGGAGAATCGTTTCTTCCAGCATACATTTATCGGAAAAAAGTCTCAATAGTTGTTTTGGTTTTGATCTTCTGCTGAGCGGCCAAAAGCGTTCACCTCTACCACCTGCAAGGATGACTGCGTAGTTCATTGATACCTCATTTCAATTATTATTCACTTTCTTTGGACAAAATCTCAGGAGTAATAAAGAAAACCAGGTCTGAACTTGTTGTTCTTTCCTGATTGTACTGAAACAATTTTCCTATAAGAGGCAGATCTTTGAAGAAAGGAACGCCGCTATGTGAAGTTTTAGTATCCTGGGTGGTTAGTCCACCGATAACGACTGTTTCACCATCGCTTACGAGAACGCTTGTAGAAGCATTTTTCGTGATGATAGTGAAGCTGACTCCACCGGCAGCTGATGGTGAAAAGGCTGATCGTTCACAATCCAGTTTCATCAATATTCTATCTTCTGAGGTAATGTGTGGAGTTACAGTAAGTTTTGTTCCAGTGGAATAAAAACTTGCGGTAGCATTCCCAGCTTCGGTCATTGTAAAAATAGGAACCTGTTCACCACTGTAAATTTCAGCTTGCATATTATCAAGAGTTACGATTTCAGGATGGTCGATAATTCGACCCTTTCCAGTGGATGTCATAGCCGATATTTGAGCTTCGATATTGAAGTCTCCCGATATGATTCCCCACCTGAATTGCCCGAGTTGAGTTGCAACCATGTCGGTTTCGGAATATGCCTCAAGACGCTGCTCAGTTGCTATGTCGGTTTCCGGGTTCTTTTCCACATTGACCAGGTCCATCTCTTCTTCCACTAATTGAGTTTTCCAGCGGACACCCAATGCATCCATAAAATCTGAATCGATTAACATGTATTTTCCGGATATTCTTAACTGCCCGGTTTCCTTGTCGAGAGACCGGATAAACTGGATTACGTCCGGAAAGAATTCCGGAAGTTCTTTTATTATCAACGAATTAGATCGCGCATCTATGGTTACTTGCCCCCTGTCAGAAAGAACAGGTCGTACGGAGGGGGCTATATCCGCAGCAGTGGCATTATCAATTTTTACAATTCTGGTTTCCGGATCAATTAATTGTTGCTGTTTTTCTTCGAACTCCTTTTTGCTGAGAAGCTCTGTTTGGTAATCTGCGGTTTTTAGTATCCTGAGGTAGTTTTCATTTTGTACCGCCGTTAAGTCGAAGGTTTCAAGAAGTATATCCATCACTTTTTGCCAGCCAATGCTTTTCAATTCCAACGTAATATTCCCGGATACAGAGGGATCAACTACTATATTGATATTGCCAGTCTCTGCTAAAAACTGGAATACTGCTCTTATATTAGCACCTTGAAACGCAAGTTTATCAAATGTCCGGTCTTTTTGGCTGTATATTGGGATAGTACTCAGAATTAAAATGATAATTACCAAATCAATCAATCGTTTTATAATTATTTTTTTCACGGTTGCTCCTCTGGTAATTCTAAAGTAATGCTCCTAGACCATCCAAATTCTTCGATGATAAAGGTCGCTTTTTCATCTGTGATATCTGTGCATCTACCGTTTAATACACTATCACCTGCACTTAATATAAATCCAAATCCTTGATTATCCTCTAAAAGTATTATTCTCTCATTAACGCTGGTTTTAACTATGCCAACCAGCTCTAACCTCTCAATGTCAGGGTAAATGGGCTTCCCCAATGTCATTTGTTGAGTAGGTTTGACTATAACAAATGGATCCCTTCTCGGTACAAGAGAATCGCCCACAGTGTCAATAAATGAATAGTATAATTCTGGTCTTTTGTAGAGAGGAGTAGCTATCTCAATTTCCTCAGGTACTTTCGGAGTCTGAGCGATGGTATCATCCTTCGGCGCTTCAGCTTGTTTTAAAGTGTCATCCGGGAGAGGTATGGGCGGTGGTACCGGTATCGATACAGCAGCAGTATCTTTTTGTGGGACTGCTACTGTGCTTTCCGAAGGTGTTGTTTTCTCAGGTGGTTTGTAATCCTTTTCAACCGTTCCAACTACCCAATCCGAAAATAGGGGATAACCAGGAGTGTTGATATCTATCGATATACCGTAAGGTTTTGTAACCACATTATAGTCAATGGTTCTTTCAGCAAGATCAAATACCATTCTGGCGATCGGTATTGGTTTTTCCTGGTATTGGCTGGTTCGAACAAATACAATTATACCATCAGGAAGTTTGAGAAAGTTTTTTTGTGAAAGTGAAATCCGGGCGTTCGTGAAATCCGCGACAAGCCTGGGAGGTTTATTAACCCTGAAATGATTTACATTGGGCTCCCTGGTTGTCTGTATGAAAATGTTCGATTTACTGTCTGATATCGAAAGCTTTATACCAATGATCTCATAGGGAGGAGGATTCTCAATCTGGGGAAATAAAGGTGTGACTAATAACACCAGGAGCGTCCCGCATAACAAAGTAATTGTATTTTTAACTACCAGCATTATATCACTCGATTATCTGTTCTTTTGGTTTGATATTATCCCAATTGATTTCCAATTCATCCGGGGGTTTAAGCTCTTGACCAGCTCCGATGTGATAAGTCGTAAGGTCTGCAGAAACCTCTAAAGTCTGTTTGTCGCTTGATCCGCTTGAAGTGTATAATTTAAGGTTTGATGGAATAATGATAAGTGGGAAATTAAGAACCTTGCTCAGGAATACACCCAGCTGGTTGTAAGAAGTGCTGAATTCGAGTTTGTATGGGTCGGAGAAGTAAAAGTCGATCTGTTGTGAAGGATCAGGTGTTATTTCCTTCAACAAGACTCCACATTCTTTCGCGGCGCTATAGACTTTATCAAGAAAATCCGGTACGTTCCTTTCACTTGGTAGCAAATTTTCCAATAATTTATATCTGATATATATTTCCCTGCCCTCGGATTTAAGGGTTGGAAGGGATTTTGCTTTTAAGGAGATTTTTTTCAATTCGAGGGTTAACTGCTCGATCTCGGTTTCATTTTGCTGAACGATCTCCTTTTTCTTGGTATAGGAAGTAAAATACCAGAACAGCAGGATGACGATAAAAATAACCAGGCCTACCAGTATTTTTTGAGTTTTCGGATTTTTAATATCAAACATTTTTTCGTTCTGCGTTAAAAAATTATCTTAAACCTTCCATAGCTCTACGGGCTTCTTCTCTATCAAGCCCCAGGGCTTCTTTGCCTTTAGCAACCATCCCCGATGTTGGTCCTTTGTCTTCCGCCTGTTCTTTCGGAACGTAGAATTCACCTTTTTCCATGTCCGGAGTCTTAACCATTATAGCGTCTACCTTAAAAGAATAGATAGTGTAACCGCCCAGTTCTCCTTTCTGAATATATGAGAGATTCACGTTAGTAAAATAAGATGATTTGATCAAAGCCACGAGGAAGGTAGCAATACTTTTAATAGAATAACTTGTACCTTCTATATCGACTTTGTCATTGTTTTCAGCGAAAGTCCTGAACCATAGGTAATCGGGAACGATCGAAGCAAGGTTTTCAAGAGTATTGATCCAGATGGGGCGTTGGCTTTCAAGACTTTGAAGCGCATTCATCCGCGACTGGATATTATCTTTCAGTTTCGTTAACTCGTTAATTAAAGTTATTTGGTTTTTATTCTTAGCAATTTCCGCTCGAGTATCCGCAAGGATGGTTTCAAGTTCGTTTATCCTTGTATTTTGTGTCATATTTATTGTCATTAAAAATACAATTTCTGCGATTAGAGCAATAAAGATGTATATGAAAAAGCGATCGATTAGCGCGGCTTTTTTCTTTCTTCTAAGCTCTGGTGGAAGTAAATTTATTTTAATCATAAACTAATCTTTCCTTAGACCCAAACCAACAGCCACGCTAAATAAGGGTGCTATTGCTTCGGGGGAAGTTCCAACGAAAATTGAAGGATCATAATGCAACTTATAAAATGGGTTAAGAACTTGATAGGTTAAGCTCAGTTTTTCAGATAGGACTTCTCCAAGATATGGAATTATTGAACCGCCGCCGGCGAGGTAAAGCTGAGATATCTGGTTGCCTTTGGTGATGTTCTCAAAGTAACTGAAAGCCATGTCCAAACCCATTTTCAGCTCTTCTGTGGCAGCATACACAGCATTTTGAAACTCACTCTCGTTGGGCCAGGTCGCTTCGCCTGATTCCAGTTGCGAAAGCTCCTCAGGGGAAACTCTCAGCTTCATCTGAATGGTCTTCCATATATCCAGCGTTCCCCCCGTGATATCCCTTACATTAAAATACGCGCCATTCAAAAGAAACGTTAAGTTAGTTATTGAATTTCCAATATCAACAATAACCTGAGAATCCTCGGGATTTACTATTATGTTATGTTTCAATGCGTTCGTAAGTGCAATATAATCCACATCTACTCCTACAACTGAATAGCCGCCATCCTGCATCAGGAGAACGTAATCCCTCAAAAAGTCGTTATGAACAGCGACCATTAATATCTCTGCTGTTTTGCTATCCTCAGATTCATGCAATATATGATAGTCGATTATCAAACCTTCGGTTCCCATCGGAAGTTTCTGTTCGGCTTCGATCATTATTGATTCCCTTAAGTTTTCACGCTTTTTAGGAACTTTTACCTGAAATTTATCCGTGAACACACGTCTGCCTGCAAGTGAGATGGAAACCTCTTTTATAGAAGGATCTACTTCATCTATAAGCGATTGTATAATGCCCAGAACGGTGTCGTGATCCCTGATTTCTTTCTCGACAATCGCGTCACGGGGCACTTTCTTCAGTCCATAGCCTAAAAGATTCACATCAATTTCATTCAGATGTTGAAGCCTTACAAGCTTTATATATGATGTGCCAATATCCAATCCGTTAGTAATAGCTGGACCTTTTCCTCCAAATAGCCTCATAGCTTTTCCTCTTATTCGTAACTAATGTTTTTTCAAATAAATAATCAAATCGCCTAATCTAAATTAACAAGTTATTATTCAATTTGATTAATATTTAAACTAATTAAATAAATTATTATATAAAGAACGTTTTGTCAAGTAAAATTGTTTATTAACTCCCAAATTATACCCCAACGAACTCCTTTATCATTAATTATTATCTTGTCAAAACCGAATTTTTTCATTAAAACAAAGAAAATACATAAACCCGGTAAAAAAATATCTGCGCGTTTTTTATCAAAAAAAATTAGCTGCTCCAATTGAGCCAGGGACATGTGTTTGTATATATTCAAGCTTTCGCAGATCTCTTCTAATCCTGCTTCTCTGCCGTGCACAATGCGGCTTTCATATCTATCCAGATTGGACAAAACCGCACCAAAAGTTGTTATTGTACCACCAGAACCTATCAATTGTTCAACTTTTAACTTCCATGGGAGATTTCCCACCTTGTCATCAATATACTTTAGCATCTTATTAAATTCTATAATATTTAGTGGATAAGTCAATTTTATTTTTTCAAAAAGATAGACTGCTCCGATTGAAACGCTGAAATATTGAATTTTATCCCCGTTTTCGCAAAGAATGAACTCAGTGCTTCCGCCGCCTACATCAACAATAAGACAATTTTTGTCCAGATCCAGACTGTTTTTTGCTCCAAGATATGCATATCTTGCCTCCTCCTGAACGGTTAAAACCTTGACGTGCACCTTGTATGTTTCATTGATATAATCGGTTAATTGGGCTATGTTCTTTACTCGCCTGAAGATTTCACTTCCGGTGATTACTATTCTGTCCGGATTAAAAGGACTTGCTTCCGCGATAAGATCATCTATGGCTCTTTTCCCCCTGAGAATCGCTCCCCGGTCAATTTTATTTTCTTTATGCAGCAAGGTTCCAAGGCGTGGGTCACGTTTGGATTCCCTGAGTGTCCTCAAATCCCTTCCATCATAAATAACGACTAACAGAAGGAAGGAATTAGTTCCCATATCTATTACTGCTATGGTATTAGGCGTCATGCTCATAATCTTTAAGGCGCATCAGGCTGATCTTTTTTCTTGCTTCTGATAAAATATGCGATTCCCAATCCAATAAGAACACCAATAGAGTCCGCGATGAAATCCCCGAAGGAAGAATTCCTGCCGATAATGAAATATTGATGAAGTTCGTCCACTCCGCCATAGGCTGAACATACGATGAACGTGGTTACAGCATTGATACAATATTTTTCATTCTTCCAGATTTCATTATAGGCGAGGCTTCCCAATAGCCCTAATAGCGCGAATTCAAAAATGTGGATCACCTTATCGTTAATCCGCAATCCCTCAGGTATGTGGTACCTTGGTATAGATGATAATATCCAGATTAGCAGAGTGAAACTCAGGAAAGCGATAGTGAATTTATGTTTTTTTATGAACTGAAGCATTCTACTTTATTATCTTCTGCAGGTATTTCGCTGTGTAGGATATCTTGTTCGCTGCGATATCTTGAGGGGTTCCGGCAGCTACGATTTCACCCCCCTTGTCACCGCCTTCCGGACCCAGGTCTATTATCCAATCTGCAGTTTTGATGACATCCAGGTTATGTTCTATGACTATTACTGTATTTCCCCTGTCAACCAGCTTGTTCAATACAGAAAGGAGCATCTTAACGTCTGCCATGTGCAAACCCACAGTTGGCTCGTCCAGGATATAAAGAGTATTTCCTGTGGCTTTTTTGGATAGTTCCAGGGAAAGCTTAACCCTTTGAGCTTCACCGCCTGAGAGGGTTATCGCGGATTGTCCCAGGGTGATGTACCCCAATCCCACGTCAGAGATCAGCTTCAATTTACGCCTGATTGAGGGTACATTCTGAAAGAACTCAAGCGCTTCATCAACGGTCATATCCAGAACCTCGGCGATGTTTTTCCCTTTGTAATGTATCTCTAATGTCTCGCGATTAAATCTTCTTCCCTTGCATTCTTCACACGGCACGTAAACATCCGGCAGGAAGTGCATTTCCAGTTTTATCTGCCCCGCTCCATGACAGGTTTCGCATCTCCCGCCCTTGACGTTAAAGCTGAATCTGCCAGGTTTGTAACCCCTGACCCTCGATTCAGGCAGGGATGCGAACAACTGCCGAATGTGATCGAATACCTTGGTGTAGGTAGCGGGATTCGACCTCGGAGTTCTTCCGATAGGGGATTGGTCTATTGCTATGACCTTGTCGAGATGCTCCAGACCATGGATACTGTGGTAGTGCAATGGTCGGGCGTGAGACCTGTGAAAAAATCTGGATAGTATGGGGTATAGCGTTTCGTTGATCAGTGTGCTTTTTCCGGATCCTGAAACACCCGTTATACAGATTAATTTTTCCAGTGGAAATTCGACGTCAATTGTCTTTAGATTATTTCCCTGCGCCCCTTTAAGGACAAGTTTCTTCCCTTTCGTAATTCTCTTTTTTCCGGAGAACGGTATTTTTAGTTTACCAGATAAATATTGTCCTGTCAATGATTTTGGCTCCCCGGTTATATCTTCAGGGGTTCCGGTTACGACCACGTGACCGCCATGTACTCCCGCTCCCGGTCCAAGGTCAAGCACCCAGTCAGCCCTCTCGATAGTCTCGCGGTCATGCTCCACAACTATCACCGTGTTACCAATGTCCCTTAGATGTTCGAGAGTGTTCAATAACCTGATGTTATCTCTCTGGTGGAGACCTATCGAAGGCTCATCCAGTATGTATAACACGCCAACAAGTTGGGAACCTATTTGGGTAGCGAGGTGTATTCGCTGGGCTTCACCGCCGGACAGGGTTTTTGCTTCCCTGTCCAGTGTCAGATAATCGACGCCTACATTCTCAAGGAAGGAAATTCTCTGCATTATCTCCTTAATTACCCTTCTGGCTATGATATTTTCCATGTCTGAGAGTTTTTCCGGCAGGTGTTTGAAGAAATCCTGGGCTTTGCTTATGTTCATCTGTGTGATATCGAATATTCGCATTTCGTTTATTTTGACATTTCTGCTTTCTTTTCTAAGCCTAGTGCCTCCGCATTCAGGGCATGGAAGCTTGCTCATATAGCGCTCGATCTGCGCCCTTACCCTGTTCGAGCTGGTTTGCCTGTACCTCCTGTCGAGGCGGGGGATGACTCCTTCGAAATTGGTATGATACTGACCGATCCCGGCTCCATTGCCGGTCTCATAGTAGAACCTGATCCGGTCTTCTCCTGAACCATAAAGAATGATATCCTTGATCTTCTCCGGAAGGTTTTTGAATTTTGTAGAGAGGCTGAAACCGTAGTGTTCTGAAAGCCCCCTGAGCTGGTAATATATCCACCTTCCGGTTGGTTCGCCCCACGGCGCAATTGCGCCCTGCATTATCGAAAGTTCATCATTAGGCACTATGAGAGATGGGTCGAGTTTGGTTTCCCAGCCGAGGCCGCTGCATTTCGGGCACGCCCCATAAGGACTGTTGAAGGAGAACATTCGGGGCGACATCTCGGAATAGCTTATGCCGCATCGCGGGCAGGCATATCTCTCACTATACAAGGTCTCTTCATTATTATCGAGGTTTTGTATGATAACCAGACCGTCCCCAAATATCAAGGCGGTTTCTATCGATTCGGTCAATCTCTGCTTTATTCCATCCTCGATCACTAAACGGTCAACCAGTATTTCAATGTCATGTTTCTTGTATTTATCAAGTTTGATTTCTTCATCAAGGGAATATACTTCACCATCAACCCTGACCCTTACGAAACCGTCAGTAGCGATCTTTTTCAAGAGGGTCTGGTATTCCCCCTTTCTGCCCCTGATCACCGGAGATAGAATGTATATCTTGGTTTCTGAAGGCATTTGAAGTATCTGGTCGACTATCATGGTCACGCTTTGCTGGGAGATAGGTTCTCCGCACTGGTAGCAATACACCTTGCCTATCCTGGCGTATAGAAGCCGCAGGTAGTCGTAGATCTCCGTGACTGTAGCCACGGTGGATCTGGGATTATGGCTGGCAGACCTCTGCTGTATCGCGACTGCAGGAGAGAGACCCTCGATGGAATCGACGTCCGGTTTCTCCATCAGCCTGATGAACTGGCGAGCGTAAGCGGATAGACTCTCTACATATCTTCTCTGACCCTCAGCAAATATGGTGTCGAAAGCCAGGGAAGATTTTCCGGAACCGGATAAACCGGTTATTACCACCAGTTTATTACGGGGGATCTGCACATGGATGTTCTTGAGATTGTGCTCTCTCGCGCCGTTTATAATGATATTTTCGTTCTTTACCATCTTTTTAAAACGCTAAATTTTTTCAAATCTCTATAATATACAAAAAAAATTTGCACACTCAAGAGAAAAAGTGAAATAAAAAATGTGTTCATGCACAAATTAATTGCGGGAGACATTTCTTATATAATAGCAAATCAATAAGAAGCCGGGTATTGCTTTTAAGGAACTCTCATCCACCCATGCATTCATCCACCCATCCAATCATCCAACCATCCAATCATCCAATCATCCAACCATCCAACCATCCAGGATATTATTTCCCCCTAACTAGATTCAATTTTATTGTGTAGAATAAATGAAATGAGGCAGATGTCATCGATTGCTTAATGGTAGCGGGGGAGGGATTCGAACCCCCGACCTTTAGGTTATGAGCCTAACGAGCTTCCTCTGCTCCACCCCGCGCCATTAAATTATCAAACTTTTAATATAAAAAATATTCTAAATATGTCAAGAAATAACGATAATTAATTCAATTTTATTTTTTGTTACATTAATTTGTCAACTGAGATGTTGAATAAGTATGTTTTGGATTAAAGCCATGCTTGACATTTAATCGATTAGTGATATTTTTTATTCTAAACAAGTAGAATAAGCTGATTTTGGAAAGTGGCGGAATTTATACTATGGAACTGAATTTTCTCCTATTACAGATCGCGGAGGAAACCGGCGCAAGATCAACGAACTTGTAATGGTATAAAAAATACAAAATGAAGATTCTATATGGCATAGTCGGTCAGGGGATGGGGCACGCTATCCGAAGCGGCGTCATCCTCCAGCACCTGAAAAAGCATCATGACATCCAGGTAGTGGTCTCCGGAAGAGCTTTCGAATACACAAAGCGTATCATACCGAATGTGCAGAATATAGAGGGTTTTGAACTCAGCATCGACGGGAATATCCTGGACAGAAGTAAAACTATCGGGAACCTCATCAAACAGCTTCCTAAAAAGACCGCCAGGAACGTATCAAAGTTCATAGAAACAAGCTTGAAATTCTCCCCTGATGCCATCATAAGTGATTTTGAAAGCTTCTCCTACATTTTTGGAAAACTTTACAAGATTCCGGTTATTTCTGTCGATAATATGCAGATAATAAACCGCTGTATTCTCGAGATACCTACCAGCCTTATCAACGATTATCTCCTCGTTAAGACTGTCGTTAAGAATAAACTACCGGGATGTTACCACTATTTGATAACTACGTTCTTTTACCCTGAAATAAGGAAGGAGCGGACAAGCCTTCACCCGCCGGTCTTGCGTGATGAAATTCTGAATGCTGAGACTTCGGAAGGTGAACACATTCTCGTTTACCAGACAACGGCGACCAATGACGAGTTCCTTGAAATTCTGAGGGATGTAGACACTCCATTCATTGTTTATGGGTACAACATTAGCGAGAAATTGTCGAACGTTGAGTTCAAGGAGTTCTCTGAAAGCGGATTCATCAATGACCTGGTATCCTGCAGAGCGGTAATCGCTAACGGGGGTTTCTCTCTCATGGGGGAAGCGATACACTTGAAGAAGCCATTTTTCGCGATCCCGGTTGTGAAGCAATTTGAGCAGGTACTGAACGGTATCTATCTTCAGAAGCTCAGATATGGCGAATACCACATGGAGATGAAGCGCGAGCCGGTAGTAAATTTTCTTGACAAACTTGATATTTACCGACAAAACCTTGAAGGATATGAACGGAAAAATAATTCGGAAATATTGCGTAAGTTAGATTCATTACTGGATGAATTAAATAAGTAGCTGGGAAGCCATTTAAATGAAGGGAAATTCAAATATTCGATTTTTTTTGTTGTATTTTTCAGGGGGATTGAATATATTTGTAATTAATACTTTTTCAGAGAACTTTCAATTGGAGGGACAAAATGCCGGGCCAACCTGAAAATGATTTTAACTCCAATAAAATAGTCGATACATACTTTGCGACAGCGCAACGGGCAAGCGATGAGGTCCTTGAAAACGACATAAGGATAATCAGCAAGAACCCGATAGTCGATTCGCTGATGAAGATCGTTACCGGGATTATGCTCGTATTGAACGAGTACCGGCAGATATTGACCGTCAATGACGCGATGTTGAACTTGTTGGGGATAAATGATATAAGCGAAATAATGGGGTGTCGTCCGGGTGAAGCGATCAACTGCGTACATTCGCGCGAGCATCCCGGGGGGTGCGGTACGAGTAAATTCTGCGCGACATGCGGAGCGGTTATTGCGATGGTAGCCAGCCTCGACAGTAACAAACCCGAGCAGAGGATTTGCGCCGCGACGGTCGAGAAAATGGGTAGAACCGTTGATCTTTATTTCATGGTGAGAAGCTACCCGGTCACCTTTGAGAACCGCCGCTTCCTGCTGCTCTTCCTTCAGGATATCACAGTTCAGCAGCAGCAGGCTCTCCTGGAGAGGGCTTTCTTTCACGATATTCAGAACACGATAAGCGCGTTGATGTTGAGCAGCGCCATGCTGGAAAGTAAGACCGATCTCCAGAGCGCGAGCACAATCCTCGACCGGATCAAGCGGCTGACCAACCACCTCGAGAAGGGGATACAGATCCAGAAAGTGCTGTCGTACGAAGAAACGGGTACCTATAATGTAGCCCTGCAGGAAGTTTCGATTAACGCGCTGTTTTATGATATCAAGGAGATTTTCGAAACACATCCGGTAGCGAAAGGCAAAAGGATAAATTTCCCTAAGGCGATTTCTAATATCCTTGTCCAGACTGATTATTCGCTGCTTCAGAGGATATTGGTAAACATGCTTGTGAATGCGCTGGAGGCTACTCCGGATGGCGGTGAAATAAAGCTGTGGCTGGAGGAGAATAATGGCGCGGTAACCTTCAAGGTGTGGAATAAAAAAGCTATACCGCCGAAGATAGCGCTGCGGGTTTTTCAGCGGAATTTCAGCACGAAGGCGGAGACGGGCAGGGGATTGGGTACCTACACCATGAAGCTCTTTGGCGAGACCTACCTGAACGGCAGCGTGGATTTCTCAAGTTCGAAGGAAGATGGGACTGTGTTCTGGCTGACATTGCCGAAATAGGGTTTTTTTGATCAAAAAACAGATTTTATCTTGACAAATACAGCGAATGTAATACTTTTTTATTGGTATGATAAAATGTAATACCCGGAGGTAGTAATGGGTAAAGTAAAAATCGCTATTTCAATAGAAAAAGAAGTACTGAGTGAGATTGATGGTATGGTCATGGGAAAAGTATTTCCCAACAGGAGTCAGGCGATTCAGAAAGCGGTGGAAGAAAAGGTAGAGAGGATAAATAAGAACAGATTAGCTGCAGAATGTTCCAAATTGGATCCCCAATTTGAAAGGGCGCTCGCTGAGGAAGGTCTTGCGGGAGATATAGAAAAATGGCCAGAATATTGAGAGGAGATATAATCTGGGCGGATTTAAATCCGGTAAGGGGAGTGGTAACTGCTGGGAAAAGACCTGTACTGGTTATTAGCAATGATATTTTTAATGAAAAGTCGGGTACTATAATAGCGTTAGCACTCACGAGCAAGCAACAGAAGGCTGGATTTCCGCTAACACTCGAATTAACAACTGGGAATTTACCTAAAAGGTCCTGGATAAAGATAAGCCAGATCAGAACACTATCCACAGAACGATTGGGGGAGAAAATTTGTAGTATCTCGGTTATTGAATTGAATAAGATAATTGATGGGCTGAACGAGATAATTAGTTAATTCTACGAAAAGTGCCTTTATTGGCTTATACATCCATGTCCACCAGGTGAGATAAAGGGTCTTTAATAAAGAATAGATTTTTTAGCTTTAGGTATAGAACCCAATATTATCATGGTTTTTATTTTTCTTCTTTCACTTCTTAAATTTCCACCTTCATAGTCCCGAAAACTCGGGATGGAGTAGGTTGATACCTATCCCAAAGGGGCTAATTGATAACTGCTAACTGATAATTGATAAATGTTACCTCCTACACCCCCCCGTTTTTGTTTTGCTCTTTTCCCTCTCTCTTCACTTCTTAAATCGTTGATCTAATAATCCCCGATAAATCGGGACAGGCGTTATTCGTTATTCAGTTTTTTCTTCTCTGTGTCGGAGTTTACCCTGAGCGGAGCCGAATGGGTGTCTCCCTACTTCGCCGAGGCTTTAATTGTGCAAAGTAAAA
>JAFGQG010000150.1 GCA_016935765.1 bacterium
GTTTTCTTTCAATTTCACAGCCATCCAGTCATCCATGCATCCAACCATTTTAACCTACGTAGTTTCAACAAAGTTGGTCCATTAACTTGGTTATCTACATTTAAAATGCTAATATTACTTGCAGCCAATTCGTACATGAACCAGAATTAGCTAATCTGCTGATCAAATTCATATAAAAGGAAACTCTAAAAATCAGTGCACTCGAAGATGAAGAAAATTACTATGTAATCTTTTTCTGAAATTTATTGCCTTAATACCATAATTAAGTAAATTATAGAAATAATGAGAAAACAAAGGTACAAATACATCGACCATACAGGCGACGTTGGACTCGAAGCATGGGGAGAGACTTATGAAGCGCTTTTCATAAACGCTGCCTATGGAATGCTGGACCTCCTTTTTGACAGGGGAAAGACCGCTAAAAATGAACATAAAAATCTCGAGGTGCAAGCGGAAGATATCGAAATTCTACTCGTGGATTGGTTATCAGAAATAAAGTATTTGAGCTATAAATTCTTGACGAATGAGATAATTATTGATAAAATGAACGAAAATACTATAAAGGCGAAATTATACGGTGAAAAATATAACCCGGAGAGTCATGAAGTTTTAAGGGAAATAAAGAATGTGACTTACCACCAGTTGAGGGTAGAGAAACTTAAAGATGGATTTTATCACGCGAAAGTAATATTTGATGTGTGAGGTCTTGAATTTCTATTTTCTTCTCTGTGTCTCTGCTTGCCCCTTTAAATACGTAGTTATTCAACAGGGGTGTCTCTGTGGCTAGATGCATTTAAATTAATAAACAATTGACTAGGAGCATCAATGATTAGAATCAAATTTCCGTGCATTGTAATAATTTTAATTTGTTTTTTTGTCGCAAACACAAGCGCTCAGGACATCCCTATTAGCACCGCGACTGCAAACCAGGTTATTCCACAGATAGCCTCTGCGGGAACGACCTTCTTCGCTATATGGGAGGACCATAGAGTAGGGGAGGCGAATATCAACCTCTACGGGCAACAGATTTACTCTGATGGAAGCACTTTTGGCGCTGGATACGCGGTATGCACTTTGCCGCGAAACCAGACTATACCAGCCATTGCCGCGAACGAGAACACATATATCATAGTCTGGGCTAATCAAGTTTCCGGATCAACAGATTCATTGTTCGGCAGGCTTTTCTTTACGGAGATAGATTCGTTAGGCGGTATTAGCGAACTCCTGGGTATCGCCGGGAACTTCGAGGATATTGCCATCGCTTCCGACGGCGCGAATTTCCTTGTAGTGGTACAAATCAGGGGAGCTTCGGAACAATTATATTGCAGGAAAATATTAGCTGATGGTGAGCCTATGGGGGCAGCAACTCTGATATCCATCGCGGCAGGGGACCATACCGATCCGGCAATTGCATGGAATGGCTCTGAATACCTCGTCGTATGGCGGTTAGAAAGCGACACGACAGAGATAAAGGGGCAGTTCATCGACACGGAGGGGAGATTATCCGGAAGCGTGTTTACTATAGTTTCAGGCAGCCCTAATATCACTGCGCCTTCTGTAGCGTGGAATGGCACACATTTCCTGGTTGTCTGGCAGGATTATGATCCTGTTACATGGTCGGATATACATGGTCAGAAACTGGATATTGACGGAAGTCTTGTAGGTTCATCCTTCATTATTTCTGATCATGAGAACAGTCAAATGGACCCCGAGGTTATTAATACTGAGAGCGCTTACATCACTCTGTGGGTCGATGGGCGAAGCGGTTTTTATCCCGATATATTCGGGCAATGCGTATCACCACTGGGGAGTCTTTCAGGGGATGAATACGCGGTTACCGAGGAGACCTACGGCCAGCAGAACGTAAAGGTCGCATGGAATGGCACGGTTTGCTGCGCGGTCTGGGACGATTTCCGGAACGGCTTCGATTCGGATATCTACGCGAAGATTATCCCGGGCTGCGGTACTAACAGCCCGAACGCATGGATAGTGCAGCCTCTCCCTTATACCTACTCATCATGTCAATATGGGAGTATCGTTATGATAATACAGGATCCAGACGGGATCGATGACGGTTCAATTCAACTGGAAGTGAACGGTGTGGTTTACATGGTAGCAGACCCGGAACTTTCTTACAGCGGTGATACATTAATATATGATCCAGGTACTCCCTGGGTAAATGGCGAAACGGTGGACGTTTGCCTTCTCGCCGCTGAGGATATGCTGGGTAATCCACTCGATGACGCTATTTGCTGGACATTCTATATCGACCTCGCATACCCTGCATTCTGGGGTGAACTTCCTCCCAACGGGAGTACTATCGAGGATCTTTCACCGACAATTTCAATCAACATAGCCGACAGTCTATCCGGTTTGAGTACGCCGCTGGTTCAGCTTCTGATTGAATCCTACATGTGCGGAATAACTCACCCGTGCGCGTTCTGGGATGGAGTTAATCTAGCTATCGACCTGCATTGCCTCGGCTTGACTTATGCTCCGGGGGATACGGTGGACGTTTGCGCTTATGCAGCCGATTCGGCAATCTATTGCTTCCCGAACGATACAGTATTCTGCTGGGAGTTTTATATATTTAATCCTGGGTGGACAACTGGAATAATACACCCAGCGCCAAATACATATTCTGCCTGTCCTGACGACTATATATCGATGTATTTAAGTAGCGATGTGGGAATAGACCCTTCAAGCATTCAGTTCTGGGTTGGAAGAAGGGGGTCAGCATATACCTACCGTATAACTGACTCAGAATTAACCTTTGATAACGATACATTGACCTTTATACCCTCATTTCCATTTGTTGAAGCGGAGACGGTCTGGGCATCGCTCATATACGCGGAAGATAGTTTCGGGACGGAACTTGAAGAACCTGTATCATGGGAGTTCGTGATGGATTTCTCCGCTCCTGGAGTATCGAATCCCATTCCGACACCGGGCAGTGTTATTTATACCACATCTTCAGATATTTGTATAGACGTTTACGATAGTTTATCAGGTTTGGATGTTGCCTCGCTGGGAAATATCTCAGTTTATATTGGTACTTCTTTGGTTGAAGATTTCACCTATATCCTTGATGGCAGTTCATTATGCATCTATAATGTTCCTGCGTTCAGCAATGGCGATACAGTAACAGTGTGCCTGGATAGCATATACGATACTCCTGATTATTGCATACCGAACGAAACCTCGTATTGCTGGTCGTTTTTTGTTAGCCTCGAAGGTCCTGTCGCTGGTATTGTGCACCCTATGGACCACTCAATAACAGCTTGCGATCCTGATTCTATAGTGATATATCTCGAGGGAACTGACGCAACCATAGACGAATCAACAATTGAACTCTATGTGAATTGGGTATTATATACGATTGAGAGCCCTGAGCTTTATTATGATACCTTAACCAATCTGCTGGTTTTTATACCCCCATCTGGTTCATGGTCTGATGGCGATTTTATTGAAGTAGAGCTGACGAGAGCTGATGATATTTACGGTACTTCCCTCTTAGAACCTTTAGCATTTGATTTTATTGTTGATTATATTTCACCGATCGCCTTTAATTTAATTCCGGAAGATGGAGAAATTGTATCATCAACCACGCCAACGATCTGCGTGAGTATCGTTGATAGCATAAGCGGATTGAATGAAAGTACATTTCTGTTGACGGTAGCTGGTGTAGGGTATGACCTCACATCTCCTTATGTAACCTGGGACGGTAGCAGGATTTGTTTCGATACGGATGCGGCTGGTATAAGCTGGGCAGGTGGAGATACGGTTGAAGTATGCCTTTACGCGGAGGATTCTCCCGACTACTGTGAACCAAACGTCCGGAATTTCTGCTGGTATTTTGTCATTACACCAGGAGGACCGGTTGCTACAATATTGAGACCTTTCTCAGGAGCATATTCATCCTGTGGGGATGAGATGATCGAGATGGCAATTTCAGACGGGGATGGAATCGATACCGCTACCATACAATTGGGTGTAAATGCCATTGTGTACTCAATTGATGACTATGAGTTAACCTTTGATCCGGTAGAGGGTACCTTAATTTGTTTTCCGGGAATACCATTCACTGAAGGGGTAATTGACGTTGCGCTTATTTCTGCTGATGATTGGTTAGGCAATCCGCTTGAAGGAGCGCCGCTTTCCTGGTCGTTCTACATGGATTACACTCCGCCACGGTTAACCTGGGCGTATCCCGCTGCCTGCGATTCAGCGGATACATCACTCGAGGAAATAATGATGGTGATCGTGGATGATATCGGGATGTTAGATACTTCATCCATTCAGATAACCTTCGATGGTATAACGTACCCTTGGGGTCTGGAACCGGTCTATTTTCGCGGGGACACGCTGATTCTCCTCGTTCCATCGACCGGAACCGAACTTATCCCGGGGGAAAGCTACCATTTATGCATTTATACTACTGATTTAATTGATTACTGCTACCCGAATATCCTCGATAGCTGCTGGTATTTTCATACTCGGACCACCGGGATCGCTGAGAATGAGAACTTGCCGGAGAACTACATACTCGGCTCGAATTATCCCAATCCATTCAATTCAAGCACAAGAATCCCGTTCCAATTCTCTGAAGGGATACTTGAGGACAAAAACATCAGCTTAACAATATTCGACATAAAAGGTAGAGAAGTGGATGACCTGACGGATGAATTGAAGGAGCAGTTACAGATACGCGCAAAACCTGGTAAAGTGGGTAGTTCAGGGACTTTGAGCTGCGAAATTACCTGGACGCCCGAGAATTTGAATTCAGGAATATACTTGACAAAACTTAATATTAATGATAATATCTCGATAAATAAAGTTATATTCATTAAATAATGGCAGATTTTCTATGGTTTACGTACAAAAATGTATAAAAAATGCTATAAGAGAATGCTAGAGGGAACAAATGGATGGGTGGATGAAAGGATAGCTGGGTAATTATGAAGTAAAGATTACTAATATGAATAAACCGATTCTTAAAAATAATAGCAAGATTCGTCTGATAGAGCGATTTTTCCCTGAGGAATTCTTTGCGACTTTCCTCATGCTGGTTCTGCTCGTTGTTTCACTGATATACAAGCGTTTGCCGGATGTCGGCAGTTTTTCATTTAATCACTACCTGAGGTTTTTTGTGTTTGTGCTGGCTTTGTTCCTGGTAACGATAGGGAAACCAAATGGAGTTTTGAGAGTAATCAGGAATTTTTTACCGCTCCTGTTTATCATAATTATCTTTGAAAATATTACTGAAGTAATAACCCTGATAAATCCAATCAATTTGGATCCTGTAATAATATTGATAGATAAACGCATTTTCGGGGGGGATCCGTCCATCTGGATGCAGCGGTTCATAAAACCCTGGCTTTCCAATATGCTGATTTTCTCCTATTATTCATATTTCATAATAACGCCTCTGATTGCTATTATGCTTTATATAACTGGTAAATACAGCGGTTTTAGGGACTATATTCTTGCTACTCTGCTTGCTTCTACAATAGGATATGTCATTTATATATTTGTGCCGGTTATAGGTCCAAGGTTTACATTGGAGAACCTTTACACGATAGAGCTGGTTACAGGACCAATACTAACTAAAATTGGTACTTTCATAAATAACCATGAGCCTTTTAAAGCTAATTGTTTTCCTTCACTTCATGCTGCCCATGCTTTGATTGCGATGTTTTTCAGCGCTAGGTATTTTAGAAAATGGTTCTCGATTCCCATGTGCATTCTGGGGTTTTTGCTGATAATCGCTACGATGTATGGGCGTTTCCACTATGGGATCGATATAATCGCGGGAATCGCGCTTGCTGTAGTTGTTTTGTTTCTTGCACCGCGAATAAACAAGATATGGTATGAGAGAATTTTTCATGAAAACTGGATAATGTATTATCCGGATAAACCATTGATAAGGAATTAAAAGATTTGAAATGAGTATGGTTTTATTGTAAAAAAAATAAAAAAAATATTGCGGAATTTATTTAACCATTTAAATATTAAAA
>JAFGQG010000151.1 GCA_016935765.1 bacterium
AATAGAAAATATTATTTAAAAAGCAAGTATAAATTGATTCATCAGGGATGTAAGTAAACATAAATGCATTAATGCTATCAAATGTTAATTGCATCTGTTTTATGGTTTACTACATACTTGTAAAGGCTTCTTTCCTACCCACTTCCTTTTTCTTTCTCAACACCGGGACCAACTTCGCGAGTACTGGGAACAACACAGCGAAAATGACTGTATTTGACACTGTATGAAAAATTAAGAAAGACAATCCCCCGACCATGAAAATCGCAAGTGTCTCTTTCGATGCACCCGCAATATACCCACCGAGGTTAGTCAGAACATCGAAAAGTAATGTAAAAACAACGCCAAACAGCCCGGCGACAACCATGTTAACTGCCAGGGAGCGCTTTGAAGAGTATATCTTAGCGTACAATCCACCTGCAAGACCGAATAGCATTCCACCCATAACCTGGGCGATCAAAGTCAGTGGGGGAGCGATCCCAAGGGGATTCAGCGCTGAGTAAAGGAAAAAACCTATTCCGCCAACCACTACACCCCAGGATATCCCTAACAGAAAACCGCTGAAAGATAGTATAATACTGACCAGCTCAAGGTTTGGTACCGGGGCAAGCAAATATCCAAAACCGACAGCAAGAGCGATCAATATACCGCCGTAAGCAATTTTCCTCACTATTCACTCCATTATGTTACACAATTCAACATTTAAAAACATTACCCGGTTTTTTTCTCATCCATCCAGTCATCCATTTATATAATCGCCGCAAAATGGTTGTCAGCATATTCTACTGAAACCAAGGATTTATTACTGTAATGTACCGATTTAACTATCACATCATGGGAATCTTCACGCCCATTTTCTTTGCGACTTCAATAGCTTTTTCGTATCCTGCATCGACGTGACGGGCAATTCCCGTTCCCGGATCATTAGTTAGCACCAGTTTCAGGCGCTTATCCATCATTTCCGAGCCGTCGCAGACTATAACCTGTCCAGCGTGAAGGCTATATCCAATGCCGACACCGCCGCCGTGGTGAAAGCTCACCCAGCTGGCGCCGGAGACCGCGTTCAGAGCGAAGTTCAGAAGCGGCCAATCCGCAACCGCGTCAGTTCCATCCTTCATCCCTTCCGTTTCCCGGTTAGGAGAAGCGACACTTCCGGCATCGAGGTGGTCTCGCCCAATAACTAAAGGAGCCTTTACTCTCTTCTTTCTGACGAGCTCATTGAACGCCAAACCAGCCTTATCCCTTTCGCCGTAACCAAGCCAGCATATTCGGCATGGAAGCCCTTGAAATGCTACTTTCTCACGGGCTAAGGTAAGCCATCGCCTCAGGTGCGTCTTTTCAGGGAATAATTCCATCAACACATCATCTGTCTTATAGATGTCCTGGGGATCTCCGGACAGCGCAGCCCAGCGAAATGGTCCCTGTCCTTCGCAAAACAGCGGCCGAATGTATGCGGGAACGAAGCCCGGGTACTTCCAGGAACCGTCCGTTTTCCTGATTTGATCCTCCCTGATAAATCCCCCTGCTAGGGCGTTGCCTCGCAAATTGTTGCCATAATCGAAGGTCTCCGCCCCGCGATCCTGCAGAGTTAACATCAATCGAACATGTTTTGCCATGGATTCGAACGAACGGCGCTTGTATTCCTTTGGATCCATCTTGCGCAATTTCAGAGCTTCCTTGAAAGTGATACCCTGCGGCACATAGCCTTCAAGGGGGTCATGGGCTGAAGTCTGGTCTGTCAGGATACACGGAGTGATATTCCGTTCCACCAGCGATTCAAGTAGATCGATCACGTTGCCGTGCCAGACGATGCTCTTGGCTATACCTTTTTTGCAATAGTCCAGAGCTTTCTCGATTGCCCGTTCAAGGTTCTTCTCCATTTCATCAAGGTAGTGAGCGCTTAAACGCTTTTTAATGCGTTCCTCGTCAACTTCGGCTGCTAAATAGGTAGCGTTGTTCATAGTGGCTGCCAGAGGCTGCGCGCCCGACATCCCGCCGCAACCACCTGAAACGACCAGGTGACCGGTAAGATCATCCTTGCCGAATTTCTTCTTCCCCGCTGCGGCGAATGTTTCATAAGTCCCCTGCAATATTCCCTGGGTTCCTATATAAATCCATGAACCCGCGGTCATCTGACCATACATCATCAGACCTTTTGCTTCGAGTTCGTGGAAATGTTCCCATGTCGCCCACTGGGGAACGAGGTTCGAATTCGCTATGATCACTCTTGGCGCCCATTCATGCGTTTTAAAAACGCCAACAGGCTTTCCCGACTGCACCAGCAGAGTTTCATCATTCTCTAATTCCTTGAGTGTCTTGATAATAGCGTGAACTGCTTCCCAGGAGCGCGCCGCCTTGCCTGTGCCTCCATATACTATCAATTCCTCAGGATTCTCCCCGACCTCCTCATCCAGGTTATTTATAAGCATTCGCATAGCCGCTTCCTGATGCCAGCTCTTGCAGCTTAAATTCGCCCCACGTGGAGCGTGTACCGGTTCATATTCCATGATTTGCCCTCCAAACAATTATAAATAAATCACTTAAATTAAAATAGTTTTTAACTCTTTATTAACTCCTCTTCAAGCAGTCCAGCTATAATATGAAGAACCATACCGTGCACTTCCTGGATTCGAGGGGTATCGTTCGATGGCACATCAAAATTATAGCAGGTGAGTCCAGCCAACTTGCCGCCGCACTTGCCAGTAATCGAAATAGCATACATACTCAACTCATCAGCCTTCTTTACTGCTCTGATAACGTTCTCCGAATTCCCTGAAGTTGAAATCCCTATAAGAACATCGCCCGGTTTTCCAAGCCCTTCCACCTGTCTCTCAAAAATTGCATCGAACCCGTAATCATTGCCAACCGCAGTCAAGATAGAAGTATCCGTAGTAAGTGCTATCGCGGGAAATGCCTTTCGCTCCATCATGTACCTACCTATTATTTCAGCGACAAAGTGCTGCGCATCCGCCGCGCTGCCGCCGTTCCCGCAAACCAGGATCTTGCCCCCCTCTCTGATACAGGTAACCATAAGTTTTACGATATCAGCGATGATTGATGCTTGCTCTTTGATTTTTTCTTTTACTTCGATGCTTTGCTGTATCTCATTTATTATTTTATCTTCCATAATTACGTCCTTTTTAATGAAATCAAATCCAATTAAAACTCGACTCCCAGGTCCACGCAATGTGAAGCTGAGAGATCGTCAGTCTTTGAAAACAGGTACGCGTAATCAAAACCCAGCAGCCATTTATCGAACTGCTTCTGCAGTCCAATCCCGAAGCATGGATCGTTGTTATTTAAACCAGTGCGAAGGGTAACCTGTTTGACCACATCGAATTCAGCGCCTATGTGATACCTGAAATCAAAATCCTTACCCTTCTCCAGGTCGAGTGAAACGAACCCTGGCAATTGCTTGGGAGTATATGCCAAACCAGCTTTGATTATGTACGGGAAATCTTCTGTGTAAGTCCCGCCTTGAGTGTAGTAATCATTTGAATCCCAGGAGTATTTCACACCGACATTCTGGACACATAATCCTGCCATTAAGCGCTTATCCATTAAGTAACCGAAGAATCCCAGGTCAAAACCAACGCTGTACGCGGTAACGTCTTCCAGCTTGCCCTGCACGTATTTGAAGTTAATGCCGATTCCGCCTATTCTTCTCAGAGTTTTCGCAAATGTAAGAAAAATAGCGTTGTCACTGTTCGCGATATGCTCGGTTGGTTCCCCGTCGATATCGTATCCCATCAGGTTATCATCTCCCGCGTGTATCCAGGAAAGCGCCATGGCTGCGTCATTCCTTATATTCACGCCCACCGAGGCATTAATTATCTTTCTATCCAATGGCAGAAACTGGTAGCTCGAAGAGACACTCCATTTTTTGATCTCCACTATCGAGCCCGGATTATAAAAATACCCGTATCCATCGTCCCCGATCGCGGTATAAGCCTGACCAAGCGCCATGGCTCTCGCGCCCACCCCAATCCTTAAAAAAGCTCCGGCTTGACCGCCAAGATCATCACCATAAAGTTGTGTAAAACAAACGAAAAGGACTATGATAAATATCGCAAAATACATGGATTTCATCGGTCTACTCCTTGGTCTTTTCTTCATCTGCATAAATAGCAATGTTACATCCCGATATACAACTTCTCGGGAATAGTGATTGAAGGATATTCCTTGAGTTTACGAACAACAATGCTTTGAATTTCCTTCAGCGCTGCTTCCGACTTCCCCTGCATCCTTAAAGTCAAGTACGGATTAGTATTGGAAGGTCTTATAAGCGCCCAACCATTTGGAAAATCTATCCTTATCCCATCGATAGTCAAGGAATCAGGATAAAGCTTATGAAAGTAATCAGATATCTTATCGACAACTCCAAATTTCTTATCATCCGGACAGGGTAATTTTATCTCCGGCGTGGACGGCATTAATTCCATTCCTTCAAAATGCTCCGATAGTTTCTTGTCACTCTTGGACAAAATCTCGAGGAGATAAGCAGCTGCCAGCATCGCATCATCAAAACCGTAGAATTTTCCGCCGAAGAACATGTGTCCACTAACTTCCCCACCAAGCAGTATTCCATCCTCGCGCATTTTTTTCTTGATGATCGAATGACCGGTTCTCCAAATTACTGGTTTTCCTCCGTGAGCCTTGATATCATCGATCACATTTTGAGAACATTTTACATCTACTACAATCTTCTCGCCCGGGTTCCTCTTAAGAAAATCCCTCGCCAACAGCATTAATAAAAGGTCAGCCTCATAACGCTTACCGTTCTCATCGACCATCCCCAACCTGTCGCCATCGCCATCGAACGCAATACCCAGATCCGCATGCTGTTTCTTCACTTCATTTATCAGATCAACCACATATTCAGCCATTTCAGGGTCAGGTAAATGATGTGGGAAAGTACCATCCAGTTCAGTGTACAGCCCGATAATTTCACAACCGAGCTCAGTGAGAAATTCCGGGGCAAACAATCCCGCAACGCCATTCCCGGTATCCACGACCACTTTCATCCTCCGCTGAACGTTAATATCCTTTTTTAAAAAATCGAAATATTCTCTCTTTATTTCTCTCTTCGAGAGCGCTCCCTCACCTTTGATGAAATCTTCATTCTCGATCATCTGTCTCAAATTTTGAATTTCATCCTCGGCAACTGGATACGGACCTTTTCTAATCATCTTGAAGCCGTTATACCCGATAGGATTGTGACTACCCGTAATATTCACTCCCCCGCTTAATTCAAGATAAGCAGTAGTAAAGTAGAGTTTCGGAGAAGTACTCAGTCCTATATCCATCACGTCAGCGCCGGTGGATAATAAACCCTGCATCAATGCTTTTTGAAGCTTCTCAGAACCCAGTCGGTTATCCCGTCCAACCGCAACTGTCGTTTTCCCTTCCTGTATCCGCTGTAAATATGTGCCAAAAGCCTTGCCTATAGCCTCCACAACATCGAACGTCAAATCCTCGTCCTCAATGCCTCGAATATCATAAGCCCTGAATATTGCTGTATTTATCTTCAATGACATATTCTAATCCTTTCTCGCTATTATATCTTTAGTTTCCTAAATTTATTTTCCCGCTTTACACTTTCTAGTAAATAGATTATTAAAATGAATATCAATTTAAAATATAAATAAACGTTTTATTAGTCAAGTTCATCATAATAAAAATGCGAAATCAGTATTAAGCATAGCTGAGCGCAAATTTAGAGAATTGGTTCATTTAAGAATCGCGATTTTACCCCAATAGGCATCCTCGCGAGTTTCAACTTTAAAATAATATACTCCGTTCGATGTAAATTCGTTCTTCGAATTGGTTCCATCCCACTGTACCTTACCCTGATTTTTATGTTCATTGATAACTTCTGGCACAACACGCTGCTCTATAGTAACGACAGGATCCATGGCAAAATCAAAAATAGTGATTGTCACATTGCCGGAATTGTCCAGGGGGAAAATTATCTCCACGGTACCATGGTGTTCAGGGGAAAACGGCGATGGAAAACCGTAGGTCTCATCTTTGACGAGAGTATAGGTTTGGATGAGATGCCAGGTATCCCCGAGGTCTTCCGAATAGGCTAATCCCTGGTAAGTACCAGCCCAAACCAAACCCCGTATATATTGAACCGAAACGATCTCCGGAACAGACACCCAGATACCCGTTTCCTCGTCAACTATCTCGAGGGTTTCCCAGTTTTCACCATAGTCCCAGGACCTTTTAACCCCTTCGGCAGTAGCCGCGAATACCGTGTTACCTGCAAACGTAAAATTCCATGCCCAGACGGAGGTATCCACTACCGTCCAATTTTCCCCCATATCCCTGGAATATGAGATGGCGTCGAACTCACCCGGATTGTCAGTAGCCCGGGTTGCCGCCCATATCACATTACCTTCCGGGAGATATTGTACTGCGAGAGCTACTATCCAGTTACCGGAAATCGAATCGTAAACGTGGTCATAAGTCACCCAGCTTTCGCCTCCATCTATCGATTTATGGATACCGGCAGCAGTTCCCGCCCAGAGTGTCGGGGGATTAGTCGTAGTATCCGAAACAAATGAGAAGAACCGGTGGTCATAATGCGCGTTCGGATCGTGCTGAGTATCTTCGGGATCCATGAATATATTTATCCACGTTGTCCCGGCATTAACACTTTTCAGAAGCCCCCCGTAAAACGCGGGTATCCAGATGGTCGTATCCCCGTCGAGTACAACAATCTCTACGTCGTAACCTATGACTCCAACTTCAACTTCCCTTTCGATCCAGTCATCCGGCCATGTTACCGGCAGCGGTTTAAAGGGTTGAGACGGAAAACTCATACCACCGTCCGTGGATACCCATATACCGCCACCCATCGGAATCGCTTCGTTCGGGTCAGTTTCTAAAAAAGTATCAAAGGCAGCGGCGGCAACCACCCATCCAAAGGCTGCTTCCAGCCCAGAAAACGCCGTGTTCGCAAGATAACTCTCCCAGCTTACACCATCATCAGAGGATTTTGATAAACCATCGCCACTCGAGATCCACATATACGTTTCACCGTCATATATGATATCGCCGATATTGTTGCTGGAAGGCACCCTGTCCGGTCCCGCGGGTTCGGAGTCATGCCCATCAATTGGCAACGTTAAAAATTGCGGCACCGAATAAAGTGACCCAACAATTAAAAAAAGTGCAAGGCATATTAATTTAAATACTTTCATTTATTCTCCCAATTCCTTTATTTCTTAATTTCGATTTTCCCAAGCATCCGTTTTATCTGTGTTCAATTATTTTCCTATTTTAGTAATTTCCAAACTTCTCTCTTCCCTCTCCCACTTCTAAAATCTTCATTCGATAATCGATATTCGTAATTCGTATTACTATTGCTTTCTTTCTCCCGGAGCTCTACCCCATCCTAATTTAGTTCTGAGAACCTCATAGAATGAGCGGTTCTGGTAATTTAGAAAATTCGCGGAAAACTCTGCTTTGCTGACTTCCACATCAACGCCTATCGGTATTTTATATCCTTCCTGCCCATCGATCGTAAGCTTGGCATTCTCCTTCCCACGCGACTGAAAAGTAATTCTGATCTTCTCATTCATGCCTATAACCATCGGTCGAATAGCCAATGTATATGGTGAAAGCGGGGTTATCAGCAGCGCTTCGATCTCTGGATCGAGGATCGCCCCGCCGGCAGCCATCGAGTAAGCCGTTGAGCCCGTCGGTGTCGATATTATTATCCCATCGGAAGAATACCTGCTCACAAATTGACCCGAGATGAAAATATTGAATAACAATAATCGCGGAGAAGGTCCTTTATCAATGACCACTTCATTCAAAGCATACAACGGCGGAGTCTCGCCATTCTTTATTTCCACCTTCAACATCATACGCTTTACTATACGGTATTCCCCACTTATTATCTTGGGCAGTGCATTCTCCACCTCCTCCGGAAGAAGCTCAGTGAGAAACCCTAAATGACCGATATTTACACCCAGCATGGGCGTCTCGTGGGTTTTTACCATTCGAGCTACCCTGAGCATAGTGCCGTCACCGCCTAATATTATCAACAGGTCCACACCCGGGATCAGTTCATTCAGCGGTAATCCTTTCATTCCAATAGATCCCGCCAGGGAGTTCTCGAGAAAACAGGGTACATCCTGATCACTTAACAGGTTGATGAGCTTAGTGACATTGTCTTTTAGCTCTGGCTTCTCGAGATTCGCAAATATCCCAATCTTATTGATCCTGCTTCCCATAGTCGTAAATTGCTGCCTTTGCCTATTATCCTGTTCTCAACTCTAACTATTTATCGGAGATTAAGTTATATATCTGCATTCAGTTCAATCAAAATACTCTAAACTTATGAAATATAGCACCAATAAATAGTTTGGCAATATAAAAATAGGTAATATCAACAACAACACCTTTAGAATTTGCTTGCTTTAACAATTTTATAAATTAATTTAAGTATGTAATATATAATCAAATAGGCTACAGAAAGTAATGTTTACAAAAAAGATAATTATTTTGTTAATAACAACGTTAATATTCCCGGGTTCGCATAACCTGCTTGCAGGGCGCATTTCTCCTTCTCTTCTATCCCAAATTGATAATATCGATGAAAACCGCGAAATCTCTGTAATCCTGAGCTTGAAACCATCCATTGAATACAAGAAGATATCCGGGGAAATAAGAGAATTCCCAATGCCTGAAAGAAGAACAGAGGGTAGAAAAGTATTAAAACACTTTTGGGATGAAGAATACCGGGATATCCATGAATTTCTCATAGCTGAGTATAAAAAGGGGAATGTAAGCTCTGTTCGTAACTTGTGGATTGGCAATGGTTTAGCGTTTTCGGGAAAAGCTTCTGTTATAAGGCAACTTGTGAATGATGACCGGATACAGCATCTTTTCGAAGACAAGTTATGCTTTATGCTACATGACTTTCGACCGCCCAGTTTTGAGGAAATGGCTCCGGATGCCACGTTAAGTCCACTTGAAACCGCCTGGGGGGTAACGCGAATTGGGGCTCCTTCCGTCTGGTCGAGTTACAACGGGTCGAACGTGGTCGTCGGTGTTCTTGACACTGGAGTGAATTACTATCACAACGATCTTGAAAATAATATTTGGGAAAACGCGGACGAGATACCCGGCAACGGCGAAGATGACGACTTTAATGGATACGTGGACGATTATTACGGGTACAATTTTGCTGACGGAGATCCTGATCCTTTAGATGACGGTACCAGTTATCACGGCACTCATACTTCGGGAACCGTGGCGGGGGACGGCACTTCGGGAACGAACACGGGCGTTGCGCCCGGAGCGAAGATAATGGCATTGAAAGTGCTCTTCTCAAGCGGCAGCGGCTGGCCTTCCGATGTGGTCGAAGCAATGCAATACGGTGTGGATAATGGCGCGCATGTGTTCAGTTTAAGTATCGGTTTTGAGAGGGGCTCTTACGATACTTACGAAGATTATACAATCGTGCGGGACTATTTCCGGGGTGTATTCGAAAATGTCCTGACTATCGGGATTACTGCTGCGGTTGCTGCAGGAAACGGCGCTGACGGCGGCTACCACTATTATGCCCCGGAAGATATAATCATACCCGCGGACTCGCCTGCGCCCTGGGAACCCCCTAATGGTCATAGCGCAGCAATGGCTGTCGGCAACACGAATTCAAGTGACAATATCAACTACTCATCAAGCTTCGGACCCTCTGAATGGAATGATGATGAATACTCTGATTACCCCTATGGTGTCGGTGGCGGTTCCGGTCTGATGAAACCGGATGTATCCGCGCCGGGCACTAATATAAAATCCTGCTGGGGCGGCAGCGAAACAGGCTATACAACATATTCCGGAACCAGCATGTCAGCCCCTCACCTTGCAGGTATGATAGCTCTCATGCTCGATAAAAATCCGACTCTGACACCTGAAGAAATAGACTCTATAATCGAAACTACGGCACTCGACCTCGGGATCTCCGGAAAGGATAGCCTCTATGGCTCCGGCTTGATAAGAGCGGTCCCCGCAATTCTGAATACACCCGAGTTGACTATTCCGTTCATCTACCACCAGTACCACGACGTTGATCCGACCGGCAATAACGTGTTCGACGTCAACGAAACTATCGACCTGATCGTAACCCTTGATAACCTGGGATACGACGCTACAGGCGTTTCAGTTACTCTCTCCGAAAGTTCTCCATATATAAGCCTGCCTGACCCAACCGCGACTTTCGGGAGCATCTCCAGCGGAAGCACAGGGAACAATTCCACCAATCCGTTCAGGGTCCACTCCGCTCCTGATACTCCTTTAGGTCACCTCTGCGAACTTTTCATGAACATCTCCGCAGACGGAGGATATTCAAACACCGACACGTTCGAAATATCAGTTGGAACCTACCCTCGCGACTACCTGGACCACAACATCGGAAACTTAGTCTTCTCTGTTACGAATTTCGGGGGATACGGCTACTTCGATCCAACGATGCCCACCCCTTCCGGGAGCGGATTCGACTACAATGGGTACAATTACCTTTATAGCGCGGGTTTTCTCATGGGGCTGAACTACAATAACGTGATAACACACGAGTACGGGCAGACATCCGAATGGCTGCCGACATCCGAATTGGTGTTCACTGACCCTCCTGAAGCAGATGAGTTGATAACCACCTCCTTCATCGATCCGGGTACCGGCATAAAAATCACACAGAGAAGTTACGCCTGGGCGACCGAGGATTTTATTCTCATTAAATATGACCTGAGAAATACAAGCATGACAACTGTCTCGAACTTTTACACAGCTCTCTACGCCGACTGGGATATCCACTACGCTTCAAGCGCATGGTACGACCAGGGCTCCTACAGCTCAACCAACAACTGGGGCTACATGTACGATACAGACAGTCCACCCGAAGCTCCCGCTTACGTTGGGCTCGTGGGTCTCTCACCGCTCGCAAGAGGAAGCATGGTCGAAAATGCCGTGTATGTCTATCCAACTGACGGCGGAATGGGGTGGGATGACACCGTTAAGTACAACTTCATGGATGGTACATTCTCCGATAACAGCGGTTCCCCCGACGACGACTGGTCAATGATCATAGTAAGCGGTCCGTTCACTCTGCCTCCTGCAGCGCATGAAAGAATAGGATACGCTATAGTAGCCGGCGATAACCTGCTGGACTTCCAATCAAACGCCGGAGCCGCTCGAACCAGGTGGTCTGCTGTAAACGTTGAACAACAGCCTGTAAGCATCCCTGAAAAAACCCGCCTTTTTAATTGCTTCCCGAACCCTTTCAACGGGATAACTACAATATCCTACTACATTGAAGAGACCGGAAAAGTAAATTTCACTTTTTATGACATAACCGGAAAAACAATCGAAACAAAAACACTCACTCACGGCGAACCGGGAAAATATAGCTTTGTTTTTAACGCAGATGAATTACCATCAGGAGTGTATTTCTATACTATGAAAACCAGGGAGAAAGTAATAACGAAATCGATGATTTTAATAAAATAAGAAATCAAGATCGCCCCCAAAATTAATAAAAACACCACCTTTAACGTAATAACGTACTTCAGGAGTAAATGTGCAAAAAAATATTTTAATAGTAATCCTTATGGTTTTAATCGCGCTAATAGTATTGTTTAATTCTGAACTTGCTGCTTTAGACTATAGCAGAGGCAGAATGGCGATCACTATCAAACCGGAATATAAACTGAACATCGGGACAAGCAACGATGGCTACGTAGTTACCGGAATTTCGAGACTGGATGACTTGAATCGCGAGTACGAAGTGACCCAGTACAGGTGCATCGTTGGGAATCATAACCTGACCAATCCCCGGTGGAAAAGATTCTGGAACTCGTTCATTTTCTTCTTTGACGACAAGAACCTTGACATGGTTGAAGTATCGAACATGTATGAGAGTTTACCTGAAGTCTATGACGCCGAACCGAACTGGTTATCTCCAAAGTTGGTCACGCCAAACGACCCGATTTTTTATAATCAATGGCATCTTAAGAAGATAAAGGCGGACTCTACCTGGAATCTTACAAAGGGCTCCGACGCGGTTATCATGTCCAACCTGGAGGGTGTCGCATGGTGGCACAACGACCTCGCTCCTGTCGTATGGCAAAACACGACCGGCGGCTTTGGCGGCTACGGCGAAGACGCGGACCGCGACGGCAGAACCCTGGAGTACATCGGTGGTGACTGGGTATTCGATCCCGACGACGAGAATGGTATAGATGACGATTTCAACGGCTGGGTGGACGATCTCATTGGTTACGATTTCATTACCGATTGCGATGACGCATATAGCATGGGTGTTTTCACTGAAGACGGGGACGTAATGGACAACAACCCTTCGGATTTTGTACTCGATGGACACGGCAGTCACGTCGCAGGAACCATGATAGCCGCCACCAACAATGGCTTTGGAGTAGCCGGCATCAACTGGGAAGGAAAGTTGATGGTTTTAAGGAGCGATTACTACAAGTATAATTCCGAAACAGGGGAAGCCGAAGGAGTAAGCGATCCTGCAGCTACATACCTGGCAATGGCTTACGCCATCGATCATGGCTGCAAGGTTATGAATTTCAGTTGGGGGAGCCAGAGGCTTGACACCCGCATGAGGGAACTCGTCCGCGAAGCCTGGCTCTCCGGCATAGTTATCGTTGCCGCTGCTGGCAACGATGACTGGGAGGATATATCGTACCCGGGGAATTACCCGAACGTGATTACTGTTGCGGCGACCGACCCGCACGACCACAAGGCAGATTTTTCAAACTATGGCAACTGGATAGAGATAAGCGCGCCTGGAACGGGCATCTGGAGCACCATCCCCCCTAACGCCTTCTTCATCAAGGAGGGCACATCGATGGCCTCCCCCACCGTAGCTGGCGTCGTTGGACTCCTGATCTCAGCATTTCCCGATTCATCGAACGAATGGATTAGGAACAGGGTTATCGAAACCGCTGATACCATCGACCACCTTAACCCAGAGTACAGTGGACTGCTCGGTTCCGGCAGAGTCAATGCTCTCAGGGCAGTCGGTCCAATTAAATACCCGTGGCTGGAATTCATAGACTATACCGTATCCGACAGCGCTTATGGTGACAATAACGGGCGCGTGGACCCGGGCGAGGAAGGCGAAATAGTCTTCAGCTTCAGGAACGTTCCTGGCTGGCAAACCGCAACTGGTGTGACCATTACTATCTCTGAAGACGATTCTGAAGTAGAACTAACCTATCCCACAGGGACGATACCAGACATTATTCCAGGTGAATCTGGGTCAAATGGAAGTGACCCGGTTAGATTCTCGTTCCCTGAATGGGGGTTCGCTCATTACCTTCAATTAAGCTTTACTGTGTCCACTGCTGAGGGATTCACATATTCAGATGACATGGAATTCATTATCGGACGTCCCCCAATACTACTTTTCGATGCGGACGGCGGAGAAGCCAACTTCGATGATTATTATATTACTCCGCTTGACGAGGGAAGAATGGTGTACGATTACTGGAACAGGGCTGGCATGGGCGAGATAGCCTCCTCAACGTTAAATCTTTACCACACGGTCATTTACTTCACAGGGAACCTTTCCGAAGGAGCTATCCCGGCAAGCGACCAGACACTCCTTATCGAATATCTGCAGGGTGGTAACAATCTGTTGATAACGGGGCAGTATATAGGTGACATTATCGGTACTACTACCTTTTTCACCGACTATTTAAAAGCGGAACATACGGACGATGCTTTGCCGGCAGGCTACGGGTTCAATATTGTCGGAATAGATGGCGACCCTGTGTCTGATGGAGTGGAAATTTCTACGCTTGGAGGGTGCGGAAACCAGGTATCGCTATCCGGGTGCAGCCCACGTGAGGAAGCGTCAGGAGTTTTCAGGTACGATATTGACACCGAGCCGGATAGGTATGCAGGGATAAAGTACCATAATACTACGTATGATTATAAATCCGTTTACCTCGGTTTCGGGTTGGAAGGCATCGGGAACACCCATGGCGACTCGATGAGAGTAGCGCTTTACAGTATCCTGGAATGGTTCGGGCATACTCCCGGTGTGGATGAGTACCAAACCACTAAACCAGATGGATTTAAACTCTATAATTATCCGAACCCATTCAATGAACGAACGGTTATTACTTTTAATTTAGATGAACCCGGTTTTGCTAGTTTGAAAGTTTACAATTTGAGAGGTCAGCTGCTTCAAACACTTGTGGATGGGTACCGGGGACCAGGTATTCACAGCATTGCCTTCGATGCTTCACGATTCGAAAGCGGTATTTATTTTTACAGGCTTGAAACGCCGGATGTTTCTGACACAGGGAAAATGATACTTATCAAGTAGGGCTATTGTATATCATTGGACGGTTATGGATACTGATTTTAATAAATTTTACTTAGCACGGTAGAGTTGCTGGAAGCGTTAAGTAGCAAGCGGCGTCGGGTAAGAAAAAAAAACTACCCCCTACAAATAAATATATACCAATCTAATGCTAATTGTTTACTGTTAATTAACCAGGTGAAGCAATTGATTTTAAAAGTTTTCTTCGAAAACGTTCTTGATAATTACTCCATCCCGGATTCCTAATCAATTCAAGGGATTGGTTTTAGGCGTTTTTTCAAAAACTCCCGGTTCCCCGTATTACCAGATAACCACATAATTATCCATCATCTACAAGGATGTTGAGATTGGAGGACCTGAAATGCTACATAATTATTAACCATCTGCGATGGTTTGCCATCTGCGATGGTTTGCCATCTGCGATGGTTTGCATTATTCGATGTTCCCCTGGGAAATTTAAATTTCTTCTTTCTTTTGTTTTTGTTAGTGTTTTTGTATCCATTCGTGCATTCGTGGCAATTAATTCTTAACCAAATTGGACCAAATCAAACATTACCCATTTTTTCCCATAAAACCCATACATTCTGAAACCCATACACTCTTTACCCCATATACTCTCCAACTTTTCCCTATTCTTTTTCTTTATTTTTTTCTAAAAGCACAAAATCACAAATAACTTGAATTTACATATAATATACATATATTGCAAAAAACCAGGATTTTGAAATGAAATACTTACAGTACTTTACAGAAGGCTGGGGTTTAGGGTTTTCGCTGGGAGTGACCTGTCTTGCTACCTGCGGGATGATCTATCTTCCCTACCTTATCTCCACAAAAAAGCATCTGATCTCGAGTTTTGTAGTCATCTTGAAGCTTTCCCTTGGGAGGTTTATCGGGTACCTTATTTTCGGCGCTGCCGCTGGTTATTTCGGCGGGTACATCCCACATGATACTCGCGGCATTATAACCGACGTTATTTACGTTATATTAGGTACATTCCTGATAATATCCGCTTTCAGAAAGGAGAAGGACAGGGAGAAAAAATGCTTTACCTCCAGGATGCATAACTTCACGAACAGCGCTATTGTACTGGGATTATTGAGCGGTGTAAATTTTTGTCCACCTTTCATGTTAGCATTATCGAGGGCTTTCGATATTGGCGGTACCATCTCCGGGATGGCGCTATTTACAGGCTTCTTCTTCGGAACCATCATTTACATTATACCATTGGGCTTCACCGGACTGGCATCAAAAGTCAACATCCTGAGGACTATCGCGAGGATTGCCTCCGTCCTGGTCGGTCTATGGTTCATAATATACGGAATCTCAGGTTTCATACTGTACACTCAAACCCCGAAAACGGTTGAAGAAATCCCCGAAAATATCGAAGTCGTCAGTTTCTTTGAATATGAAAGGATATACATTATTAGCTCGCCATCCCCTATCAGTGAGATACTCTCAAACGTTATTAAAGAGTATACTGAAGGCATCACGGTAAGCATAAGCCCTCAGAAATCAAACATTGTTCTTGAAAAATCCGGCGTTATTATAAATCCTGACAATAAGTACGGCGAGAAGTTCCAAGAAGCATTAAGAAAAAAACTCCTGGGGAAAAAATGCCTTGTTATTTTGATGCCTGATTTACATCATTACCTGAACGAGCCGCAGGGGAAAGAAAATATAGAAAAAGAATGTAAAAAAGTTGCTCAATTCCTGAACACCTATTATTTTAAGGTAGATAAAAATAAAGGATATCTTTGGCAATATTCTGAAGATGAGTACAAAAAACCAGATACATTGAACCAGGAATTAGAATAAACATGGAAATGAAGATAATAATCCCAGTGCTGTTATTTATTATCATTGTGGCAGGAGGATGTCTGAATCCCTTTGCGCCTCCTACCGAAATTCCTGTTGATACCTGGGATATTCAATTATCCCCCTATACTCCTGAAAACGTTCTTGAAAATTTCAGAACGGCATACATTTCCCGGGATTCATCTTTATTTTTTTCTTGTCTAAACGAGGATTTCATATTTAAGTATTGGGATGATAGTTTAAGAAGATATGACAGCTATACTTTGTATGATATGGAAGGGAAGCCGGGTGAGAAAACTCGCACCAAATATCTCTTTAACACTTACGAGTCGATAGCGCTGGACGTATGGAATATAGTGGATTCATCGCAGGTCATATACCAGCAGGACACTATCGAGACCAGGCGAGTATGGTTCGATCTGCGGGTCGAGGACTTCGACTCATATATAACACAAACGGCTCAAGGTTATGCTTACTTTGAGTTTAATAAGGCTATAGTCGATGGAGAACCTTATTACTCAATAATTTTATGGAAAGACGAGTCACAGATCTAATTCTTTAAAGCAAGATGCCGAACAAACATTACATATCACGCAGCCAGAGAAAGAGCAAGGGATTTAAAGGCATCCTTATTGGCGCAGTTATTATATTTGTCATTGCAGCAATCATAGTTATAATGTCGGTTACGAAATTATCTGAAAAGTCAACTGATACCGCTTATGAATCTGACCCATTCCTGCACGGAATTTCATTGACCCCTATAGGAACTGATGATTCTCTGGAAGAGGGAGAGAAGATCGATGAGGCTTTGCACCTTGTTTGGCAGTCGTTTGGTATCAACGAAAAGAGGATCAGAACGAGAAAATTAGGGAACGTAGAAGGTTTAATAGATGTGGAGTTGAAAAGGTACACTGTGCCTGTCTCGGATAAGTTTCCCCTAACCCTTGTAAATTACAGAATACATCAGTTTCTATCGCTGATTGGGGCTGAGGTTCTCGACGCGTCTATGGATGAATGGGGTAAAACCCTCGAGGTTAGTGTTGGATTTTCCGGGTTCACTACCCACGTGATACAATTAAAAAAAGAACCAGACCTTGAACCTTCCAGGGTAAATGTCGCGATAATAATTGATGATCCGAGCAAAAAACCTGACGGTATCCTGGACCAATTTATCGATTCAGGCATAAAAATCAACTATGTTCTGAATCCCGCGAAGATAAAGGGTCAAGGAGTATATGAAAAAATCAAGGAGAACAAAGAAGAAATGGTGGTTTGCATACCAATGGAGCCGGAGAACTTTCCGCATGATGACCCGGGCAATGATGCTATTTTTGCAAACCTTCCAGAGGCGGAGATTCGAAATCGAGTAAGAAACCATACAAGCGCTTTTCCGGAAGCTAAATTCGCCTGCAGGTACCTTGGTTCAAAAATAGTCTGCAATGAAAAACTCATGGAAGTGATATACAACGAGCTTTGCAAGCAAGGCGTAACGTTTTTGAATACCGGCACGATTCCAGTTGAACACTGTGAACAGATCTCAGTTGAAAATGGAGTCCCGTTTTTAAAGACCGGACTCTACATAAACACTCCGAACAGCAGCGTTAGTTCCATTGAAAGCTCTATTTTATCTGCAGCATTATACGCAAGGATCCAGCAGGAACCGGTTATATGGGAATTATGCTTCAGTGAAAGCGTCTTACAGGCTTTAGATAACATTGGGGGTATTCTTAAGGATTGGGGAATCAACTTTGTGAATCTATCTGAATTTATGCAGGGTGTCACACAAGGACCTGAGGAATAATGAGAATATACAGACTACTTGATCCGGAGCTGATAGAATTAGATTTTGATAAAATCCTGATGGAAGCCTACAAAGAGGTATTGCCAGATCATTTCGAGGAAATTAACATATCAGAAATATTATTGAAGGACAGGAAGGAAGTAATTCTTTGGGCTTTGGTCAAGTTGATGAGCCGTTCCGGAAATGTGCAGAATATGAGTAAGTTGTTAAAGGACCTGATATTCAGGGAGAAAAAAGCATCCACCGCTATCGGTACGAATATTGCCATTCCGCATATAAGGACGATGCAGGCGAAAGATTTCATAATTGGATTCGCCCGGTATGAGCCAGGTATCGATTTTGACGCGATCGACCAGGAACCGGTAAAGCTATTCTTCCCCATGGTCGCGCCGCCGTACGAAGATAAGATTTACTTGAAGATTTTGAAGAAATTGATGGATTTTTTAAAATTTGAATACATCAGGAACGACCTAATGCAGGCGGAAACGGTTGGTGAAGTTATCAAAATACTGAGACTTGAAGAATAATAAGAAATGCACAAAAAACATATAAAGAATAGACCCGGAAAAAGCGGTCTTTAGTAGATATAAGGAGGAAGTGTGTTCAGAAAATTTGTTTTAACCCTATTAATATTATTAGCCTCAGGTTGTACGATTCTAAACGCCGCATTCCCGAAGTACATCAGTGGTAAGATGATTATTACTGTAAAACTTGACTATACATTGAGTATGGGAATAAGCAAGGATGGTTATGTTACAACAGGTATCGCTGATATCGATGATTTAAACGCAGAATACGAAGTAACCAGTTGCAGAAACATATTTCGAAGCCCTCGACCGGATCCGAGGATCCTTGAGAGATTTCGGAATTCGTTCGTTTTCGTTTTTGCAAACAACGACCTGGATATCGAAAAAGTATCCAGTGAATTCGAGAATTTGCCGCAGGTAAGGGATGCTCATCCTGACTGGTTAACGCCTTATCTGAGGGACACTAATGATCCATTATATGGCAATCAGTGGTACTTGAGGAAGATCGAAGCAGACAAGGCGTGGCATTTAACAACAGGATCAGAAGGAGTTATCATCGGGGCTCTTGATTCAGGGGTCGACTGGAAGCACGAGGATCTTGCGCCGGTTTTATGGCAAAACACTTACGGTGGTTTCGGAGCCTGGGACCATGGGGAAGACATCGACATGGACGGGAGAACGCTTGAGTATATCGGCGGCGAATGGGTGTTTGACCCAGACGACGTAAACAACGCGGACGATGATTTTAACGGCTATGTCGATGATTTCATCGGTTTCGACTTCATCGACGATGCCGAATACTGCTACTATGACGATAGTTTGTTCGAAGATTGCGATTCTATGGAAAACGATCCCGCGGACTTCATTCTCGATGGACATGGTACTCACGTATCCGGTATTATGCTTGCCGCCACAAATAATGAATACGGGATAGCAGGTATCAACTGGCAGGGCGAACTGATGTGTTTGAGAAGCGGTTATTATTTGCTTGATCCTGAAACCATGGAAGCCAGTGGGCATAATAACCAGGAAGCGTCTTACCTTGCAATGGAATACGCTATAAGCAAAGGAGCTGACGTACTGAACTTCAGTTGGGGCAGCGATAGGATAGACACCGAGATGCGCGATTACGTGGAATTAGCCTGGGAATCGGGCATTATCATGTTCGGTGGAGCTGGCAATGATGGCGTTGAGGATGAATTTTATCCCGCTAATTACCATGACGTCATCTCGGTCGCGGGTACTGACAGGTACGATCACATGGCTGATTTCTCCAACTATGGGGATTGGATCGAGCTATCAGCTCCGGGCGTACTCATCTGGAGCACTATACCCTTCAATACTTTCGATGGTTGGGATGGAACCTCCTTCGCCAGCCCTGTTGCCGCAGGTGTGGCAGCCCTCATTATCTCGGCATTCCCTGATTCGAGTAACCAATGGGTTAGAGAAAGAATCTTAGTCACTGCTGATACTATCGATCACCTAAATCCCGGGTATGCCGGTAAGATAGGATCCGGTAGAGTAAATGCTCTCAAAGCCATTGGACCTATTCGATACCCCTGGCTGAATTTCGAATCCTACACAGTTTCAGACGAGGTTTACGGTGATGGGAACGGTAGAGTCGACCCTGGAGAAGAAGGCGAGATTGTTTTCAGTTTCGCTAACCTGCCTGATTGGCAAACAGCCACCAACGTTAAAATCGTTATCTCCAGTTCCGATTATGGCATTACTATCACTGATTCAATCAGCAGCATACCTGATATTATGCCAGGAGCTTCCGCATCGAACGAGGCAGAACCTGTCAGGTTCCTTATGAATCCCGATGCCTGGGCTCATTACGCTACTATTACTTTCACTGTATCTACAGTTGAAGGCTTTTCCCTATCCGACGATATAACATTTATGATAGGAAGACCTGACATCCTTGTCTATGACGCTGACGGTGGGGATTACTTCCAGGAATATTATTTCAATCCCCTGCAATTTGGTGAATTGGTTTTCGACAGTTGGGACAGGAACGACCTCGGTCCAATGCCAGGAGAAGAATTCAACCTATATAAGACAGTGATATATTTTACAGGCAGCATCTCCGAGAACACCGTACCGGCTGAAGAACAGACTTTGCTAATTGATTTTCTCGAACTGGGAGAACGAAGTTTATTGATATCCGGACAATACATCGGTGACGAGGTAGGAACTACCGGGTTTTTCACCGATTACTTAAATGCAACTCATACTGATGATAATTTACCATCGGGTTGGGGTTTTAACATTGTGGGCATACCTGGAAATCCGATTTCAGACGGCTTAGAGATCTCTACTCTGGGTGGTTCTGGAAACCAGGTATCCCTCTCCGGCACAAGTCCTGGAGCGGGAGCAACAGGATTTTTGAGGTACAACTCAGATGCCAATCCAACGAGGTTTGCCGCAATACAGTACCATAACACCACTTATGATTACAAAACCGCTTATTTCGGTTTCGGACTGGAAGGAATAGGGAACACGTATGGAGACTCACTTAGAATTCTACTATTCAGAACCCTCGAATGGTTCGGCTACACTCCGGGAATCGATAACGAGCATAGCATAAAGCCAGCGGAATTTTCACTCATAAATTATCCTAATCCTTTCAACACACATACTTTCGTGAAATATACAATCGGAGACGTTGGGAATGAACCGATCCCCGTCACCATAAAAGTATTCGATTTAACTGGTAGTGAAATAACGACCTTATTTGCGGGAGCCAAAAAACCGGGCACTTATGTTCTTTCCTGGAACGCTTCAGATACTGATATTGTTAGAGCACCTTCAGGCATGTATTTTATCAAGATGAGTACGGATTATCAGGAGATCGTTCACAGGGTTATTTTATTGAAATAGTATTTTTCTTTATTCATAGGAGGTAAAATGGCTAGACTTAGCGTCAATGTAGATCATGTTGCAACTCTTCGCCAGGCAAGGGGTGTGGATTATCCAGACCCGGTCCAAGCTGCCGTTCTTGCTGACCTTGCTGGTGTAAATGGCATCACTGTACATTTAAGGCAGGATAAGAGGCATATACAGGAAAGGGATGTTTATTTGATCAGGCACATAATAAAATCACACCTGACACTTGAAATGGCTGCTACCGAGGAGATGTTCGAAATCGCAAAGGGAATTGTACCGGACATGGTTACGCTGGTCCCGGAAAATGCTGGTGAAATTACGACGGAGGGAGGCTTGAATCTGGACGAAAATCCGGATTACCTTGAAGAATTTATAAATAGACTACAGAAGGAAGTTGGCTGTGTAGCATGCTTGTTCATAGACCCGGATGAGGAGACAGTTAAAAACGCAGCCAGATTGAAAGCGGATTTCATCGAATTACACACCGGCAAATACGCCGAGGCACATGATATCGAAGAAGAGCTGAAGGAATTCAGGCGACTCGAACGGATGGCTCATCTTGGATTTAAGCTAAAACTGGGGGTAAATGCCGGTCACGGACTAAACTATCGCAACGTTATCAACATCGCGAATATCAAACCGATAGAGGAATTCAGTATAGGTCATAGCATAATCGCAAGGTCTGTTTTCGTAGGAATCGAAAGAGCTGTAAAAGAGATGATGGAGATAGTACGTTCTCATGAGTAGTACAGACGAAAAAACTGTATTGACTGTATCGGAATTAACCGGAGTAATCCGCAAATACATCGAAGCAATTTTCCCAAGTGGGCTATGGGTTAAAGGTGAAGCTCGCAACTTAAAGAGGGCTTCTTCCGGTCACCTATATTTTGTTTTAAGGGATGAGGATGCTCAATTGAACTGTGTTATGTGGAAGAATAAAGTTGAATCGATTGGTTGGGACCTGGAGGACGGCATTGATGTTGAATTATATGGTTTCCTGTCAGTTTATGAAAAATCGGGAAGCTATAATTTTCGCGTGGATAAGATAATTCCTGTTGGCGTTGGTTCCCGCGCGATTGCTTTTAAGCAATTGAAAACCAGGCTGCAAAAAGAGGGATTATTCGACACTGAACATAAAAAAAGACTGCCACAATTTCCCAGGACAATAGGTGTCGCTACTGCCTCGACTGGAGCAGCGATAAGAGATATTGTTAATGTGTTAAGAAGAAGAGCGCCGTACATTAAGATAATTCTTAGACCTGTTGCGGTTCAAGGGGATAATGCTGCCCCTGATATTATTAATGCCATTAAAGAGTTCAATATTTTTGGTCAGGTTGATCTGCTAATAATAGGAAGAGGAGGTGGTTCCGAAGAGGACTTATGGTGTTTTAATGATGAAGCTCTCGCTTATACCATCTACGATTCGGAGCTGCCTATAATATCTGCTGTTGGTCACGAGGTCGATTTCTCGATTTCAGATTTTGTAGCGGATGTTCGAGCCCCAACACCTTCAGCGGCGGCTGAAATCGCTGTAAAAAATTACACTGAAGTATTGATGTACATCTTTAACATTTGGAAAAAGGGAATAAATTCAATCAATAATAAATTCAATAATTTCAAACAGAGAATGGAATCGATTCAGAAAAGCTACGGTTTCAGAAGACCGCAAGAACTGTTGCAAAGGAAATCTCAAACCTTTGACGAACTTGTGAACAGGTTATCCAGGGAAAGCGTACTATTCGTCAAAAATAAACAAAGTGGTTTCTCAATTCTCAAGGAAAAATTAGAGAGTCTATCGCCGTTGGGTGTTTTAAGCAGGGGCTACAGCATCTGTTATAAAGAGGATACTAGCGAGATCGTATCAGATGCCGCCAAGTTGAAAAATGATGAAAAGATCATAACCAGGTTGTTCAAAGGGGAGATTGAAAGCGTCGTAAAAAAAATCACCGATGAAGCCTGATAATTTGACGCTCTGTCAAAAAAAATTTAGCATAAGAGGTGTTAATAGTATTCCGAGCTTAGTTTTTTCCTTAACAGCGGGTATTTTTAAAGGATTCTAGTAGTTCTCTGTTTCAGGTACCGGTTTCTCTATTCCGGATTTTGCTTGTTCTTAATTCTCTGCCTTTTCTTGCTGCTTTTTCGTCTTCTTTGATTTTGCCTTTCTTAATTGAAGATCTCTATATAGAATACCTATTGCTATAAGCATCACCAGAATTGCGCTAATCTGTTTCATGAATCCTGACAGAATGGGATTATAACAATCTAATAGATATGCAAGACCGAAAACAAATAATACCATTGCCCAAAATATCATTTGAGCACCTCCTTCTATGGATTATAATATTTTTTTCAATTTTATTTATAGAAGAGAAACACGTATTTTATTCAGTTTGCTCTTTTCTTTTTTTATGAAACAACCTGTAGAGCATTCCAATAGATATCAGCATAATCAAAATAGGTCCTGTAGGTCGTAGAAAACCTCCAAGTAATGGATTATATGTATCTAAAAGAAGAACAATACCGAAGATGAATAAAACAATCGCCCAAAACACCATAAGAAAACCTCCTGAATTTTTAAGGTATATTTCATATTATGGAAATACTTAAACATCATGTTGAAGGTATAGCTTTGTTTATTTATTCAATAAAGAAAAA
>JAFGQG010000152.1 GCA_016935765.1 bacterium
GAAACCACATTCGCTCCCCCATCAAGGAATAAAAAAAATTTGCATATATTATTATATTAACTAAAAATGTCTTGCTAAATTTGAAATAAATAAATAGTTTAAAATATGAAAAGTAATAGTACTGAAAAAAAATTAAACCTTTTTCGGAGTGAATGAATGCAAATCTTAAACCCTGATAGCCTTGAAAAAACTATCGATGCTCTGAACGAAGCGTTTTTCTTAAATAAAACCCTGTCAAAATCACAAAGGTACGACGCCGCTAAATGGATAGCTTCCAGGCAGGATCTTCCTGGCGCGTACGCCAGAATGTTCGCGCCTACTAAAAATGACTATTTAAACGGAATACGATTGTTTACCGGCGAGAAAGTATCCTCGAGAGCTGGCATAGGACATATACTTGGCGAAGAAGCATGCCGGGCATTGATATTGCTTAATGTCCCCCTCGTTAAAGTCTATAACGCGCTGAATTCTGCCACTATGGCAATGCTCAACAGGCTCGAAGAAGCTGAATCCAAAGGCACACCGGTAGGTATGTATTGCTGCGGAACCTGTACGGCATCAATGTGGAGGCATCTAGCAGTCGGGGGATTAGATGATACGGGAAAGAGACTCGGAAAAGGAATGCATATCTTGAAGCAGCACCGCGACGGTAAAGGAAAATGGAACCGATTTCCCTTCTATTATACATTACTCGCCCTTGTTGGCGTGGAACTCCCCGGCGCATACATGGAATTAAAATATGCCGCCCATACATGTGAGCGCCTTCTAAAACGAAATAACAAAGACGAAAAGTACACGCAGAGAAGAAAACTCATTCTCGAAAAAGCATTGGGAATAACAGGTTGAAATACCTCCATGGGCAACTTGAAATTTAATGATGCAAATACCAAATTTTTCCATCATGTTAGGAAAGCATTATTAAGCGGATAAGACGCTTGAAGTATATTAAAATAACTTGGAATATGATAGATGCGAAACTCTATCCTTTTGAAAGTTATAATTCACATTAGAAAATAACCGCGAGTAAAAGGATGAAACATGTCTGAAATAAAGAGTCTAAAAGACCTATATACCAGATTGAAAAGCATAAAGCAAAAAATCGGGGTTCAACATGAGAAGGAAACCTTTAGAAACCTGAATGCTCTATGCAAGGACTTTGTCAGTTTCAATAACTCTATTTTTACCCTGGACTATCCCGGAGCAGTCTTCGGTTTTAACACTAAAACAGAATCGAAAAAGCTTTTCGAGTTAATAAAATCCTATGATGACGAAGTAGTAACTTATAATGTTTTAAAACCTGGCGACAAAGATTTTGATCCTATGATGCCGTTCGGAAGGGAGATAAAACACCTTTACTATCCCGACCTGGCAAGTGAAAAGGGAAAATTAAAAAAAATATATAACGAACTAAAAATCCGGTCACTTCTGATTCTGCCGGTAAGATCCTCTTTTCATTTCGCCATGAAAGACCACGTATTGTTCGATGTCATAAATAATTCCGCTATTTTCTGTTCCAGGAACGTAAATGCTTTTTCACAAAGGGATATCGAAATACTGTTCACAATCTGTAATTTCCACCATCATAGCCTGTCTCTAAGCAGGTTAACCAAAACCCTTGGCAGCTATTTTCTTTCTTCGGTATATAATTCCCCCCTCGGTATGATCATCATCGCGAAGGATAACACCGTGATAGTATGTAATGACAGCGCATTCGCCATACTTGGTATTGAGTATAAGAGGAAGAAACGCCGCAAGGATGGGAAAATGCGATTGAATTTTTTCAGTAAGATCCAGGAGGTCTTCCCCGAAGCAGAGAAGGATCGAATACTTAAAGCGATTTCAGACATAAGGGCAGATGCTGAAGAGAAAGTAAGGCTGCAGTTCTGGTACAAATCACCTCAAAGCGCTGAAAAGATATTGATCAGAATGCTGGTTTACAGGTTCATGAAACTCAAGGAACTACCCGGAGGGGGCGGTAATCTCGAAATTACTATCGCTTTCGATGACGTGACTAACGAATACAAGCGGAACCTGTTGCAAAGGGAGTTGGAGATAGCCCGTAACGTTCAGTTATCATTTTTGCCTAAAAACAACTTTAACAACGAGCGTCTCGAAACTTACGGTGTTTCCTACCCCGCGGAGGAAGTAGGGGGCGATTACTATGATTTCATCCCTTCCAACAATTCACTGAATTTTGTAATTGCCGACGTATCAGGAAAGGGAATCTCTGCTTCGATGGTCATGGCGAGTCTGAAGATAAGCCTGCAGAACCTTATAGAAACCGGCATTAAATTCGAAAATATAATTCCACATCTAAACGATTTGATATATCGAAATACACCGAGAGACGTTTTTATTACGATGTTCCTGGGAAAGCTGAACCTTGGAACGAGGGAACTCATTTACACAAACTCTGGGCACAACCCCCCAATACTGACCCAACATCCTGGTGAAATGCGATTTCTTAAAACCGGGGGTACTGTTCTCGGAGCATTCCCAGATCAAACATATAGTACCGGCAACGTGAAACTGGAAAAAAACGATATCATTTTGTGCTACACGGATGGTATTACCGAATCCGAAAATATAAGAGGAGACCAATTCGAGGAGAAGAGACTTTTTAAGACCATTAATACTTTTCAATCATCTGCCGCATCAAGAAGAGGCACAACTCGTAATATTGTAAACAGGATCGTTAACGAGGTCAAAACATTTCGCGGTGAAGCAAGCCAGGTTGACGATATCACGCTTTTCGCGCTTAGAATGAAAAAATGAGCAATGAATGGGTTTTTAAGAAATAACTGTTTCTGAAAAATCCAATTGACACAGTTCAAGCATTGGATTATAATTCAAACCATATTTCAAAACCGGCGAAAATATTCGCTATTGAAAATAAAATAATTATCTAAATTTTATCAAAGCAAAGGGGAAAGAGATGGCGGCAATAATTCTTGATGGCAAGAAATTATCCAAGGAGATCGAGGAAGAACTTCGAGGAAGGGTCGAGGCGATCAAACAGAAATCCGGGGGCAGGACACCGATTTTAGCAACAATATTAGTTGGTGACGACCCTGCATCTGCAACTTATGTGCGAATGAAGGGCAACGCCTGTAATAGAGTAGGCATGGAATCCCTGAAGATATTGCTGCCACAGGATACTACTACTCAGCAGCTTCTCGATGAGATTGACAAACTGAACTCAAATCGCGATGTTCATGGCATTTTGCTTCAGCACCCCGTACCCGACCAGGTGGATGAGAGAGCGGGTTTCGAGAGAATCGCGTTGGAGAAGGACGTAGATGGTGTGACCTGCCTTGGATTCGGAAGAATGGCGATGGGAGAGGATGCTTATGGCTCCGCGACTCCAGTTGGCATTATGAAATTACTGGACCATTATGAAATTCCACTTAAGGGGAAACACGCGGTAGTTGTTGGCAGAAGCCCGATACTTGGTAAACCCCTGGCGATGATGCTGCTCAACCGGCACGCCACTGTTACTATCTGCCATTCCAGGACCCAGAACCTCCCCGAGATCGTCGCGCAGGCTGATATCATTGCTGGCTGTGTGGGCAAGCCAGAATTCGTGAAGGGCGATTGGATAAAGGAAGGGGCTGTCATTATCGACGCGGGTTATAATCCCGGTCCGGTTGGGGATGTGGAACTTTCCGCTGCCATCGACAAATGCTACGCTTATACACCGGTCCCCGGCGGAGTCGGTCCCATGACCATTGCTTCACTCATTGCGCAGTCAGTTGAAGCCGCGGAAAAAGCGCTCGGTTGAATATAAAAATGGTCAACTCCCTGGGGGAGTTGACCACTCTAATAGAAAAGATATCAAGACAGAAATCGTTTAAGGATGTTGTATCCCGTCATTTTTTTCCTTTCACTTCTTCAATCGTTAATCTTCAATCTATATTCATCATTCAGCATCCTAATTCTCCTGCTGTCCTTCCCCGTTATTCCGATGCCACTCCTTGCGGTATTCACTCGGAACATCCTCTATGTTTGGATATAAGAACGGATCAGCATACAGCCCCGGGACATGTTTCATTCGAAGTTCTTCATACAATTTTCTTTTGGCTACTACGCGGTAATTGAACCGGGCATCATCGGCAGCTTCCGGCGCGTAGAGTACGAAGCCATCTTGATGGTTTTCCACCCACCATTCGCCCAGGGGCGCCATCGGTGTAATATAAACCATGAATGGATTCTCTTCATTTACTGTTATAGTCTCGAGAAAGTCATTTTTCAAATTAATCCGCGCCTGACCGGAGGTAACAGTACCAATGCCGAAATCCTCGAACCAGAGGTTTGGGCTCTCCATGGCGTACATCTCACGGGGACCCTCAGTGGTTGCAACTACAGCTGGTTTGGTTCCTGAACATCCCAGGTTTCCACTTGCGTAGACACCGTATTTGGTTGCTGCTGAGCCACCGCCAGAGCCATACACACCATAGGATTCGCTAGTAGCATTACTACTACCATAGACTCCATAATTGGTTACTGTATTAGTTGCAGAACCGTAAACAGCCCTTGAGCCGCCATCGCTTATCCCGTAAACACCATAACCGCTTATTCTCTTTGTTACGCCAATAACTCCGTTTCCTCCGCCGAAGAAACCTCCGGGAACGAATCCTACCCAGTCAGCTGTGCTGTACCCATCCTGGAAACCGCAAACGGCGTAATCCGTATTTTCGTCCACTTCAAAGAAACCGCCGTATGCCGGGTAGGTGCCTGCTGTAGCGTGAGCATAAATCCCATAAGCTGGACCATAACTGGCTCCAGCATCGCCATAGAAGGCATAAGCGTGTTCATCTTCACCGCCACCGCCGCTGGCTCCTGCCGTGGAATACACTCCGTACGCGTGAGCGTAATCCTCGTAACCGGTAGCATGAAAACGTCCCGCATAAACCGGCGCCATTGATCCCCATCTATAAACATATAACGCGGTTGTGTCCGGTACGTCCGCAGTCCCTATTGAAACCCCGCCGGTATGATAGATCTGTCCCGTCAAACCAGCGCCGCTCTCGTACGCCCAATCATTATCTACACCCGCCGCTGCGAGAAGGTCATACTCCGTACCGCCATCATTCTTGAAATAGAGTCGGCTGTCCGCGCTCTTAACATATAACCTGCCATAACCAGCTGTATGTGTTGGCGGAGTTATCTCCCTTAAACTCAATACTCCACCATGCACGGATAAATAACCGCTGGTGCCATAACCAACAATAACGTTGTTTCCTATATGAACCTCCCCACCAAAATCGTTAATGAACAAATTGCTGGTTCCAGTCCCATTCCTTGCATGGATTTCATTATTGTCCAGGGTTATATGAGCTGCATCAGTGTCACCAATATTCACTATACCGTCGCTTGTTGCATCTATTATAGCAGTACCATAAACGTCAAGTTTTACGTTGGGAGTGTCAGTTCCTATCCCGACATTGCCGCTTCCCTTGATCCGCATGTTTTCAGTAAAAGCTCCGCTGTTACCATAACCGAAGGCAATATCTGCATGCGCGCCGTCAGTGTACATCTGGAAGAGCGCCGCCTGGTTTCCGAAACCGACCATGTTTCCACCAGGGGTTGACCCCCAGAGCGAGATCTTATCACCATAATCTCCTATGAAGCTGAGGTAGGTAACTGGCGTTTCAGTTCCGATGCCTACATTACCACTGATAACATGCAAATCACCACTTTGTAACCTGACGCTTGGACCGCCGCCATTATTTTGCAGGTAAAGAGTAGCATAAATGTCATCGTCATTTCTGCCATGAATGGCAATTCCATCGACAGTTTGTACATCCAGTTTCCGCAGCGTTGAAGAGGGAGCTGTTCCAATTCCAACCCTGCCGCTGAAGTAGCCCTGTCCCACAAAGTACCCAGCATAGTTCAAAGCCGAGCCATTTAAGGCTTCAGCGTATATACCATAGTTATTATTACCAGCCCCATCGCAGATGGCATACATAGCGTAATTATCCACATTAATATCATTATTCCAGCCATACACTCCTACACCACCAGCTCCTGCCTCTGGCTTAATTCCAAGAACACCCACATTATATGGGGTTCCGGGCAGATACGATGGATCAAGAACACCAAGTTGACCTTCTGCGAATAAACCGAATGCGCTTTCGTCGGTTCCCCTTACTGCAGCTCCCCCAAAAACATAGTGTTTCGTATAAAGACCATAATCACCAGGACCGGTAATATCACCAATCATGACACCGCCGGTATGATATATATCTCCTGCTACTCCGCTTCCGGTGGAATACAGCCAATCGGTATCAGCTCCGCCGCCGCCAGCGAGAAGATCGTATTCAGTACCCCCATCATCCAGGAAGTAAAGGTGGTTATCACTGCTCTTAACAAAGAGTTTGCCAAAGTCTGCATCATCTAGGGGAGAGGCTCCCTGTTCTTTTAAACTAATAATCCCATCTATGGTTAGTTTTTCGTTGAGTGTTTCTGTTCCAAAGCCGACATTCCCCCTGAAATAGCCATTACCGTAAAAATAACCTGCGAAGTCAACGCCACCAATATATCCCCAGGTATCAGGGCTTGTTGGGTCCTCGCCGAAGCTGCCTACTACTCCGTAACCTCCGGAACCACCTGCTGGATTCAAATAATGACCCCATGCTCCATAATTCATATTAAATAGCCAGGGACCCGACCCGTAACCTGCCAGCATCCCTCTTGAATATACTTCAGTTGGAGTTGGAGTACCATTATTGTTTCCCTCTGCGACCAGGGCATTTGAGGCAAAAAAGTTGTCCGAGTAAATATGAACTGCGCCAGCGCTATCTCCAGTCGATGCTGTACTTTGAACCTCCAACAAATGTGTTGGGGCATCAGTACCAACACCGACAACTCCAGTATGGTAGATATCGCCGGTCACGCCGGTTCCCGCGGAATATAGCCAATCGTTATCGGCGCTGCCACCTCCGTCATCCGGGGCGTTTACCCACTCTGCACCGTCCCACTTGATTACTTCGCCGACTGCGGGAGTTGGGGCATTTACGTCCGTCAGGTCATTCAGGGCACCTGCAGCGCCGCCGAGCAGATCATTAGCCGCGATCCAGCTTGAAGTGCCGTCATCCCATTTCAGCACCTGGCCATCTACAGCGCCATGCTGCGCAATTAGAGGAGCTGGGTACCAGCCATCGAGATCACCGCTCGCGACCTCGCCAGACATATAGTTGTCGCCATCCGCGAGGTCGGCAGGAACGTCGAAGAAATTATCCCAATCAAGGTAGTAAACGCCATCGTAACCATCCAGGAAATCCGCGTCGAGTTCCGAACCAGCGCCGTCATCCGAGGCTGCCCAACCTATGTTCAATATCGCGTTGCCGTTCATGTTGATGTTATTGATACCCGCGGAATTACCAACAGCGAGAACATCAGAGAGTGAACCTACAGCACCGCCGCCAGTTGCATCGGGGGCAGTTGCCCACTCCGCGCCGTTCCACTTGATGATTTCACCGACCGCAGGAGAAGGGGCATTTACATCGGTGAGGTCGTTGAGAGTACCTCCGGCTCCGCCGGTGAGGTCGTCGCCCGGTCCCCATCGACCCGCTGCATATTTTAGAACCTGACCAGGAGTGGGGGCTGCCGCTGAAACCATAATCCCCTGCAAGCCGTTCACAACAGGGGCAGGATACGTGCCTCCAAGATCCCCGCTGGCAGTTTCGCCTGACATATAGTCATCGCCATCCGCCAGGTCCACTGGCACATCAGTGAAATTATCCCAGTCGAGGTAGTAAGAGCTATTCTCACCATCCAGGTAATCCGCATCGAGACCGGAACCCGTACCATCATCCGAAGAACCCCAATCTATGTTAACTATCGCGTTGCCATTCATATTGACGTCGTAGATCCCGGCTGAGTTTCCAACCGCGAGAACATCTGAGAGTGAACCCACGTCACCGCCGCCGGTTGCATCAGGGGAGTTCGCCCATACAGACCCGTTCCATTTGATAACTTCACCAACTGCGGGGGATGGAGCATTGACATCGGTGAGGTCATCGAGCGCTCCACTTGCGCCTCCAGTAAGATCATTTCCAGGACCCCATTGACCCGCACTATATTTCAAAACCTGTCCGTCGGTTGGGATTGTTGTTGATACATCGACTCCCTGTAGTCCAACTACTTCAGGATTCGGGTAAGTTCCCTCGAGGTCACCGCCTGCGCCTTCACCGTTCATGTAATCGTCACCATCAGCGATATCGCCCGGCATTCCGGTTATACCTGACCATGGAACTTCATCTGCTGATCCTGCTTCAAAAGCATAGGCAGCAACTCCAGCCTCATCAGCATATTCTACTTCATCGGGAATTGGCGCGTTGAGAGCATAAGGCGCAGAAGCAAGTTTGTAGCGAGGTGTCAAAATTGTACCGTCAAACTCGAGCTCCAGCCAGTACGGCGCATCGAACTCCAGGCTGAAAGGTGTAACAGCGCCAAGGTAAACGCTATACAAACCGTTCGTTACCGTTACACTCTGAGTTTCATTCCAGAGTAAGGTGCCGCCAGTTGCCGCATCGTAAAGACTAAACGTAATGTTATAAGTGCCGTCCGGAACAGGATCATCCTCCGAATCAGTAAGATAACCCTGGTAGCTTATAATTTGCGGTATTTGAGCGAATGAAAACGAGACCGCAAAGATTGTCAACAGGCTCAAAAGCAGAGCGATTTTACGCATGACATACCTCCATATTTTAGGTTTGTAAACTTAGCTTTTACATTATTTACACCGGTCAATTTAAATTTAAGCGGGTTGCGTAATTTGTCAAATAAATAAAGTTAATTATATATAAAAAATAAGGAAACGGAAAATTTAATTGGCAGAGTTCAGTTCGGGATTCATCCCATTTGTTCCCAATACACCGGAACAATCTTTCTTCACCGTAATAAAGAAAGGGATATTTTTAAAACGTATTTAGGTCTCAAATTCTGGTCTTAGCGTTTGACCCGTTTATCACTTCAGGTAAATAACTCTCTTCAGTATAGACCTTTCACCCGAAGTGGCTCTTATCAGATAAATACCAGAGCCGACCGATTCATCCGGCTGCCAGGAGAAGGATAGTGAACAGGAATTAGGCGACAGGAAACCGGAAGAATGATTCTGCTTAATTAAACAAGCATCCTTACCTGTCATCGAAATTAATCTGCCACCGAGATCGTAGATTCCAATACTCACTGGTGTAGCGTTCGGTATCCCAACAACAGCAATTTCTATCGATGAATTGAACGGATTTGGATATGCTTTCATAAAAAAGCTTTCTGGCGTGGGTTTTTCATCGATGCCTAAACCTCCAAGCGGTCCTGTCCGTTGCGTTCCGGGTATCACACCCTCCGGACCTGTAAGCCAGAACTCGTAGGTTGCTTCTTCACAGCCTTCGCCATCAATCACGAGCCCAAAAACAGCCATGCCTCCGGGAGGAATTGCCGCGTCAGGGTTAGAGGCATCCATCTCAACAAACGAACTCGGTAAACCATATCTAAGTTCCCAACCGGGTGGGGGCTCAGCACTAACAATCTGGCAAGACGCCGGTACTATCGCAAAATGAAAATCTGTTATCGGGACGTCTGGCTCCCCGTCATGAAAAACCTCTATGTTCAATATCATTGGCGGACCAGGATATTCAGTGTAGAAATTAATTATAATCCCAAAAGCGTTCGTAAAAAACAAGACCAAAACTGCAAATACAAACAACAGTTTTTTCATTTCATATCCTCCTGTAGAATTATTATGCCTTATCACCTATTACAAAAATAGTTAAATACTAGAGTAGTGCAAGTACTTTATTGAATTTTTCGGATATTGGTAATGAAAACAGGTTTATTACAATAATAAGTACCTGAGATTAGTAAAAGATACTATAAATTCAATTCCAGCAATAAGGGATAACTTGAATAAGAAATTACCAAATATTGTTTTTTACATTCATACAATCATCCAGTCATCCAACCATCCAGGAACTTAAAAGAACCAAGGAAAGTGATAGTAACAAGAAAAAATTATCCATAATTGTCAGTAACCTAAAAAAATATCATCGTTTAATAACACCCTCTTTTACACCTTGCCTTTTTTCTTCAGCCAGACCCAAAGCGCGGTAATATCAACGGGTCTTACTCCCGGTATCCTTGACGCCTGCCCTAAATTCGCAGGTTTGACCTCTATCAGCTTCTCGCGCGCTTCGGTCGTCAAGCCATAGACCTCGTTGTAGTCGATATTTCCCGGAACCCGCGCGTTCTCAAATTTACCCGACCTTCTGATCTCCTCCCGCTCCATCTTCAGGTACCCATCATATTTGATCTCTATCTCCAGCCACCTTTTTATTCTATCGTTCAGCTTGTCTGCCCCAATTCCCTCTAAATTCTCCAGTTCTTTGAAGCTTTTACCCGGGATCTTGAGAAAATCGAACACCGTTGTGTTTTTTTTGAGCTTATGTTCATCGACTATCTCTTCCGGAACTGCCACGCTTTTCATTCTCTCAAACTCCGAATCGAACTTCTTTATTTCCTTTTCCAGCGAATCGATAAACTCACCTGGCAATAGTTTATATTTCTTCGCGTATTTAAATAACCGGCGTTGAGCGTTGTCTTCGCGAAGAAGCAAGCGGTGTTCAGCCCTCGACGTGAACAGCCTGTACGGATAATCCGTTCCGATCGTGGTGAGGTCGTCTATCATCACGCCGATGTAGCCTTCCTGCCGGGAGAGTATGAACGGCTTCCTTTTCATAATGGATAAGGCGGCGTTAATTCCGGCAACCAAGCCCTGTCCTGCGGCCTCCTCGTAGCCGGAAGTGCCGTTTATCTGCCCCGCAAGGTACAACCCGCTTACCTTTTTCGTCTCCAGCGTTGGAAGTAGTTCGCGAGGGTCGAAGTAATCGTACTCGATGCCGTATCCCGGCTGGAGCATTTCGGCTTTTTCGAGCCCGGGCACCGAGTGGAGCATTTCTACCTGGATGTCTATGGGTAGGCTGTTCGAAATGCCGTTGACATAATATTCGTTTTTTGTCAACCCTTCCGGCTCAAGGAAAACGGTATGCCTGGGATGGTGCGGGAATTTTACTATCTTGTCTTCGATTGAGGGGCAGTACCTAGCTCCAACCCCTGTAATAGCGCCGCCATAAAGAGCTGATTTCTCAAGGTTATCTCTGATTATCCTGCTTGTAGCTTCCGTTGTATAGGTTATGAAGCAGCTTTTCTGCTCGAAATCCCTATTCGGCGATCTCAACGAGAAGGGCTGGTAGTCGAGCTCCCCGTTTTGTTCTATCATTGCGCTGAAATCAATGGAATTCCCATCTATCCTGGGGGGCGTTCCGGTCTTGAATCTCCCCATCCTGAACCCTATCTTTGCCATGGAGCCGGTAAATTTCTTACTTGGCGGGTCTCCCCTTCTCCCTCCCTCGGTAGCCTGTAACCCGATGTGCATCAAGCCATTGAGGAAGGTACCCGCCGCGACTATGACTTTCCTGCACCCTATCCGGTCGCCTGGCGCTGTTTCAATACCCCTGACGCTGCCGTTTTTGATGATAAGACCTGTAACTTCACTCTCCAGGATCTCCAGGTTTGGTATTTCTCTCAGCCTGCTTAGCATCGCCAACCTGTATCCTATCCTGTCGGATTGCGCCCTTGTCGCCTGAACCGCCGGTCCCTTCTTCCGGTTGAGTATCCGGTACTGAATCGCGGTTTCGTCGCCAACGAGCCCCATCAAGCCGCCGAGAGCGTCCACTTCGCGTATCACCTGGCTTTTCGCTATGCCGCCCAGCGCCGGGTTGCACGACATCTGCCCTATCGTATCAGCGCTCAGGGTGATTAGCAAAGCGCGCATTCCCATTCTTGCGGTCACCGCGGACGCCTCGATCCCCGCGTGCCCCCCACCAATAATTATGCAATCGTAATAAGGCATAACTCAAATCAATCCGGTTTATGGTTTATTACAATCATGGATACTTAATGCTTGTTGTTATAATCTTCTTGAGATCATTTATTTTTGTGGATGGTTGGATGACTGGATGAATGCGTGTCCCGCTTCCTCGGGTGATGATAACTCAGGACCCTTTCAGTCTGTTTTTTAGTTATAAAATCACTCATCACTGTACTATAGTATATTGTTTGATAATAATGCTGATTCATTTACAAGAATTATGTCAAGTAAGTCAATATTAAGGTATGTCATTGGCTTTTTTTTTGGTTTTTTATCATTCATCCAATCATCCAATCATCCATTCATATAACCATTTTATCCTTCGAAGCCTTGGCGAAGTAGGTACATTCATCCACGTAAGTCATAGCTGGTCTTTAACTGTTTTTTTTGATCTCAAGTACACATTAGTATAGTGAGATTTTTTTTATAATTTATTCAATCCCCCTAAGAATGCAATTGAAAACAATATCTATTGGTGAGAATCGGCTTTTGAAGTACTTGCTTCAGCAGGTAAAATAATTTAGTTCATCACAATTATGGATACTTAATGCTTGTTTTCGGAATCTTCTTAAAAGCATTTATTTTTTAGGATGGTTGGATGTTTGGATGAATGGATGTTGTATTTAAATCAATTGTGTCTTTTACATTCACCAGGTACTCATTAATGTGATGATCCTTAATTGATTTCATATTCGATAATAAAATTTTCTGCAACTAATCTGTATATGGCTGGCAGCTTTTTAAAATGAATGGATATATACAGCAATGAATGGCATTATATTGAAATGAATGGATATTAACCATGGTCTTGTTCAGGGGATTTAAACACGAATGACACAAAGAACACGAAGAAGTTGGAAAGACTAATAAGCAAAAATCGAGGGGGCTTTTAACACCGATTCTGCTTCTGTTCAGCACGTGGGTATAGACCATAGTCGTAGGGAATACTTTAATTTCTTTCCGCCAGGGGTTATCTAATTTTATATTGACAATTATTTCCCGTAAATTTATATTCAATATATAATTTGGTAAGAAAAGTTCTATTAATTGAGTAGTTTCATATACTGCACGGAAATAGGTGTTTTGGAGGTTAATATATAGTTATATTTACGTATTTAATAAAAAAGTATCTCTTGACAATGTTTAAGAATTTCGTTTTAATTTAATAAATGATTGAATTACAAACTTTATATAAATAATTTTAAGCTTATAACAAAATGGGTGATTTAAATTGAATAATAATAGCATTGTTGAAATCAAAGAAGAAAAAAAACTTAAGGAA
>JAFGQG010000153.1 GCA_016935765.1 bacterium
ATGCCTGCTTGAAATATTTAATTATTAAAGAGCTAAAGTTCTTTGAAAATTTATTTATTTTTTATCTTGACCATTATAGGATGTCTTCTTAGGTCAGCGATATCCGGTTCTAACTTCTTTAATTTCAGATAATAATGTGAAAGATAATGCCAACTATCTCCTGCGTATAATTTTTTTTAGATAAAATTTGTTGTTTTGATATTCTACTTCAATAAGTTTGTCTTCAGCCAGCAGCCTATTAATCAAACTCCAATCATCATCTGCCTTATTTAAGAGTTTCTCCACAGCTTCTTCTCTCATCGGATGTACCGAGGTTATACTCAATATATCATCCTCGATATTTCCCGTAAATGCAAAAGCATTTCCTTCATAGCCAATGAGGTACTCCACCTTAATAGATTTTTCATTAAAGACCTGGTATGCCATGTTTATTATGTGTTCGGTTGATGGTTTCACCCATATTTCTGCCGGTGGTCTTGTAGGGATGGATATATAACTTTTTACCCCTTTCAAATCACCAATAAAATGAGCCACCTTCTCTACTTCACCCAGACTGTCGTTTATGCCTTGAATAAGCATGGTTTCTGTGGCTATTTCTCCTTCAAAATTGGTCGAAAATTCCTTTATTCCTTCCAATATCTTTTCAAATTTCAAAGACCTGAAGGGTCTATTTATTCTGCGCCAGATATTCTTGCTCACTGCATCGATTTTGAAGGAAACCCAATCGGCTTTTAATAAAGCATCTTTAACATCGTCATGCCATATAAGGGACGAATTTGTTATAACTGCAACCTTAATACCGAGAGTTTTAAGCAGTTCTATTTCCTCACCGAGATTGATCTCGATTGTAGGTTCACCGTCAGGGACAAAAGCCAAATAGTCTATTGGCTCTCCTTTATCTTTTGCATCCTTGATTTTCTTCTCAACAGCCTTTAGTACTCTCTCGGGCTTATAAAATGCTTCCCTTTCAACCCGCATTTTTAATGTTTTTCCAAGCTGGCAATAAACACAGGAATAGCTGCAAATTTTGGGTGGGATATTGTTTATCCCAAGGCTTTGTCCAAGCCTCCTTGATGGTACTGGTCCAAATGCTAACATCAATTCCTTATACTGTTTTTAGTGTTCATAATTTTTCTCCCCTGCCTCTACTGCTATCTCTAACCAGTTTTCAGGTGGAACATAAGGGCAGGCATAGTTTTCACTATGTTCGTGAAGTTCAAGCTCAAACAGATAAGACGGATCAGGTCGATAGTATTTGAGTCCATTGAAGTTAGATAGAGCCAATCCTCTAATAGGTGATTGGGGATGACCACTTCCGAAGAAATTATCCTTGTTCTCGCGTTCTGCTTCGATGCGTTTTCTCCATTCTGAAGTATCTATTTCCCTGTTCATCTTGTCTCCTCACAATTCATTATTTTACAAAAAGTTAAATACAACAACTAGCCAAGGGGACAGGTTCCAGTAGGGCATGAACCAGTACTGCTGGAACTCCCCATTTTAACTCCAAATGTAGTTGGAAGTTTCTTCAAATTTTCACTTCCGCATTTACTGCATTTCGGTTTATCAGTCGATCTGATAATTAGATGTTCAAAGACCTCTCCACATTCCTCGCATTTGTATACATATATAGGCATTTTTCCTCCATTATTTGGTCCTTCATTTTAATAATACGTTTATTTAAGCTAAAAGCTACAGATTTTTCGTTCTAACATAGGCATCATTAATTGCGTCCTGGGCAGTGCCGACTTTCCTGGAATCTCCAACTACATAAACCGGCAACTTGCCTTCTAACTCCTTTTCCATTGGATTATAACTTGTCATGCCAGCTGAAACAACTACAATATCTATGTCTTCAAATATAATATTCTCTCCCTGCCTCTCAGCATAAATTTTATTACCCTCTACTTTTCGGATGTTGGTGTAATCACTAAAAGTAACTCCTTTCTTTTTCATTATGTTAAGGGATAACCTTTTGGCTATCATTTCCATATCTTCTCCAAAGTCTGTTGTCCGTTTAGCTATAGTAACCTTATTCCCCCTCATTATCAGTGCGGTTGCGATGTCCACACCAATTAAGCCTCCCCCTATAATAAATACGTTTTCTTTTTCGGGAAGGTTCTCTTTCAATAAAATATCAGCCCAGTAATAATCATCCAATCCTTCGATTGTGGGAACCGAAGGAATTGAGCCCGTCGCTAATATAACACCATCATAATCTGATAACAAATCTTCCTTTGTAGCTTCTTTATGAATTATATTTACCTTTTTATTTTCTAATTCCTTTACAAAAAATGGAATCAATCTTGACATAGATTTCTTATTAGGAGTAAGAGGAGCATATTTGAACTGTCCACCAAGTTCATCTTTCTCATAAAGATAAACCGTATGTCCTCTGTCTTTAAGGGTAATTGCCGCTTGCATTCCTGCTAAGCCACCACCGACTACCGCGAATTTTTTAGTTTGTTCTGCCGGCTCAATGATTTCACTCTCCGTACCTAATTTTGGATTCACAAGGCATTGAAGGCCTTGCCCGGATTTCACTCCACCAAGACATCCTGCTGCACAAGCTAGACACGGTCTTATTGGTCCACTCTCTTCGCCTAGATATTTCCCAACAAAATTCGGATCCGCGAGCAGCGCCCTACCAATAGCAATATAGTCGGCTGAATATTCCTTCTTTAATTCATTTATATCCTCAACACGGTTTATCCTTCCCACAAAAATGACTGGTATGTCTATGTTTTTCTTAATTTCCCCTGCCATTTCCCAGGTCTTTCCTTTTTGAATAAACATGTGTTGAAAAAACCATGGCGGAGTAGAACAAACCGTTCCTGCCGAAACGTGAATTGCTTCCACCCCCTCGGCTTGCAAAATCCTTGATAGTTTAATCATTTCTGGTAACTTTATTCCATCAGGAATCATTTCATCACCACTGATTCTAACTATTATGGGTAAATTTGTGGAGTCTCGAACTGCATCCAGAACCTCTAATGGAAACCGTATTCTGTTTTCAAAACTACCTCCGTACTCGTCCGTTCTGTCATTGACCTGCGGTGAAATAAATTGGGCTAATAGATAACCATGACCAAATTGCAGCTCTATAATGTCAAATTGTGCTTCTTCCGATCTTTTAGCAGCCATAGCAAAAAGATTTACCGCCCTAGCAATATCACTCCGTGCCATCTTAACAGGTACTTTGCCTCCGTTTTCACAGGCTTTATATGTAGATGAAATATAGTAATTGCCAGGGATTTTAGGATTCGCCATTCTCCCGGGATGATTGAGATGAGCAATAACCTTCGCTCCAGAATCATGAATAGCCGATGTTAATTTTTGCAATCCTTCGGTTTTATCATCATTATCAATTCCTAATTGTGTAGGCACTTCCCGTAAACCTTTATCCATGTATAATGGCTCGAGTGTTACGGCGCCCAAATAATTACTTCTCACATTGTAAAAAGCAATGTGTCTTTGGTTAACAAAACCATCTCCTTTAGCATATCCCAGTTTTATTGGTGCGAATATAAATGAGTTTTTCAACTTAAGCATCTTTTTGCCTCCTTTTACTTTTCAAATTGCGGGTTCTCTATAAGAGTAGAGTAACTGTATTAGATAATTGCAATATTGGAAACAGGTTTTACACCAATTATTTCAATGCAAATGCTGATTTAGCTTTCTCAATATCAGGTCTCTTGGTAAAGCGCCGGTTATACTGTCAACAGGTTCGCCATGTTTAAAAATCAATAATGTTGGGATACTCCGTATGTTATAACTTGTAGCTAATTCACCAGCTTTATCTACATTTATACTGCACACTTTTAATTTGCTGCTGTATTTTTTTGCGATATCATCTACTATTGGTTCGACCAATTTACATGGCGTGCACCAGTTCGCCCAGAAATCAACAAGAACGGGCATCGTAGAATTCAGCACCTCATCATCGAAGGTCTCTCTATTAACCTCTACTTTCATAGTTGACTCCCCTCAATTAAGCTGATAGCGTTTACCGGGCACGTAGGAATACACTCACCACAGCCTGTACATTTAGTTTTGTCTATTCGAATCTTTTCATCGGCAATGATGGCTTCTTCGGGACACGACAGAATGCAAGCCCCACAGCCGATACATTCCTCTTCGTCTATTACAGCTTTTCCCCGTGCATCGACACTATCATCCTGTTTTTGTTGTTTTGGAATGGGAGGCGTAAAATTTCCTCTTCCCATCCCTCTTCCAAGACCTCTTCCCATTCCTCCCTTTCTATTTCCTACTCTCCGTCCCATCCCTCTTCCAGTGCCAGGTCCTTGCCCTCTTGGTCCTGTTCCATCTCCTCTTGGCATAATCATCAACCTCCTCTCTTTTTATTGATAATCGTTGTCATTATTAAGCTAAGATTTTATTCACCTATGTCAAGTATGAAATTGTATCGTGTTTCCGTCATTGTGCATCTTGCTATATCATATTATACGAGAGATCACATCCCCAAACCTCTCATTGCCCAATTCGCCAATCCGCCAACGATAAATGCGGTTATTAACATGATCAATGCGGATTTTATCATATCCTTCACTCCCAACTCCCTGATCAGAACAATAAATGTGGCAATACATGGGAAATAGATAGTCAAAATTGCGCTGGCGACTATAAGTTGTCTTAAGCTCAATCCCAATGGTGCTAACATACCGACAGCCACGTCCTTCCTCATGAATCCAATGATTAGTGCTCCAATCGCTTCTTTGGGCAATCCGAAGACATTTACTATGATCGGTGAAAAAAATTTACCAATGAATTGGATGATTCCGAACGAATAAAGCAAATCAACTACAAATACACCGATTAGAACGAAGGGTACCGCCTCGGCTACAAAGCCTCTTACCCGCATCCATAATTTTTTTGCAGTTCCTTTCCAATAGGGTAGTCTGTATGGAGGCATGTCAACAATTATCTCAGGCGTTTCCCCCTTTACCGTTTTTTTCATTATGAAGCCCAGTGTCAACCATACCGCGAACAGGATCCCGAACAGCGGAAAGAATCCGGCAACTCCATATTTTCCAAGTAAGCCGCTGATCATTGCAATTTGAGCCATGCATGGGACGGCGATTGCCATCAATGTCGCCGCGATGAATCGCTCTTTTCTGGTTTCCAGAATTCGAGTAGCGAGAGCGCCAGGGACATTACACCCCAATCCTAATAGCATCGGGACGATTGATAAACCATGCAATCCAAGCCTATGCATTATATTATCTACCAGAACCCCGAGTCGAGGAAGATATCCAACATCCTCTAATATACTCAACACAAGATAGAAAGAAACAATATAAGGTAGAACGGCAGCCAATGGAATATACAACCCGGTTGAGAGTAAACCGAAAGAGAGCCCGAAATCTATCTCTCCATTTACCAGTTGTCCTATCAGAATTTTATGAAAAAAAGTGCCGGGATTTATTAAAACGGACAGTTTTTCCAGGACCGGCAGCCATAATTTATCGAAAATTGGGTCCATTACATAGCCAATCAAACCTTCACCTATAAGCCTGATCACCATGAAGCTTATGTAGAGTATTATGACGGCAAGGATCGGTCCCGATACTCGCTGTATCGTTAAATTTGATATCCATTCAAAAACAGTAGGATGCCGGTGTTCAGTTTTTTGAACCGCTTCGATAACATCGCCGATAAAATGCCATTTTTCTTTCTCCTCGTAATCGATTTCGCCCTTTTTAGCTTCCGGGATCTTTTGTGTAAGTTCTTTTATACCTTCTCCGCTGATCCCTGATGTCGGTATAGCGTCAACACCCAGGATTTCTGAGAATTTTTTTACATCGATGGTTACTCCATGCTGGGTAGCACTATCCCACATATTCAGAGCGATAACAACCGGCGTATCGAGATGCTTGAGTATTTGTATGGTAAGGTTAAGGTTCCTTTCCAGGTTAGTAGAATCGATGACGTTGATGATCACATCTGCTTCACCGATCAGATCGCATGCTACTTCTTCGGCGCGGCATGTCGGATCCAGTGTATAGTTACCGGGTACATCTATGATCATGGCTTTTTCCCCGTTGGGGAGTTTCATCATGCCCTGTGTGAGCTCCACGGTTGTTCCGGGGTAGTTGGATGCGATTACGTTTGCTCCGGTCAGTCTGGAGAAGATAGCGCTTTTCCCGACGTTTGGATTTCCTATGAGCAATATCTTTTTCATTTTAATTTTCTTTCTTTCCATATTTCAAAAAAACCCAATTTGAGATTGAGACGCAATCTCAATAAGAAATATAGGAAAAAACGAATAAAGTGTCAACTATTTTTTTCCAAAAAACCATATAAAAGTATCAAAAAGCATTCTCTACTTTTATTCTCTTTCCGCATCCAGCTTGAATAAAATTGTCTCCATAAGCCTTCTGGAAAAGACCCCTCGCCTCGTCACCCGAACAGTGACAGGGAGCTACTTTTTCAACACCAGCTTCTCTAACTCCAATTATAACCTCCTCAATTTGACGGATATTCATAGAGGTTAAGTGAAATCCTCCTAAAACCATGTATACATTGTTATCAAGCATCTTCTTCGCTTTTTTTATTATATTCGCGATTCCCGGATGAGCACAACCAGTTACTATTACAAGCCCCTTCCCTGTCTCGATTACTAACGACTCTTCCTTAATCGAAATCCCAAATTCACCAGTGGTATAGGCGTTTTTACATATACTCGATGGTTTTAGTACTTCGATCACGTTACCGCCAGCATCACCTACAATGTCCTTAACATTCTGTGGTAAAGAGACCGGCATATAAACGGTTACTTTCGGGTTTACCTTCAAAAAATCCTCCAAGCCCCCTATATGATCGTAGTGGATGTGGGAAAGGACAACAATATCGACTTTTTGTGGATCGATCCCGAGCTTCTCCATATTGTCTAATAGAACTTCTCCGTCACCACCAACATCGAACAGTATGGTTTTTTCAAGCCCTTCGACCAGACAGGAAAAACCCCATTTCGTTTCCAGGTTTTCATCATAAACATTATTATCGTATACTATAGTAATATCAAGATCATCAGCCATACCTAAGGAAAATGATGATACAATAAGAGATGTAAGAAAAATCATTAATTCAATTTTATTCATTTTATCTCTATACTCCTTTAGAATAAAAATTTCATTGTGTTCTATTTACTGGTTTTTGTACCAGAATAAGTGAAGGAATTTTGTTTCATCTTAACGCTCTTTCCTTCAACTGTACCAATTAAACTGCCGCACCGACATCTAACTTCATCGCCATCCCTGACGCTATAATCCTTTATTATTCTATCAAGCCAGCAACGCAATAAGCGTCCCTTGCCTATCTTGTGATACCTGAAAATTTTACCGTTGCATTTGGCGCATTTCACTGTTAACATCGGTGGTCCGTTCTATAACCTTGTTAAGAAATATACGTTTATTTGAAATAATTTTCCATCCTGTCGAACGCCTTGTTTATCTCGTCTTCAGATACACAAAACGAAAGCCTGAGATGCGATTGACCAGTGGGACCAAACGCTATTCCAGGTGTGGTGGATACCTTAGCTTCTCTCAGCAGCTTCTTACAGAAAGCTGTTGAATCTTTACCCTTCTCCAGTTTAATTCTGGGGAACATGAGATAAGAGCCGCCCGGTCTCTGGTATTCGAACACGGAATCAATCCCATCCAGCCGCTCACACATCAGGTTGCGGGTCTTCAAGTAGTGCTCCTTAAAACCTGCGACACAATCCTGCGATCCCTTCAGCGCCGCCAGAGCAGCATATTGGGATGCAACCGGGGCGCAAATTGCAAAGGGGATGTGCGCCTTCGCGATCTGCGGTATCAATTCGTCACTCGCGTGCAGGTAACCGATTCTCCAGCCAGTCATCGCATAGGTTTTCGTAAACGTAAAACAACTGATTACACGGTCTTTCATCTCCGGAATAGAAGCTATGCTGAAATGTTTATTTCCATCAAAGACAAAATATTCGTACGCTTCGTCAGTTACGATCATCAGGTTATTCTCAATTGCAATTGAAGCTAATTGCCTGAGCTGTTCCTCAGTAAACACAGTCCCGGTTGGATTGCTGGGGGAGCAGTAGAGAATAGCTTTAGTTTTAGGGGTTATCGCTTTTTTGATCCCTTCGATATCCAGCCTGAATCCTTCTTTTTCGACAGTGGGAACGAAAACCGGGTTGCCTGAAGCTATCAACACCTGGCGGATATGCGTTGAATATGTGGGTGAGGGAAGTATGACCTCGTCCCCGGGATCGATAAGCGCCATCAATGCTGCGGACAACCCCTCTATTGCTCCTACAGTGACTATGATTTGTGAAACTTCCGCTTCTATGTTATTGTCCCGCTTGAGCTTTTTTACGATTTCCTGCCTTAGTTCCAGTAGCCCCGCGTTCTGTGAATACCCTCCTGTTAATCCATTTTGAATTGCTTTAATTGCGCCCTCATTTATATGAGCAGGTGTACCTGAGGTCGGTTTCGCCCACGATAAAAACGCCACATCATATATCTCTTTCGATAACCGGGTCATTTCATGGATCGCAGATTTCTGGATCCCGGAAACCCTCTTTGATACTCGCTGGTCTTCATTCATCCTGAATCTCCTTTATAATTTATTATTTGCATAAAAGTATAGCTTTTTTTTCATAGTATGATTACCGCAGGGTTTCATCAATAGTACCATCAGGGAGCATCCAGTCCTGATGGTATTCTCCTCTCTCTTCCTTCCAGTATCTGACACAATCTTTCCAATCTCCTTTGCAATACAATTCCACCCATTTTCCGTCTATCTTCCCCTTTTCATAATAAAATTTTATCGGGCAGACCGGGTACCATTTGCAATCGGTCATCATTGTCTTCAGTTTACCGTAGTTTTTCAACATGTTATCTTTAAGCTCCTCCTTGAAGAGCAGGGCGACCGGGTGAGTAAGTGGCAATATTTTCCGGGTTCCTGACCAGTAAAGCTTGCCGTACATTGTTTTCATTTCAGTTTTATCCCCCGGAGTTGGGATCTTGTATTTATCACAGATGTATTTTGAAGCGTAAAAACCCATCGGCGCGATCACCTCGGGATCTATCAATTCTATTTCCCTATCCAGGTATCGCGAGCACGTTTTAATCTCATCCTCTTTGGGATTTCGGTATTTAGGGAGCATGCACTTAATGAGATTGGTCATATATATTTCATTTCTATCGATACCTACACCATAGAGAAGTTCATCCAGTATTTTCCCGGAAGGACCGATAAACATTCTGCCCTCAACGTCTTCGGTTTCACCCGGAGCCTGGGCTACCAACATGATCCTAGCTTTATGGTTCCCCTCGCCAGGTAGCGCATTAGTTCTGGTTTCATACAGACTGCATCTATTACAGTTTTTTATTTCGTTGGCAAGCTTATTAAATCCAATATCGTTCATGTCGCGAATCGCTCCGTATTTTGCCTAATCTTTTCATGAATGAATAAATAAAGGTGCTTAAAGCCCAGTTGGTCCCCCCTTACTATTTAGGTTATCATTCGTCATAACTGAGACATTTTCTCTTTCAGATTACAAAATAATGCATGTCAAAGTTATGTCAAAACCTTTTTGAAAAAGAGTTTCAGTTCACTCCGCTATCAGCATTATCTGAATAAAGCAATCAGTGGTATCGCAATCGTAGTCGGTCATGACGGTTGAGAAGCGGTTCCAGGTAGTATCAACAGCATGGGGTTCATAAGGTACCTCCCAGATCGGATTGTGACCATTGTATGATAGTGAAGTAATATGATCGCATACTTCTGATCCCTCAACCCTGAATATCAACGTATCCCTGGTGATACTCGACCTCGACAAAAGTATATTGTTGCCTGAAATGGAACTCGTGCTTGGAGGATAACCGGGGAAAGATTGCAACGAACTGCTGGAATTACCGTTAAAGCTGAGAATACTCCCAAGTGTATCATCTACAGTGATGGAATAATTTTGGATTAATCTATAACGAAATATCTCTCCCAGGATTTCATCGGAACTTCCCGAAAAATTACTGCCTGAAGCGCTTTGAAATTCTCCCCCATAACCATACCCTAACATCTCAATGCCACTGGAGCTCAAAACAACCGTATCCTTATCATCAGAACCCCAGTATGATATAATAAGCGAATCTCCATATAATAGATGGTTGTTGAGCCTCGCCCAGATATAACCCCTGGTAATTGTGCCGGGAGAAGACCCGGTCAACTTCGCTTCAAGGCTGATGCTGGTATTCCCGGTATAGGGCGCAACATGCCTGCTGTTCGATACTAGGGCTATCAATCTCCAGCCTCCGGCAGCAAGTTCACTTACATTTGGTATTGCAATTGTTCCACTCCCGCCGGGGAAAACTTCATCCAGCAGCGCGGTGGAATCCGCTCCGACCTTGAGTTTGAAAACAGCTAACCCGCAATTAGTAGGATCACTTAGAGTAAAAAGCAGTGAAGCGCCGGGAAGGATGCCGGTATAATTTAATTCGACCGCGTACAGTTTCCCCGAGAGGTCCTGGTAACTGTCTGTGAATGTCGCTAATGTATCAGCAGCACCGTTAATTATGAAAAAATCCGTAAAATTGCCAAGGTTATCCAGGATTATATTGCGCACCTGGTCGTTAAAATAATGCCCGAGTATGTAGGAACCGAGAAAACCATGCCACATGTTGCCGACCGGTTCTGTAACTGAATGTAAGACCGCATCTACAGGGCTCACTGGCGCAGGTCCAGCATCTATGTAATTGAAGACCTCTCGCACGCTGCTCTCGCCATAAACCTCAACGAGGTCCTTCATTACTACTGACATCCCATAACCATGATCCTGCGCAGCTATTTGCCACCCGTAAAACGGCTCCATTTCGTTCCCTCCAAGGGAAGAGGATATGTAGTTAGTCACAAGATCAACTTTGTCCTCGCACCAGACAGAAAAAGCCTCTGCCAACCAGATATCATCGCTGAACTGAAAATTGTAAAGGTGCTGGACCATGTGGAAGAATTCGTGCGCGGCAGTCACCCTTATTTCAGCAAGATCACCCATATCGCCTGTGTTTATGTTTATGACTCCTGAATTCTTATCGTTCAGCCTGCCTGTATATTCCCCCACTGCATTGATACTTTTTACTGTGACGTTTAATGGCCACCTCGTCCTCCTGGTATATGAAAATCCCATGTTCTGGAAGGTGTCATAAGCAGCTTCAAAGAAAGCCGCGACTGTTGCTGCATCGGGTTGATATGAAGTTGGCAGCACTATCCTGAAATGTCCGTTCGCGCTGTTCTTCACTATGTGATCTCTGATCCCGAAAATTATTATCGGCGGTAGTGTCAATGTGCTGTCCAGGATGAAGCCCTCTTTAGCACTTGCGGCTGTGGCTGCAAATTCAAATAACAGGTAACCTGATGAATCCGTCGCGGCAGGCGCATAGTATGCAGTTGTTGTGTCGTAGAGACTGGGAGCGAACATGTTCTGCCCTATCGCGCCGAGTGTGTCCCCTGAGAGAACCCCATGGTATCTGATTGTGAATTTTATCGGTTGAGTGAAGCCTTCAGGTATTCCTTCGACCATGAATACGCTGGTATTAACGTAATCCCCGAACGGCTTATCTTCAGTTGAAGCGTAAATTTTCAGGTCAAAATCCTGAGAGAACGCTCCCGCCGGGATATCTATCTCGAAGCTGTCTGCGTAGATCACCCCACCGGATGTGCCAATGGTTTCCTCAGCTATCAATGTAAAATTCTGGTCTCCCTCCTCGGGTTCATCATCCTCGAAGAGGGGACATCCGATAAAAAGGGGAATTAATCCAACCAGTATTATCAAAATAATGCTCTTCAATTTATAAATTTCTTTCATTTTGTTTCTTCTCCTTTAAAATTTAAATAATCATTTTCAGGATATTTAAATCAAAGTAAAAGTCAAGTTGTTTAAACTCGGAGTATTGATTTTAAAGTAAAAATGGTGGTCAATAAGGCAACAAAATTTGCCAATGTTTTCTGGGGGGTGGGGAATAATCAATAGACAATAATCAATTATTATCTGCACCAGCAGTCGTGAAGAACCTGGCAGTCAGGGCGATCATCGACGAATTGGCAGACGTACGCGCAGGAAGTTGTATCGAGGTTGTTCGAAGTTAACCACAATGCCTCGAGTGAGTATAAAGACCATATTGGCTCGAGGTCGATAGAAGTTAAATAGTTGCTTTCCAGGTACAGCCATCTCAGGTTATCGCAGAAGGAAAGCGGGTATAGGTCGATATTATAAAGCTCATTATTAGCCAGGTCCAGCTGCTCGAGTTCGTAGCAATTCCTTAAATAATACAGGTCGATATAGCTGAGGTGATTGTTATTTACGTATAGCGCTTCGAGTGTATTAGCCACGTCATCGATACCGTAAAGGCAGTTCGACGAGTAGAGGTCCATCTCGCTGATGTCGATAGCCACTACGCATCCATAGTCGTCGCGGGTTACCCTGTAGAACGGGATGGTGTCGCCATTAAGGATTACGGGGGCAAAGGGATCACAGGGGTCGCCATTCCCGTTACCGTCCCCCATAGGTCCGGTATCCGTGCAGCTCCAGAAATACAAAACCATACCCCCTATCAAGATGAAAAGAATTGCTTGGTAAATCTTAAAACGAAATTTAATCATATCATACTAACCGATTCTAAATTCATTCTATCCATTCATTTTAACCTACGTAGTTACCACCGCCAACATGGTTCTTGTGAACAGACCAACGAAGTAGGTCCATTCGCCCAACCGTCCTAAAATGTCCTTAGCTTTATGGGCATTCGGAAACCGTAACAACATCCTCCCACACCAGCGTTGTCTCAGGCGGAAAGCAGTTTGCCGGCACCACCCACAACTTTACCGCATAATCACCATTTTCCTGCACTTCGATATTGGATTCCACATCGAATAAACAGTCACATCTAACGGGATTGGATGTATGCTCAACCTCCAACAGCGTCAGTGTATCTCCTGAAAAACTAAACTCTACTGTTATGGAATCCTTAGCGCAGTTAAACATACGCTGGTGTTCGACCTTTATCATGTAGCCATCGACACTGACCTCGACGAGGGTATCATCCTCGGTCTCTTTTGCTCTTACTTCCGTCCCGGGAATACAGGAGTCGCCGTATGAATAGCTATCCAGTACTGGCACTCCGGGCATCTCCAGCGGGTCTTTGTCATCTAACTTTTCACAACTCAGAATAAACAATGCACATATTGTGAGAACCATTAGTATAAGTGGAAAATATTTTTGTCTCATTTCAGATTATCCTTTCGTTATTCAAAACTCATAGTGTTAATTCGACCGTTATTTTCCAATAATATAATTGATAGTGGGGTTCTGTTCAAGAGAAAAATCTTCATTCCAATGCCATTCATCCACAGGAGAAGTCTGTACTCTCTTTCCAAAACTCCTTCCGCCACACAAACAATCGGTCCAGACGTAGCAATCAGGGTGGTCGGCAATGAATTCACAGACATGCGAGCAGGAGGCGGAATTGAGGTGATTGTAGCTGAAATCGAACTCGTATAAGTCATCGAGACTCCATAAAGGCGTGAGATCAATGCTCTCTAACTGATTGTCATTAACATACAGGTAGCCAAACCCGTTCAATGACGAAAAAGGCGATAAATCTATCGTGGTCAGGCTGTTTTCAGATACATCAACATAATTTAATTCATTACAGGTAGTTAAAGGGGAGAAATCTATATCGCTTATCCTATTATGATTGAGGTATAGCGTTTTAAGGTTATAAAATGCGGACAATTGTTCAAGGTCGATCTCAGTAATTAAATTATGATCAATATAGAGATAATACAAAGTATTTACCGGGGAAATAGAAGAAAAATCAAAAACAGCTATGTAATTATTACTTAAGTTTAAAGTACGTATATTATCACAGTAAGAAAGATCCACCGTGGTTAAATGATTATGGTCAAGATCCAATGTGTAAAGATTTGTAAACGATTCAAGACAAGAAAAATCAAAAGCAGTTAATTGGTTATATCCGAGGTCGATATACCTCAAGCCTAAACAAGTACTAAGCGGAAAAATATCGATCTCGCTTAGATTGTTGTATTCGAGACTCACATCATATAGGTGTAAACAGGAGGAAAGCGGTGAAAGGTCAATGGAATTAAAATAATTATGACCAAGTTCTAACCTTCCAAATTGTTCGCAAAGTGTTAGGGGTGACAGGTCGATATCTTGAAGACAACTACCATACAGGTGCAGCTCTTTAAGGTTTTCACATGAAGATAGAGGTGATAAATCTATGGATGTCAACATATTATTACTGAGACGCAGTTCCTCCAGGTTCAAACATGAGGAAAGGGGTGTAAGGTCCACCGTACTCAATTGAGTAGAGCCGAGATATATATATTCTAATCCTGACGCATAATTTTCGATACCGTAAAAGCAATCAGTCCCGTAAGCGCTCCCACTCAAAGATATCCGCGTGACCCTCCCGAAGGAATCGCGGGTTACTGCATATTCAGGAATCGTATCGCCATTTAATATAACCGGATATGGATCAGCAAGCTGTCCAGTAAAGTAAATGGTTTCCCTATCCTCGCGGGTTATATCCCCCCAAAATGCAGTAGCAACTAACACCATAACACCGCTACCACCCTCATTAATAAACATGACGGTATCAATCGCGCCCCTTCCCACTGCAATGCTGGGTAAATGTGAAGAACTGATAACGATACAATCAGCTTCTGGTTCAGTTTCTACGGCTATTTCCAGGTAGCCGTGTACGCTATCAGATGTTAACGGTCTAATGAACTCAACCATTAATGAATCTGCCGGAGCCGAGGGTCCATTAGTACTTTCTTCCTCGCATCCAATTGTAAAAAGAATACTAATTAAATATAAAACTAAGAAAAGATACATTTTTCTCATTAGACACACCTCCCAACTTTAATTGATCATTTACAATTTAGACACTCTATAGTCCAAAGACCACCTTAAAAAAAATGCTCTATGTAATTCTGCCAATTTGTTTTGATATCCATATCAGTTAATGTAAGAACTGTATTAAAATCAAATTCATATTGACCCAAATAGCTTCACCTATTCCGCTTCGACAACCACCAATTTCTGCCCAATTCCCACTGTATCACCCTTTGCCACCAGTAATTCCTTTACTACCCCATCTGATTTTGCATTCAACTCGTTCTGCATCTTCATCGCTTCGAGTATGAGCAGAGGCTGTCCCTTTTTGACCACGTCGTTCAGCGCTACGTGCAATTCGGCTACGAGCCCCGGCATAGGCGCGGTTATTACCGCTCCCTCGTCCTCCATTGCAGTGCCAATCATAGCCTCCTGGAACATCACCTCGTAAACGTTATGCCCAATTGTCAGTAAATAATCCCCTTCCTTAACCATTCGGCAATTCACCTGAATGGATTCATCGTTGATAAGCACGGAACTGAAGCCCTCCATCCTTATGTCCGCAAGATCGATGGAATAGGTTTTCCCCTCTACCTCAACCTCACAACACCCCTTATCGTCCCTAACCTCTACCTCGAATTCCTTGCCGTTTACTCGTATCTTCTTCTTCATAATATAATTACAGTTTTTTCTTCTTCCTGTTTTTCCAATCACCTATCACTGATTACCGATTACTGATTACCGTTCACTTCTCCCTGTATCCTGTTTGGTTCTTCTTTTTTTTTGCTCAGTGTCTCAGTGTCTCTGTGGTTAGTTCTTATTCTTTAATTCCGAAATCATCTGAGAGCTCTTTTCCTATTAATCAGCTTCCACATACTCGTCACGCCCTCGCTCTTACCTTCCACTGCATGGATTTTAGGTACCAATCTATCGCTTAAAGCCGCGATTGCGGCTATTTTGTTCAAATCCACCTTCTCTTCCTTCATCGAGAATCCCTCGAGAAAATGCGTACTGAAGTTCCCGCTTTGGAACCTCTTGTCTTCCATTATCTGTTTCAAGAGTTTGATAGTCGTTTTAACTCCCACGATGCGGTACTCCTTGAGCGCTCGTATCATACGTTCGATGCACGCCGGTCTGTCTTCCGCCCAGACTATGAGTTTGGAGATTATCGGGTCGTAATGCACCGGTATGGTGAAACCGGGGAAGATGCCGGAATCCAGCCTGATGCCCGTCCCGGAGGGCTCCATTACGTACTCCACTAGCCCGGGTGACGGCATGAAATTGTTGTCCGGGTCCTCCGCGTACACCCTGACCTCGATAGCGTGACCGTTCTGCGTGATTTCTTCCTGTTTCCAGGGAAGCTTCTCGCCCGAGGCGATCATTATCTGAGCTTTAACCAGGTCCTTACCTGTTATAAATTCAGTAACCGGGTGTTCAACCTGTATCCTTGCGTTCACCTCAAGGAAGTAGAAATTTTTATCCTTATCGAGAAGGAACTCCACCGTGCCGGCGTTCCTGTATCCCACTGCTTTTGCTATTTTAACCGCTGCTTCACCCATCTTACGGCGAGTTTCGTCATCGAGCGCTGGGGAAGGCGATTCCTCGACGATCTTCTGATAGCGTCTCTGTATTGAGCACTCCCTTTCGAAAAGGTGAATAACGGTGCCGTGGTGGTCTGCCAGTATCTGGAACTCCACGTGTCTCGGCTGCTCTATATATTTCTCGATATATACGCTATCGTCCCCGAACGCGGATTTCGCTTCCCGGCGCCCCATCTCAATGGCTTTAGCCAGTTCTTCCCTGGACCGAACCACCCTCATGCCTTTACCGCCACCACCCATGGAGGCTTTAACGAGTATCGGATACCCGATCACCTTCGCTTTCTCTTCAAATACCTTGATATCTCTGGACGCGCCGACCATGCCCGGGATCAATGGTCCTTTGATTTTCTGCACGGTTTGCCGTGCTGCTATTTTGTCGCCGACCAATGCCATACCTTCCGCGGTCGGACCGATGAAGGGGATCCCTTCCTTCTCGCACCTCGCGGCAAAACTACTGTTCTCAGCCAAAAAACCGTACCCTGGATGGATCGCCTCGGCTTTTGACTTACGGGCAACCTCGATTATTTTGTCAAAATTCAAATAGCTGGCTCCAGGGGCTGCCTCCCCAATAAAATAAGCCTCGTCCGCGTAACGAACATGCAGAGAATCCCGGTCAACACTCGAGAATATAGAAACCGCTTTGATACCAAGCTCCCTGCATGCCCTTATAACTCTGAGAGCAATCTCTCCCCTGTTGGCAATTAGTATCTTTTTAAACATGATGATTTCTTTCGTATATTCCAAAATAAAAGTGTTCTAAAATTAACCCTCTTGACTGTTTTGTCAACCCAAAACTTGATTATGACTATTGCATGGTGAAATATATACCTAGAATGTTTTTCGAATCACCGGCGAACTCATTACCGAATTGGAACCTGTATTTCGGTTACATAGCCTTTTTCGTCAGAAGTGTTATGTGGGCAGCGAAGATGGTATTCTCTCGTTCTTCCCCCAACCTGAAAACCGTGCTGCTGCACCCAGATCTGTATTTCTCTGTGCACTCTCCCTATCTCATTGAATGGACCTCTATGCAGTACAGCAGCTACCTTCCCGCCGGGGATAGTCTTAGCGAAGAGAGGCGCTTCGGGAGAAATATCCCCTACTACAGGCATCATAAGCTCATATTCGGAAATATCGTGTTCAAACTCACCCCTGTCTATAAATTCTGTGATCCCCCATCCGTCGGCATTGACCCCTTGTTTACGGATTTCAGCGGCGAACTGGGGCCATAGCTTCGAACGCCCATCAAGGTTAGATTTGCCCTTAATAGCCACAACCTTTCGCTCAACTTCAATGTAAATAATTATTCCACTCATATTTTACCTCCGAATATGAACATTTATATTTTCTCTAAACTAAACGTCTTTCTAATATTATCCAGCAGTATCAAAGAATCAATCAAGATTGACCACTTCCATAGTTCCGTATGAATACCGTGGGTTAATATTAACTTACAAAAAAACTGCATATATATTAACAATTATCATTTCGTTGTCAAATAAAATTAGAATAATTGTACAGGCAAACAGTTGTAGTCTTATATCAACATCGGCAATTGGTAAGCCAGAATATCATTTGGAGTAAGATGCTTCGTGATAATTTAATAAACCAGCCGGTCTGAGTTACACAAGTAAGTTGTTGCCTATCAATTAAATACCCAAATATCACTCAGCATGACAATGAATGCGTTTTGATGTCGAAGGGAATAGACAAAAGCACCGTCAACCAAAAACCAACCGTTGTCATCCAGAACTTGAAAATGATATGAACAAGGAGAGGTTTATAGAAGTAGTAACCAAAATCATTTTAAACCGACTCTATCTTGTGAAGGGTCTTATTCCAACATCGGCAATTGATAAGCCAGAATACCTTTTAGAATTGTATTATTCAGAAAAACATCAAAGCGGTATATTCCCGTGCTTCTTAGGTGGCAGTTCAGCGTGCTTCGTCTGCAGCATTTCCAGCGCCTTTATCAGCCTTATTCTTGTATGGCTGGGTATGATGATATCGTCGATATAGGCTTTGGATGCTGTGATATAAGGATTAGCGAACTTATCCTTATATTCCTGGATATATTGCTGCCTTAGCTTTTCAGGATCCTTTGCTTTGTTTAACTCATTTCTGAAGATGATATTCACTGCTCCGTCCGGACCCATAACGGCAATTTCTGCTGAAGGCCAGGCATAATTTATGTCCCCGCCGATGTGTTTTGAGGATAGAACGCAGTATGCTCCGCCGTATGCTTTCCTTGTGATAAGTGTGATACGTGGCACAGTTGCTTCACAGAATGCATAGAGCAGTTTCGCGCCATGCTTGATTATACCGCCGTGTTCCTGGTTCACTCCCGGCATGAAACCGGGTACGTCCTCAAACGTGATGAGTGGAATATTGAAGGCGTCGCAGAATCTAACAAACCGGGCGCCTTTTATGGAGGCGTCTATATCCAGCACGCCGGCGAGTACCATTGGCTGCTGGGCAACTATACCAACCACATGACCATTCAACCGGGCGAATCCCACAATGATGTTTGGACCATAAAACTCGTGTACCTCAAAGAAGGTTCCCTTGTCGAATACGGTGTTGATGACCACCTTCATGTCGTATGGCTGGTTCGGGTTGTCCGGCACAAGCTTGTCCAAACTATCGTCTATCCTGTCGGGTGGATCATCAATAAGTTTACGGGGAGGGTCTTCAAGGTTGTTCAGTGGTATATACTCGAACAATTTCTTTATCTGCAGAATGCACTCCTCGTCATTTCTCGCGGTAAAATGTGCAACTCCCGATTTCTTCGCGTGGACTTCCGCGCCGCCTAATCCGTCAAAGGTTATTTCCTCGTGAGTGACCGCTTTCACCACCTCCGGACCGGTAATGAACATATAGCTCGTATCCTTGACCATGAAGATGAAATCGGTCATAGCCGGGGAATACACGGCTCCACCCGCGGATGGACCCATGATAGCCGAAATCTGGGGTATCACTCCCGAAGACATTACGTTCCTGTAGAATATTTCGGCGTATCCCGCAAGGCTATCGACTCCCTCCTGTATGCGCGCACCGCCCGAATCGTTCAATCCGACCACCGGAACTCCCATCTTCATCGCCAGGTCCATTATCTTGATCATCTTGATGGCGTGAGCCATCGATAAGGTACCGCCATAGACAGAAAAATCCTGAGAAAATACAAATAGCGGTCTGCCGTTTATCTTACCGAAACCAGTGACTATCGAATCCCCCAGTATCTTGTTCTTTTCCATACCAAAATCTGTGCAGCTGTGCGTTACGAACTGGTCGTACTCTTCAAAACTACCAGGATCGAGCAGCAGATCAATTCTTTCACGGGCAGTCAGCTTTCCCTTATCGTGCTGGCGTTGAAGCCTTTTCTCCCCTCCACCAAGTTTTGCCTGAGCTCTTAGCGCTTCTAATTCCTTGATTTTATCTTTCATACTCATTTTATATCTCCCTCTAATGATTTACTATTTACGATTTTCGATTTATGGTTTTCGATTTACACTTTACAACTTACGATTTCGGAATTTGAATTATACAA
>JAFGQG010000154.1 GCA_016935765.1 bacterium
CAAGATGTTTTATGGTTTTTCTTTCACTTCTTCAATCTTAACTCGTTAATCCCCGAGTAATCGGGGCAGGCGATATTCGATATTAGTATTCTTTTCTCTCCGTGCCTCCGTGTCTCCGTGGTTACCCTTCCCCTTGCTACCCCTTATCTCCCCTACCTTACTATCACCAGCGTCCCATCACAAACCACCTTCCCCTTTACCTCGATGATGTACATGTAAATCCCCTCCGGCAACTGCAGCCCCGTGTTATCCTTCCCATCCCAGGAACGGTTGACAAATTGCGCAATATTTGCTATAGGACCGATATTCCGATCCGCTACTTTAATACCCCTCAAATTGAAAATACGAAGAATACCCTTGTTGTTAAACATCCCCGGGTAATCCAGTATTACATAGTCGTTCACTTCATCCCCATTCGGCGTGAATGGATTGGGATGAACCCCGCAGGAATAGGTTCCCATAACTATAAAATTATATTCGTATATGTCCTCGTTAGCGCCGCAATATTCGGCGTCATCACCTACACCTATCACGAAATGCATCGAATCTTCCGCAGAAAATATCAATCCTGCATCGGTTGGATTAAAATGCAACTGCGCTGAATCCGCATCATTGAAAAACCAGGAAACACCCAGATCACCAATCTCAAAATCTATACCATTCAACCTCAACCATACCAGGTCGGGATCAATACCTGCGAGATTGTCCGTTATATCGAAGATAAAGGTAGGGATATCACCCTCGAGTCGACCTTCACGAAGGGGATAATCCAGGTTCACTAACGGCGGCTGATGGTCAATATGGAATGTCCAGTGATAGGGCGCTGTAATGCCGTTCCCGCGGGTATCCTCAACATACTCAAGTACGACATCCACGACCTCGCCGTTCTCAAATAGCGCTTCAACTGGTGAAAATACAAGCAGGGTCTCGTCTATGAAACTCAGGATGGAATCGGCTATTGTATATTCCACACCACCTATGCTGATTACGATAGACGATGGATATATGCCGTGCTCATCGTATATCCTGATGATTATTTCCTGGTCGAGGCAGGATGAAACCGCGCCCGTCTCCGGACTTAGCAGTTCAACAATCGGTACAGTACTATCAATAGTCACCGTGTCCACAAAATGGAAGCACCATCGGTACGGTTCTTCAATAAAGTTCGGCTCGCAGTAGTCGGGCGGAATGTCGTTAGCTTCGAGAGTAACGCATATTGGGTCAGCCTCACAGAAGTAGATACCCGTACCTCTCAAGCTATCCAGGCTGGGCGGATATTCAACCCCAAGCGCGATATCATCCGCGAGTGCCGGTTCGAAAGTGAGTGTAAAGCCGTCCCAGCTCAATGCCGGGTCTCCCAGACCGAAGACAACCGCGTGGTCAACGAAGCATATCCCTTCGATGGAAAGCAATAAGGAAGTGGTGTCCAAACGTAAAAAGCTGTCGTATATATCCACCGAAACTGGGACCTGGGGAAGGAATACAGTGTCCCCTTCAGCAGGTATGAAATTCGACGCGAGCGGTCCTTCCAGGTCCATGAAAAAACGCCAGGCAATAGGCAGGGGAGAAGCCACATTGCCAAGAGTGTCTGAGAAATTCAACAAAGCCGCATCCACGCTATCGATGCCCTCCCAGAATCCAGGCAGGGGTGAAAAAACAAGTGTATCACTCTCAAGATACAGCCAATCACCATCGACCGCATAAACCGTATCGTTGAGCTCCAGTTGAATGGAAGCAGTGTCTATGTCGTGCTCCGTGACGATTACGAACCTTATCTCCTGATCATCACATGAACTTACTGTGTTGTCAAGTGGAATTAGCAGCTCGATAGTTGGACCAACAGAGAATATCGAAAACGACCAGCAGGTGTCAAACGTATGCGGGGGGCAATAATCGGGTTGATCGACAGCATGAAGGCAGATATCGATATCGTATCCACCCGACCAAGCCAGACCGGCTTCGGCGGGATCGAAACTCAGCAACTCGCCATCCCAGCTTACACCTGTCGAATCAAGCGAATACCTTACACCATTGACCTCCAGCCAGATCAGAACCTCGTTAAGACCGCTAATTGAATCAGCGAGTCGTGCGGTTATGGTAGGAATTACTGTGTCAACTGTATCTCCATCGAGAGGCAGGAGGTCCCAGGCAACTGGGGGAGTCAGGTCCACGTAGAAGCGCCACGAGACAGGCGAGCCAAGCGGGTTGCCAATAATGTCCTCAACCGAGAGAAGTGACACGTCTACCGTATCGCCATTTCCGAAAAGGACCGGCGAATAAAAGCTGAGTATGCTATCTTCGAAGATTAAATTGCTGTCTGAAATTGTGTAAACCGTTCCTTCAACAAGGAGTTGTATCGTAGCCGGATCTATGCCTTCCCCATCGAGAATAAGCATTTGCAGTTCCTGGTCGTCACAAGCTGTGTAGGTTTCGGGAGCCGGAGTGATAATTTCCACCACCGGACCTTCACCCGAGATGTAAAATTCCCAGCAATATTCTGCTACATTAGGAGAGCAATAGTCCGGAGTGTCACCTGCCTGCATGCAGACTTCTACCGTATCTCCACCAGTGAACCTTAAGCCAGCGGAATCCGGGTAAAAACTCAGTAACCAACCGTCATGATCAAATGCGTGCAGGGTTTCTTCAACACTGTAGGTTTCACCGTTCACCGTGATCACTATCGAGAGTGAATCAACGCCGGAGACCGCATCGAAAAGGGAGCATGAAATAGTCGGGGTTATTTCACTTATCGTAACTCCATTGATTGGGGATTCCGCCCGGAATACCGGTGGCGAGAGATCTAACACGAATGAAAACGAAAGTGGAGTTTCCAGCGCATTCCCGAGCCTGTCGCTGGCGCTCAGGAGTTCGACGTACACAGTGTCACCATCGCTCCACAAAGTAGGCGCGTTAAAAGTAAGCAAGGTATCCAGGAATGATAAAGCTTCGTCACCTACAGTATATTCTACACCATTCAGTTCCAGCACGATGGAAGCCGGGTCTATTCCGTCTGAATCGTATATCGAGATGATAACAAGCTGTGAGTCGCAGGCAGATATAGCGCCGTTCATTGGTTCCAAAACCCTGGCGACCGGACCGCCGCTGGCTATATATAGAATCCAGCAGGTATCGGTAGTGTTCGGTCCGCAGTAATCGGGCTGGTCTTCAGCATGGACGCAGACACTGATGCTGTCTCCCCCTCTCAGGAAAAACCCGAAATCACATACATCGAAACTGACAGTATCCCCTATCCAGAGAACGTAGGGTGATGTCAGGTCGAAGGTCAAAGTATCAAGCTGCATTCTTAATTCGGGCGCGTTCAGACCACTCATATCGTCTGATATACTGAACTCCACAGTGGGACAGAGCATATCAACCGTATCCGCGGGTAAAGGTGATATACCTGAAATTTCCGGTGGTTCTGTATCCATAAAGAATACCCAGCCAAATGAAGGTTCTTCCATTGGATTACCGAGAGAATCCTCAACTGCCGTTAGCTGGACGCGCACTTGGGTCACATCCCACGCGGACGAGGGTGTGAAAATAAGGGAGTCATTCCTAAATTCAAGTTCAGTCTCATCGATCGTGTATAATGAATCATTGATCTCGAGGTTGACCGTCGAGGTATTTATACCATCCAGGTCCTCTATGATGATTACAATATTTTGGTTTTCGCAGGCTGAGAACGTGCTTTCCGCGGGATAGTAACCGGTAACAACGGGACCGCCGCTAGCTATAAAAAAGTGCCAGCATGTATCCAGGACGTTAGGGCTGCATAGATCGGGCTGGTCCCTTGCGATCACACAGATTTCAACTCTATCGCCGCCGATAAATACGACGGGTGATAATGACGAATTATAAATATAGCCGGGATCAGTGTAGGAGAACGCGGCGGATTCCAAGGTAAAAACCGTAGAGTTGACGGTTATGTAAACCGAATCGTACACTACTCCGCTGAACAGGTCTGCTACATCGAATGTTATGAAAGGAGAAGTTGTCGAAACCGTCTCCGCGATAGTCGGCCAGTTACCATACATGTACGGGGGCGCCAGGTCCATGACAAACCACCACCTATAGACACTGTCCGCGGGGTTCCCCAGTGAATCCTGTGCATACAACGCTATGGTCACGGTATCCTCATCCGCCCAGAAGCCCGGGTACGGGGAGAACGCAAGTGTATCGTTATACCATGCCAGGTAAGCTGAGCCATCAACCGTGTAACCAACGTCATTGATGATCAGGAGGATGGAGTCAGGCTCCACCCCGTGCGGAACCTCGCAATCCTGGACAGATATCAATATCTGCTGGTCGTTGCAGCTCGAGTACGCTCCCGAAAATGGGCGCTGCAGATCCGCCGTGGGACCCCTGAGGTCTACATAAAAATCAAAGCAGAACTCCCCGAAATTGGGTGGGCAAATCCTGGCATTGTCATATATACCGATACAAACCGTTACAGTCTCATTGTGCGCAAAACGCAGGCTTTCCGGCGGATAGAAAGTCAACGTCAATACTGGAAGACCCAGCGTATCCCATGATATTATCGGGTAGCTTGTTGAATACTCCACACCGTTTATACTGAAGTACTCTATGCTGTCACTTATTCCGGAAATCGAATCGATGAACGAAAGGGATATGCGCTGCATGCTGTCGGATACGACCCTTCCATCCAGATTATTGACACGGATTACCGGGTCTGTCAAGTCAAATATAATGCGGACGGAAGGATGGTTCTGCAACGGGTTCCCGTAAATATCGTCCGCCTGAAGAATCGAAACCAGGAGAGTATCGCCATTCTCAAAGGGTTCTGAAGGTGTATATACCAGCGAATCTCCTGACCAGGTCAGTTCTTCCGAAGCCGTGCTCAGCGTATCGTCATTAACTCTCAGGAGTATGGTGCCGGGATCAACCCCATCAGGATCGATAATTTGGTATATAACTGAAAGCACCGAACACGAGACCGTGTAGTTCCTTGCAGGGTAGAGCCGTTCCGCGATCGGGCCATCCAGGGAGATGTAAACCTCGTAGCATGTATCTATTTCGTTGGCTGAGCAGTAATCGGGGGAGTCCTCACCGTGAATACAAAGTTGCGCGGTGTCTCCATCTTCGAATGCAAGTCCCAGTGAATCACATGAGAGTGTAAAGTTTGGTTCATCCCATGTAACCGCTGGATTCCGTGTAAAAAATGCCATTTCGCCGACAGAGAATATCAGCCTCGTTGGATCCAGACCGCTGCCCGAGTCGCTGATCTGAAAGCTGAACTCGGGGGAAGCAATATGTATGACTTCACCGGGAAAGGGTGATATACCCGTTATAGCCGGTGGATAGAAATCCAGGTAAAAGTACGAAACCAGCGGTGATGTAAGGGAATTTCCATAGATATCCCCTATACTCAGTAAAGCTGTGTGAACCGTATCCGTGCCTTCCCAATACCCAGCAGGCGGGGAAAAAACAATCGAATCTCCATTAAATGATAAGTATGGCGATCCAATATCGAACACGTCTTCATTTACCTGCAATTGTATGGAGAGAGTATCGATTGGAGAAGCATCTGTAACGATGAGAATTATTCTCTGGTCGCTGCAAGCGCTGTAAGTCCCTAACTCCGGCAATACGAATTCCGCGGCAGGATTTTCATAATCCAGGAAGAAATACCAGCAGAACGGTTCCGGGATGGCGTTAGGTCCGCAGTATTCCGAAGGCACGTTGTCCGCCAGGAATGTAACACAGACACTAACCGTTTCAGCGTTCGGAAAAAACAGCCCAATACTGTCCGGATTAAATCTCCAGGTATTCCCATCAAGGGTTACGCCCGAATCCGAAGCGCTATATTCAATCCCGTTTATCTCCACGATGATCGAAGCCATATCCACTCCGGAGATGTCATCATAAACACTGAAGGAGATTTCCGTCACCGAATCATTTATGATTGTATCGTTTGGCGGTATCGTATTAGTAATCTCCGGGGGCAGCAGGTCAACGATGAATGATGATATCACATTCCGAACAAACGGACACCCAGTCGTATCATCTGCCCTGATCAAACCGAAATCAACCGTATCTCCATGGCTCCAATGGCTTGATGGCGAGAATCTAAGAGTATCACCGTAGAAACGCATATTCTCTGGGTAAACCATTGTATCGCTGTTTATGTACATTGTAATGGTCGAGGAATCGAGGGGGACATCCGTGAAGATGCGGATATCCACGCCCTGGTCGAGGCATGCCACGAAGGCGTTTTCCGGTACGGGGTCAATCAGGACTGCTTCAGCGCCAACGCACTCACAGTACGGGATGACGATCAATCCATCCATTTCCGATCCGCAATCAGCGTAATTAAGGAAGTCGAAGCACCGGTGCATGAGAGTATCAGCCCACGTTGCGCCGGGTTCTGGTTGGCTGGGGTACGCGACGTGATAGTCGAAATCCTGCCCGGAGAGAATGATCCTGCCTTCGTCCCCATCGCACCCGTAATCCGCGACGAGAAAAGTTGCAAAAGCCGGCATGGGTTGAAATACTGTCAATACTTGATAACGATAGTGCCATGATGTAAAATAGCTATGACAGGAGATGTTCCAATGAGACAATCTATCACTTGTCAGGTCGTTACTTCCTCCGGGACCGTCCCAGCCGGATATTATGAAATGATCGGTATCATAAACAATGTTAATATCGTAGTTAAAACCTGAATCTTCGACGGCTAGAGGCACCCAGTCAAACCTTCCGGTTCTCAACTGTCCCGTCACCAATATTCTTCCGCCGTCCCGCCACCAGTCCTCGATATCGTCCTCGCGAGAGAGCAAGGCGTTATGTGTAGCGTCTGACATGTGCCACCCTACGAAGAGAATGCCGTAATCATAAAAGTCGATAGAGTCGAAAGCGGCAATATTTGCTATTGTATAGTCGTAACCCCCAATATCCAGCGCCATGTGGGAAAAGCCATCCGGGGAGTCGAGCAGGAGAATGTCGCTGTTCATGAGTGCGGAAATTCCACCAACTGATACCGTGAATTCAACCGTGTCTCCCGCGCAGCCCGGCGAAATTTCAACATCCCATTCAGCGCTGCGGGTTACACCAGGGTACAGCGTACCAAGAGACCGCGGATTGACTCCCTCGACTACTGTCATGCAGGAGCAGTCGAACTCTATGTACACATAAATCGAATTGTAAACCCATGGGTCAGGATTGAAAACGCTGGCGTGTACAGTAAACGGATTTGGGGTAACAGCAGAACCGAAACAAGATAGGCTGTCCATGGTAACAGTAATGGTAAGGTCCGTGGGATTGAGTATCTCTGAGCCTCCTATGGAAAAAGAGAAACAGATAGCAGCGCAAACCAGAAAAAAATTTAATATCTTCATACTTTTCATAATTCTCACATAATTATTAATTAAAAAACCAGGGTACTAATAGATATAAAAAAAATATCATAAAGCAATTTTATTTTAATTTATATTAGTTATTTAATATGTCAACCCAAATTGTTGACAAGATTGAAAATAACGGAAGAAAAAAGTGTGTAATTTATGATTTACTCGTTTCCTACTGATGTTAAAGGAAGAAAAAAAATAAAGTGTGAAACAAATCCGGATTAAGCTTGAAAACAAAATCTATTTAATGAATAATAGACTTATTGATTTATTCTCATTGTTTGTACACAATCGTGCACTATAAATCCCGGAACTCAAACCTTCGGAACGCCATGTAACGAAGTGTTCCCCCCTATCCTGCAATTCGTCAACAAGAACGCTTACCGTATTGCCAAGTATGTCATGGATTTTCAGCGTTACGCGGGAATCAGCAGACAGAACATAATTAATGTTTACTTGCGAATTGAATGGATTGGGGTAGGCAGTGATCGATAATCCACCAGGTTTTAAAACATCATGGTCTTTCGAGATCCCTGTATATCGCGGATCTACCATTACAACGATCGTATAGTAAAATTCTCCTATACCCGAACCGGGGCGCCCGTAATGTTGGATACCTGACCCGCTCATATCATCTATTTTTATAACACGGTTATAATAAGTTTCCGTCATAAAGATCCTGCCATCGGGATCTACAGCAACGTCCCATGGCTCGCTCACCCCGTCGAAAGTCTGCCAGCCAGTTCCGTACATATCATCTACTTTCACTATACGGTTGTTATCATCATCTGAAACATATATCTTCTCGTCAGGACCTAAAGCAATACCGCGAGGTTCACAGAAATTGCCTACACCATGACCATAGGAACCGAAAGAAATCCATCCGTCGCCTTCCATATTGTCTATCCTTACGATTCGGTGGTTATTGTCGTCCGCTATGTAAATCTGCCCCTCATGACTAATAACGACATCCACTGGATAGTGAAATTCACCGACTCCAGCGCCAAAACTTCCATAGGAAACCCAACCATCTCCCGACATGTCATCGATCCTCACTATTCGGTGATTATGGCTATCCGCGATATATATCTTTCCATCCGGTCCCACCGCGTTGCCATGTGGACGATTAAAACCATGTAACTCCAGCCATCCCGCACCTGACATGTCTTTAATGCTGATCAAACGGTTATTATTAAAATCCGAAATATATATCCTGCCATATAGTCCAATCGCGATTCCTGTTGGATTTCGTATCTCCCCAACACCCGAACCATAATGACCAAATGATGTCCAACCTGTACCATACATATCATCTATCCTGACTATTCGATGATTCATCTCGTCAGCAATATAGAGTTCGAAAGCGTCCTGGGCTTCACACAAATTCAACATTATTACTAAACAGAAAATACACGCAACCAACTTATACATACTCCCCTCCTTGTATTATAAATTTATTATTCCTACTACTATTTAATATACAATATAGAAATAACTCTGTCAATTCCGTTCGTTTGCAATCTCCCGAAATAAATACCCGAACCGAGGTCATCCGGCTGCCATTTCACCAGGTAAGTCCCTCTCGCCTGCTTCTCATCCACGAGTATCTCCACCTTCTCTCCGAGTACGTTGTAAACTTCGAATTTTACTTCGCTGTGCGTTGGCAGTGAATAGAATATCACAGTCGAGGAGTTGAAGGGGTTAGGGTAATTTTGATGGAGTTCAACTGAGATTGGAAGGTAAATTGACTCTTCTTCAATACCGGTTAATCCTTCATAAGTCCCTAAACTGGTCATTAATTCGATACACTCACCTGGTGCGATAGTTACAGGAAACCACCAGTAAGCTACTGCCATATTGTCGAAAGGGCTTCCAATCGGAATAAAGTCAGGCTCCCATAGTACCGCGAGAATAAGATGTGCTTGCCCTATTGCCATTCTGTCGGGTAGAGTAAAAGGAGAAATCCCCAGTGCAGCAAAGGCTTTCAACAGTGTATCCTCACAGGCATAGCAATACCAGAACAATGGTACAGCGCTACCTTCAAATATAGCAGTAGTATCTACAAACGTACCACCTGGTATGTATGCTCCAGCGGGGCAGCTGCTGCCCACCTTCAGATCAAGACATATAAGCACTCCCACCTCATGGGGAACAGTTCCTTCATTATTGATCATGTATTTTATAGTTACATATCCCTTTTCTGTACTATCAACATCAATCGGGATCAATTCCTGCCTCATCCTGATATCCCCTGATGTGTCTTCCCATTCCGTAACCAGAAAACTATCTGAGATATTTGCAGTTCTTGTTACTAGAACAAGGGGTATCCCATAAGGGCTCATTATATCATTTGTATATATCACTCTGTCGATCATAAATGTAGTATGGGATAATCCTAAACCTCCTCCACCCATACAATAATTACAGCAGGTAAGGTCGATATAATTGGGGCAGGAATCGTTGGGAATTCCTATTGTTAGAAGCCCGTTATCCTCTGCACCAACGCCGATGTAGCTTTTTTCGAGGAAAATTGCGTCGATTTCTCTTACAAATACTAAAACTAATATAATTTCTAGAAATACTGTAATGTTTTTTTTCACCTAATACCTCCTGGTTTATCATCCACCGTCATTGTGAGTCCCTTGTTTGCTGCCGTGGCATAAAAACCCTGGTATTTCTTGTTGGATTCTTATGCTTACGGGATTACCACGTCGTGAAAGGCGGAAATAATAGCCTTTCCCTCCTCGTAATGACGGGCGAGGGGGTTGATTTTTTTGATGCTCATCATTTTATATATAAAATCCTGATTATTTTATTGTCATTTTCAGTGATCAACCTCCCTAAATATATCCCGGAACCAAGGTTATCCGGCTGCCACCTTATCAGGTACGTCCCCCTAACCTGCTTCTCATCCACGAGTGTCTCCACCTTCTCTCCGAGTACGTTGTAAACTTCGAATTTCACTTCGCTTTGCGTTGGCAGTGAATAGATTATCACAGTCGAGGAGTTGAAAGGATTGGGATAGTTCTGGCGCAAGGTCACCTTTTCCGGAAGAATCGGAGCATCACCAGCAATCCCCGAAGTCCTGCTTAAAATGATCGTTAGTTCCCCCGAAGGACTACCCCACTCTATCTCAACCTCCCCGGCGTAAGGATTATAGAAGGTTTTGTCCGCGACCACCCGGTAGTTGCCCTCCGGAAGATTATCAAATGCAAACCGTCCGTCAATACTCGATAACCCGCCTGTATAACATAATGAAACCGAAGCGTGATCCTTCAAATAGACCCTGGCGCCGGGCAGCGGAACGGAATCCGTCAGGCTCCTCGAGGAACCGACCTCCTCCAAAACACGACCCTCGAGCGGAGAACCAGTGGTATCATCATAACCGTAAGAAGCTGCTCGAGCCAACGTGAAATCGATGCCATCCACATCGAAATCCGTGACGCTTACAACCTCCGAGCTATCACAGAATAGCTCATTCTCAAATAAAACCGGGATATATCCGAACCCATAGCCCAAAAGGTAGTATTCCCCCGGCGGTACGTATATCTCGAATTCCCCTGTTGTTCGGGTTACTGCGCTTTCCATCCAGTCGTCACCCTCTTCGGAGGATACTGCAATCACAAAAGCTGCGTTTACGGGTTCGAGTTCCCCGTCGCGGATACTTCCGGAAATAGTAAAAGGCAAAAAGACCGTGTCGAGAGTAAAATCGAAACCGGTGACCGTGTCTGGAGATGCAGCGGTAATTTCTACTGGTGTCGCCAATCCTGGAACGCGCGCTTCCTCGTAGAATTCAGGGTAGTATCCATTTGTTGGGTCATGCGCAACCAGCGCGTAAACTCCCTCCGGTACGTTCAGGTACGCAAAACCCGACGCGTTCGTAGTGCGCGTTGTTATCAAACCGCCACCGCTTATGCCATAGGCATTGACAATGATACCAGGTATCGGTACGACACCTTCCGCATCTCTTACACGAGCTTCAATTGTGTGTATAGTATCGATCATAGAGGGGAATATAATGAGCGTGGTGTCATACACTGTATCGACAAAGGTGGGAGCGCCAACGAACGCGCGCCAGGTAAGGGTGTCGATACCCCCGTCGTAATCCGGGTCGGTGACGCACAGCAGCCATGCTACAGCGCCAGCCTCATGATGTGATATCGCGGAAGGCGAAGTCAAAACACAGGTGTCGGAACTGAAGGGATGCTCAGAACCCAGGGAATAATGGACGTCATCCGGAAGGTGAATGCATACGGTTACCCCTTCGTAATCCCTGTAATAGCCGTCAGCGTTTACCGCGTTCACGAACACCTCAATGCTGCAGGGCGAAACCGCTTCAATGCTATCAGGGGTTAGCAGGTTCAAGCCTGCGTGAATGGCATCTGATGATTTCCCTATGCCATAGTAGGTGACGAAGGACATCGAAAGACCGGGCGCTAAAGGAGTTGCATCCCACCTTAAAAACGCTCCGACATCATGGTATGCTGATCCATAATTCATGTAAGTACTATCTTCACTTTCAATCTCCCAGCACACGTGGCTCAAACCGTAGCCATGACCGATCGCGAAGAGGTCCGGCACGGCGCAATCCCCGCCACGGATAAAACCCTGCGCTACCAGGAGTGTCGGATCATCGAATGGAAAGTTTTCGTAGCCTTTATAAAAATACGGAATAGACGGAGGGTTCCAGATACTGCCCGTGTCCACGACTTCCCAGCCGACATCCATGGGAGGATCATCCCGGCGGTTTATCTTGACATCAATGTATAAGTAGAGCCCTACGTCAACGTACCTGCCGGTATTGTTCTTGAACTCGTACTCGATCCTCGTCTGCGGCAAGCCGTTGTAAACCATCGGGGTCAGGATTTGCCTGAAAGTATAATCGAACAGGAGTGAGTCCGTCAACTCCCAGATAGTGGTGACCTGCGGTGGGTCATGGCGGAAGTCATTGGTCATCGTATAATCCTGGGTGCGTCTGCTGCCGCAGTCGTAGGCATGGTAGTTGAAGTTCGTGAAAAAGCCGTCATCCACTTTCAGAACGAAATGTGTTTCGGAAACCCCGGGGTCCCACGGCACAAAGGGGTCGCTGTAGGCATAGGTCAGGCGCCTCCCGTCCTCGTGACCGATACCGAAATTCCCCTCGAAGATGTCATAAGCCACGCATATACCCGAATCGTGGCAGAAGAGTAACTGGGCATGAAGATAAAGAGGCAAGATAATATTTACTGAAAGAAGGATTAGAAATGGCAAAAGTAATGCCTTGGTTTTCATTGCCACTCTCCCTGGGATATTTTAATAAGGGGAAAAATGTTATTTTACTTCTTTATTAAATATATACGATCCCGAGATTGGCGGCAAGTTAATTCGGGTTTGAAACATCAAAACAAAAAAAACCACCGAATCACAGAGAGAAAAGAAAACAGCAAACGGTAAGTAATGAAAGAAACAGACTACATAG
>JAFGQG010000155.1 GCA_016935765.1 bacterium
CTGAAGGTTATACCAGAAACATAATAATTATAATATGAATCAAAGTTTGACAGGTCTGTGTGATAAATTACCGTTCCTTCTCCCCAATGGGACATAGCAATCATGGTTGGATTTGAACGGTATATTGTTGTATCGTAACAGTGTATAGCTCTATACTCAGGATTCTCAGTCCAAACTAACCGGATAGCTGGTGGTGTAACAATTACATTTCCTGCTCTATCTGCCCATACTGTATCAGGAAGACCTGCTAATATAGGATGAATAGCAAACTCTTCATAAGCGGGATCTGGATATTCTGGAACTACTCTTGTACTATCATACCTCATCCCTGTATTCCAGCGAGAATCATGTAAAAGGTCCGTGACTACTGCCCCTCCCCCTCTTGCTAAACAGTTTTCACCCATAATTACAAGTTTACCACCGTCATAAGTCCAGTTTATCAGGTCTAATCTTACTGAATCCGGTAAAGAAAATGAGTCTAATGATTCTGGTAAATATCTGTTATATTGTGTGGGAATAATATAGACATTACAGGAACCATAACTCATGCTTTCAATTGAAGTATCAACGACAAAATCGCAAAACATAGTATCAATTGTACGTAGTAGTATATATCCCTCAGCCACAACATCATGGAAATAAGGAGTTGCTAATATACCAATCCTACAATCGATACAGGGTTGCGAGAAGGTTGGTGTAATAATAATGAATGTTGCCAGCAGAAAAAAAACAAAGATATTTTTCAAAGTTTTATCATTAAAATTCATAATTGTAAACCCATTTTTAAAAAACCGTTAACCATAAACCACCCAAATAAAAATTTATTAAGAACGTATTTAGAACCTTCATATATTCATCGAAGCGTTATTTAGAGTTTTCTTAGCCTGTAGTGGCCGGGCTCGATCACAATAAAAGCATTCATCAACTCTCTTGCAGAATATTTTTTCAAAACGAGAAGCAATTGTTCATGAACAGCATTAATAGATAGAGGGTTAACCCGCAAGTAAAAAACCCCCGTTTCCAAATGTTTTAAAAAGACCAATTCTCCGAAATCCCTGTCCCGGGTTATTAAAATGCGATTCTGGTTCTTGCTCTCTTTTAATATTTCGAGGTCCGAAGCCTGTTCGAATCCAATTTCAGAGACTTTGACAACATCATGCCCTGAATCTTTCAAAAAACGATATGTAATTTCATAAACATCCTGGTCTAAAAGGAATTTCATTGTTATCCTGCAATGTGGACTTCCTCCGCTGAGACCACCTCAATGGCATATTGCAGACAGGCTCTAATATCATCTAAAGTCAAATCTGGATAATAATCCTTAATAATTTCTTTGAATGATAAACCCTCGCTTACTAATTCGAGAACATCTTTTACAGTAATCCGGGTTCCCGTAATACAAGGTTTGCCAAAATGAATTTCAGAGTCTATCGTTATTCTATTATTCATAATTCAAGCTCCTACAGATGGTCTATAACCTGGATAATAAGTATTTGCCTTATTTTATATCAATTAATAAATTATATCTGAAAATCGCTATTGTCAAGGGAAACGTGAGGGATAAAGCCAAAATAGATTGACGATTTACCATTTACGAATGACCATTTTAATAGTAAAAATACGAAATGAAATCCCCTATGACCTTATTTATTGTCTGTATCGTAAATTGTCAATGGTAAATAGTCAATTTCTTTACCTTATCAGCGTAACTGTCCCGTTACAGACTATCTCGTCATCATAGGTGATGATCCAGATGTAAATTCCCCTCGAAACCGGGTTCCCGCTGTTGTTTCTCCCATTCCATATTATGGAAGAAGCTGGTTCGCCCTCGATAGTTCTCACCTCCTCCTCGTCGAGAGTATATATGGTCAGGACGCCGCCGCCGTAAACCTGGTGCGGATAAGTGAACGTCACCACATCGTTCCAGCCGTCATCGTTGGGAGTGAACACGTTAGGTGAAGCGTTGCAGAAGGTCAATGACGGAATGAAACACCAATGAAGCACTTCTGTCAACGGGTTAGGATCGCCGTAGTCCGGCATGATGTCGTCAGCCTGCTCGAGAGTCACGCAGACGCTCTCCCCGTCAGCAAATATTGTAGGCACATCCTCGGGTATAAATGAAAGCGTGTGCGAACCCGGATCCCAATACAAACCGTCGTCACCAAGCTGGTAGGGATCTTCATCAACTATCAACCTTATTGTTGGGGTATCTACTTCCCTCCATACATCTTCTAAAGTAAGGATGATATCCTGCTGGTAATCTTCGGTAGCAGCTCCGGGCGGGGGAGAAACGATAGTCCCCACCGGACCGGTCAGGTCAACATAGAACTCCCATACTAAAGTTTCCTGCAATTCATTGCCAACGCTGTCATCAGCAGCAGCTAACTCACAGTTCACAGTCTGCCCATCAGTGAAGAGGTCAGGTGGCATCGGATAATAATAAAGGGTGTCCGTGTCGTGGTCGTAGATAAGGGTAATTCCGTCATGTGTATGTCCGGTTCCTTCAATATTAAGAAGAATGGTGTTTTCGTCGATGCCGTTAGCGTCATCAACGAGGTGGATCTTAATAACCTGGTTTTCATTAGTAGTCCAGGTTGCGTTTAATGGCATGATTAAAGTGGCTATAGGACCCGTGACATTCCTGAAGCTTATTCTCTGCGTATCGCTGCAGCAGAACGAGCGGTCGATACTCAGGTCATCATCGAAGTCGTCGTCATAAGCGCACACTCTATAAATGAAACTCGCGTCCTCGGGCTGACCGGGAATAAGCGCTTGGAATCGATCGCCCCCTATCGAATACATCTGCTCTTCGTGGTTATCGTTGCCGTCATCGAGGTCACCGTCGGGAGTCCAGACCAGGTAAACGCCATATCCTTCCGAGCCGGTATTGTCATCGAAGACGTCTGAAGGATCGATTATGTCGCATTCGAGGTAGAAATCTTCATCTTCACGGTGCCACTCAGGGGTGAAATTCGAAAACTCAGGGCAGTTCGTATCGTCATCCGCTACATAGAAACACCACTGGTATGTGGGTTCGATATGGTTTGGGTCTCCATAATCCGGCTGATCGTCCGCCCTCAGAACAGTTACGCACACCGTATCCCTCTCGAGGAAATGCAGGTTCGCGTCAAGTGAATTGATAGTGAAGGTAGTTTCGTCCCATGTTACGCCCTCGGAATGAATGAAGTAGTTCATATTAATTCCGGAAAGCGGAGCTTCGATTTTGACAATTATTGAAATACCATTTACGCCGGCAAGATCGTCAGTGATGTCAGCTTCGATAATGGGATTCTGCCGGTCAGGTCCATCCAGGATGCTTCCGGGTTCAGGAACCGGGTTGGTAACTTCAGGTCCTTCCAGGTCAACATAGAATTCCCACTCTATCGGTCCGGAAAAAGGATTATTTCCCTGAAAATCGAGTACCTGCGCGAGGACGACATTAACCTCCTGTCTATGTACGAAGGGAGTTGATGGAATAAAGCTCAAAGTATCGATATTTAAGGATAGTTCGGCTGAAGTTATCACTGAATATAAAACTTCCTCGACGACAAATTGAATGGATGAATCGTTTATTCCTTCGTGGGGTTCATTGAGGTCCATCATAATAACCTGGTTTCTATCGGATGTTATCTTCGCGGGTTGAGGGATTATTATCTCTCCCGCGGGACCGCAAGGAGCGATGTACATACCCTCATCGGAATCATCCAGGGAGGCGTAAATGGCTTCATAGGTTACATATCGAATGGCGCAGTCAGCAACCGAATTCGATGTGGTGTAGGAGATGTAGTACCCGCCCCGAATGAATTCCGCTATCTGTTCCAATATCTCCGCAAACGGGTAATCGAGGTCATACCATGTTCCGCCGGTTTCGACCGTTATCGAGCCCGGCCCGTCGAACTGTGGAATAGCATGGATATCCTGGCTGACCACAAAACAAACGGCGTTATACATCAGCAATGAATCGACAGTTCCTTCGAGGGTAACATCTGAGTAGGCAGTGCCGTCCCCCAATTCATGCGCGGAATTATCCGTTATCATGATAATAACTCTTCTGGCTCCCGGTCTGAAATTCAACATGTTGAGAGCGTCGCAGATGGCGTCGAGGGATACCTCAGGACCATCGCCGCCGCCAGAGGCAACGATATCGTCCACCATGGTCTGGAAGAGCACAATATCAGCGGTAAGATCATACCCCAGTCCGTATCTCGTTCCGTCAAAATCAACATCATCTTTAAATGTAACGAGCCCCAATCTATAGTTGATACCGATTCTTGCGAGGCTGTCGGCGAAAGCGCCAACCCTCTCGTGAACCGACGTTATTATCCACCCCATACTTCCGGTGTCATCGATAACGAAGACTATATCTGCCATACCGCCCCCGCCGAGGCTGCGTACTATTAGCGGGTATTGTCTTAAACCATCTTCATAAGCGACGAAATTCCTCGCATCGAGGGCTTCGATAGTCCTGTCGTCCTCGTCGGTAACATAAACAAGCGAAGTAACAAGTGGGAAATTATCGGGCATTATCTGCCTGATGGAAAGGTTCAGGTCAGATGGCGGTGGAATATATATTGAGAAGAACCAGCATGTATCCCTGAGCACATTAGCTGGGCAAATGTCTATCTTGTCGGACGCGGAATCGATGCAGACCCACACGGTTTCGCCAATTGAGAAGAAAATCCCAGCCATGGAAGCGGACCAAACTATGCTGTCAGGCGCCCAGATGACCGAAGGATGATCCCCGGGGTATTCCCTTCCGCCGATGTTGAGAACTAATGACGAAGTATCAAGCCCTGAGCCTGTATCACCAATCCGGAAAGCGATCCTTGGATAAACCTCTCTCGTAGTTCCGCCCGGGTCAGGATGAAAATCCCAGACACTCGGTGGAGTATAATCGAACCAGAACGAGCAGTTAATCAACGGTATTGTGATATCATTCCCAAGCATATCAGCCAGGCTGGTTATCCTGAACCTCACCTCGCCTTCCGGGAAAAGAGGGTCCGGAGTAAATACGAGCGTGGTTTCGGTTGAAGTGATTATTAATTCCAACTCGTCATCAGTGAGAGTGTATCGCGTTCCGGCAACTTCCACTTCCACAGATGCGGGGTCTATCGAATGCTCGTCCGATAGCGCCACTATTATGGAAGTATCACCGCAACTGAGATACGAACCGCAATCGGGAAACAGGAGCGTGGCTTCCGGCGGATAAATATCATCATCCACTACGTAGAAACCATCGACCAGGGTGTCGGCTTCTCCACCGGGATTCATGACTATCACGTCCCTCGTACCGATAGGCGCGGTGGGCGATATATCTATATCAGCCCTTAAAAACGCGGTAGTAATAAAAACTACATCGGTTACCGAAATTCCCGTGCCGAAATCCGCTGTCGCGCCAGTTACAAAATTCAAACCAGACATGAGAATTGTGTACGAATTGTCCTGAGCTCCCGTGTCCGGAGTTACACTGTACAACCTTGGAATCTGCGCAAATGCAACGGCTGGCAATAAAAAACATATCACTATAACAAAGCTTAATTTGTATTTCATTAAATTTCCTCCCATATTTTTAATTTAACTTTCTATAGTTAAAAC
>JAFGQG010000156.1 GCA_016935765.1 bacterium
ATATTGTTTATTAAATAGAAGATTCCACTAAAACAAGGATTGAAACTTATATCGTCATAAATGATAATATGGTATTGTGTCAAATTAAATAGAAGATTCCACTAAAACAAGGATTGAAACTGTCCAGTATTTCTCAGCTCTTTCAGTAGGTTTTTATTAAATAGAAGATTCCACTAAAACAAGGATTGAAACACACACGCCAACGATAAATCATTAGTGCCAGATTCATAATAATTAAATAGAAGATTCCACTAAAACAAGGATTGAAACCTGTTTGTTCTGTTATATCTCCATTGGGATATTGTTTATTAAATAGAAGATTCCACTAAAACAAGGATTGAAACTATAATGAATAAGATTATTATATTAATAGTATTAAATTAAATAGAAGATTCCACTAAAACAAGGATTGAAACTGCCAATCTGAAAAGATGTGTACCATCTCTCTATATGATTAAATAGAAGATTCCACTAAAACAAGGATTGAAACTTTCGTCGCCGGCGAAGGTGGGGCGATGTCAAGTTATATTAAATAGAAGATTCCACTAAAACAAGGATTGAAACTCATCTATTATTTCCCAATTGTTTGTCATTTATATCATTAAATAGAAGATTCCACTAAAACAAGGATTGAAACTGGGTGCAATGATTGACTCCATTAAGGATGAATCCGCATTAAATAGAAGATTCCACTAAAACAAGGATTGAAACTTTCCAACGACGAGGTCTATACCTGAGGAGGTTGTTAAATTAAATAGAAGATTCCACTAAAACAAGGATTGAAACCGTCCTAAACAACGCTGTGGCGTTTGAAGTATGTTATTAAATAGAAGATTCCACTAAAACAAGGATTGAAACTGTAAGATAATCCTTGACAGTAATTCTATGATAAACTAATTAAATAGAAGATTCCACTAAAACAAGGATTGAAACTAAGTGTTATGTTGACAAGTGTTAATAGTTTCACCTATTAAATAGAAGATTCCACTAAAACAAGGATTGAAACTGAATGTTTGGATTGCGGAAAAACTTTTGACTATCCTGATTAAATAGAAGATTCCACTAAAACAAGGATTGAAACATTATGTTGAGGGTGTATCAGAATAAACTTAATATTGATTAAATAGAAGATTCCACTAAAACAAGGATTGAAACTCATGGTTAAAACGGCGGTGAGCAATGAGTAAATTTATTAAATAGAAGATTCCACTAAAACAAGGATTGAAACAAGATTGCCTTCACCTCAGGCTCAGTAGGATAGTCAAATTAAATAGAAGATTCCACTAAAACAAGGATTGAAACATAACTGCATTATTCAGCCCTTGCCGAATCTGCGAAAATTAAATAGAAGATTCCACTAAAACAAGGATTGAAACATATCTTCATATAGATATTTTTTTGACCTCTTGTCATATTAAATAGAAGATTCCACTAAAACAAGGATTGAAACCAACTTACTGTCCCAGTTGCGGGTCAGATTTTTCGAATTAAATAGAAGATTCCACTAAAACAAGGATTGAAACTATAGACCCCGGGTAGCGGTGTAAGGCTGTCTGAGCCATTAAATAGAAGATTCCACTAAAACAAGGATTGAAACATAAGGCTTCACATTCCTTGCTGACTACCGGAACATAATTAAATAGAAGATTCCACTAAAACAAGGATTGAAACCTGTGATCTTGGATCTGACTATGGAGAAGAAGCCTTATTAAATAGAAGATTCCACTAAAACAAGGATTGAAACCTTGAAAAATCAAGATGAAACTGACATGGTAATTGAGATTAAATAGAAGATTCCACTAAAACAAGGATTGAAACAATTCGGGGGAGCATCCATTACCTGCCGAGTTTCGTCGCGTCCCGTGTGGGCGCGTGGATTGAAACTGCATATTCAAACTAACTTATAAAAAGAAATGATGTCGCGTCCCGTGTGGGCGCGTGGATTGAAACGCTCCATACCATAAGCAAATAGGGGCCTCCCGATAAGTCGCGTCCCGTGTGGGCGCGTGGATTAAATAAATCAACCTACACCCTCCGTAGCCTACGGGCACCGTAGGTTCTTCAACACTTATAATAAATACAATTTATTTCCTGAAACCCCAAATCCATAAACGCTCAACGTTTTCCCTATTTTCGGGGCAACCTTAAGCTAATAACCAAATCTTAAATATGAGTAGTTTTACAGGTCTTCCAGCTTAAACTCCGGATGCCTGATAGCTAACACCGGGCAGTGAGCCTTCTGAATTACGCGCTCCGCGGTGCTCCCCAATAGAAAATGACTTATACCCGTCCTGCCATGAGTAGCGATCACTATCATATCTATATCCATATTCTTGGCGTACTTGACTATTTCAACGAACGGAGTGCCGTTGGATAAGACAGGCTCATATCTGACATCCCCCATTTCGACTTCTGAAACGAGGTTATTTATCATGTTCTTAAAATTCTTTTCCAGCTCCTCGAAATATTTTGCTGAATCCTCCGCTTCAGCGAAGAAGAACGGGTCGAGTATGTTCTCATCGAAAACGTGCTGAATGAAAAGCTCCGCGTTGTATTGCTTTGCCAGGTCAACCGCGTACAGAAGCGCTCCTTTTGAATATTCCGAAAAATCCGTTGGGAATAATATTTTATCTAATTTTATCATCTTTCCTCCATATTGATATTTATTCATTTTCGAAAAATGTTACTTACCTATCTCCCGAGTTCTTCCGCCTTTCTTCTTCCTCCTTGGCTTCCAGCATATCCTTAACCTTCATCAACCTTGTCAGGTTGCTCCTTTCGAGCTCATCGAGTTTCATCGTTATATACTTGATGGTCTCCTCGATATTCGGTATCAGGAGGTATTCGAGAGCGTTCACTCTTCTCCTGGTTTTATCTATCTCATCAGCGAGGAGTTCGAGTTTTTTCATCGATTCAGCGAGTTCAATCATCATTTTAAGCGCTTCCTTGACATCCTGCACAGCGAAATCCACGTCAGCCGGCACATCAAAATAGCCGTAAGGCAGTTCGCCCTCCTCGAATTCGGGCTCGAAAGAAGGCACCTTCAAGTTCATAACGTGCTTCTCTGTCACGTTCAGTTTGAATTTGATCGCTGGTATGCTGAACGCTTCTTTTATTTCCAGGCTGCTCATGGAACTTGTACTGACGGTAAATCTCCGTATAGCTTCGACATATTTCTCTTCGGTTTCTTTTCTGAAGCCTTTAAGTGTATCCACCAATTCGATGAACTGCTTCATCAGCTCGTCCTGTTTATCCTTCAGGAGTTTATGTCCTTTTTTAGCCAGCGCCAGTCTTTTTTTAAGGCGCAGCAGCTGCATTCTATTTGGATTGACGTTCAATCGCACGATGTTCCCCTTTAGTACGCGCCGAGCCTTTTAACCCTGGGGCTATCAATACCTTTTGTAGCGTTTCTCGTATCAAAAACCAGGTTGCTCTTCTCGGCTATCCACTTGTAGTCGAAGTCATCATGATTCGTAACGACGATAACGCAGTCGGAATTAGCGAGTAAGCTTTCGGTTAATTCCTCGGATTCCCTTGTGCCGTCTTTCCACTTGATAACCGGCACGAATGGGTCGGTATAGGATACGATGCTGCCTTTTTCCTCGAGGATCTCCATAATTCCGAGCGCGGGGGATTCTCTCACGTCTGAGATATTTGCTTTATAAGCGATCCCCAGGAGTAGTATCTTTGCTCCCGTAATGGTTTTTCCGTTCTTGTTGAGGAAATCGGTCACTTTGTTAACAACGTAGAAGGGCATATTGGAGTTTATTTCGCCAGCCAGTTCGATGAACCTGGCGTAATAATTCAGCGCTTTGAGTTTCCATGAAAGGTAGTGCGGGTCGATAGGTATGCAGTGTCCTCCCAAACCCGGACCTGGGTAGAAGGGCATGAAACCGAAGGGTTTTGTAGATGCCGCATCGATAATTTCCCAGGCATCGATACCCAGTTTATCGCACATCATTGCCACTTCGTTTACCAGCCCGATATTCACGCTTCTGAAAGTATTTTCAAGCAATTTAACCATTTCCGCTGACTTAGTGGTTGAGACGGGCACCACTTTATCGTTCATTTCTCCGTAGAAAGCTGATGCGGCTTTCGTGCAATTTGCTGTAATACCTCCAACGACTTTCGGGGTATTCTTGATGTAGAATTTCTCGTTTCCCGGATCGACGCGTTCAGGGGAGAACGCGAGGAAGAAATCTACTCCGACCTTCAAGCCCGACTCCTCCAACTGCGGCAGTATCAGCTCTTCAGTAGTGCCAGGATAAGTAGTGCTTTCGAGGACGATGAACTGCCCTCTATGAAGCGTCTCCCTGACCTTGCCGAACGCGTCAAGAATGTATGATACATCGGGGTCCTTGGTTTTATTCAGCGGGGTAGGCACACATACTATGACGCAGTCCACTTCGCTCAGAGCTTTGTGATCATCGACCGCACGCAAGTTTCCATTATCAACCAGGGTTTTGACATCTTCAGAAGTCACGTCAAGGATATCGGATATCCCCGAGTTGATAAGTTTGACCTTTTGTGGGCTAACGTCGTACCCTGTTACCTTGAAACCAACCTTGCCAAATTCAACCGCAAGGGGAAGCCCGACGTATCCCAAACCTATCACACCTATCAGGGCTTCATGTTTTTTGATCTTTGCGATAAGGTTATCAAATGTTGTTGTGTTTTGCATTTAATACTCCAATTATTTTAACTTTGAAGTTGTTCTATGATTTTATCTCCAACCATTTCGAGAGCGCTTTCAACCGCTTCGGAATCATCTCCACCGGCTGGATATGTTCCCCAGCCTTCAAAAGTTTTCTCCCAAAGCTGTTTCTTATTTATCTTATCATAGAACGATATTCTTACCATTATCCTTATTATATAATCATTAACTTCTTCCTGCTGATCGTACGTATAAGCGCTTCTCGTGAATGATGTTATTGTTCCTTGTATTCTCGAATCCGCTTTTTCTTCTGATTCAATGCTGAAGAGGTGTCCACCAACAACCGCGTTCACAACTTTTTCGTTCAATATTATTTCCAGTTCGTATTCTGAGGTTTCGTTTTCAAAAGGGCTTATGTGGGTCGATTTAATATGCGAGTAAGCCACATCTGTAAAGGAGTAGTACCAGCAAGATGTAATTGCAAAGCACAATAACGCGGCGATGATGGTTATTAAGCTAGTTTTCCTTTCCGTTATCGACAACTATCTTACCTTTTTTCAGCACTTTATTTATCAAGTTCATTCCGTAGTAATATGGGATTTTCTGGTAATTATCCACATCCCATATTACTATATCTGCAAATTTTCCGGGTGTTAGGCTACCGAAAGTATCTGCCATTCCGATGGCGAAAGCGTTGTTCAGGGTAGCGGCAGCAAGGGCTTCCGAGGGCAGGAGTTTCATTTTGATACATGCGAGTGACAGCATCAGGATCATATTCGTTGTAGGTGATGATCCGGGATTAAAATCTGAAGCGAGTCCGATAGTTGCGCCTTGATCGACCAATTTCCTCGCCGGAGCGTATTTCCTGACATCAAGGAAGAAACTGGTGCCTGGAAGCAGAACGGCTACCGTTGATGATTCAGCCAGCTTATCAATGGCTTCCTGGGATACCGCGAGAAGGTGGTCCACACTTGTAGCATTCAGCTCCACGCCCAGTTCGCTACCACCGAGAGAGACAAATTCATCGGCATGCATTTTAATATTAAAGCCCAGTTTTTTTGCTTCTTCGAGTATAGAGCGACAGTAGTTAAGTTCAAAAACGCCTTCCTCGCAGAAGATATCGCAGTACCTTGCAAGCCCCTTCTCCTTAACTATTGGGAGCATCTTGGATATGACCAATTTAACGTATTCTTCCTTATTATTCTTGAATTCCAACGGAATCTCATGAGCGCCAAGAAATGTTGGCACGATGTCAATCGGGTGCTCATCCTGTAATATCTTTATTGCTTCAAGCTGCTTTATCTCGTCTTCAACGTTCAGCCCGTAACCGCTTTTTGCCTCTATTGTTGTGGTTCCGGTGGATAGCATCATATTCAGATGCTTTCTTCCCGCTTCCACCAGTTCTTCTATGGGAGCTTCTCTCACTGACTTGACAGTTGAATTGATGCCTCCTCCCTGTTTTGCTATTTCCATATAAGTAGCGCCGCCGATCCGCATTATGAACTCGTTCTCCCTGGATTTTACGAAGATAGGGTGAGTGTGAGCATCTATCAGCCCTGGAGTTACTACCATACCGGTTGCATCGAGCGTTTCTTCCGCATCAAGGTCTTTAATATAGTCTTCCGTTTTTCCGTAAGCCAGTACCTTCGAATCTTTTAAAAGTAGGCATCCATCCTCGATAATGCCTATATTCTTAATAGTATCCCCTCTCAGGGGCTCTTTGCCCTCTGTAGAATCAAAGGTTATCAGTTCAGAGGCGTGTATTATTGCTAAATCTGCTTTCATTAGGCTTCCAGTTTTTATTTAAATTTTAAATATACTTCTAATGATTTTAATGTCAATAATTTTATAGCGAAAATCATACTGTATTAATAGATATTAAGTTGATTTGAATCGATATCATATTGAAATCATATTTCTAATGGCAAGCTCCGGGGCAATCACCAGTCCAGCAGTATAAACAAAGGTTTTCTCGGGGTAGCCCGATAGCCTGAACCATATCACCGACAGTTTGATACCTTAACGTAGTGACTCCGAGGTCTTGCGTAATCCAATCGACCATTTTTTTATATTTGTCAGTTGTTGGATCAATATATTCAGACACATCTTCCAGGTTCTCTCCTTCGATGGCTTTGATCGCCTTTCGGGCTGCCAGTTCATGGATCGACCTGGTCGATAAATTGAATTTGCATGGAAACATTAATGGCGGGCAGGCGGGACGAACGTGTATCTCCTTTGCGCCGCAATCCCAAAGTTTGTTTATCGTAAAATTCTTTAACTGAGTACCACGGACGATCGAATCTTCACACACCACAATACGATTATCTTTAATAATTTCCTTAATCGGGATCAATTTCATTCTGGCAATGAGGTCCCTGGTTTGCTGGGAAGGCGGAGTATAACTCCTTCCGTATCCGGGGGTATATTTGATCAGCGGACGGCGGTACGGCTTGTTCGATTCCATCGCGTAACCTATCGCATGGGCAAGCCCTGAATCAGGGACCCCGGACACAACATCGACATCGATATCCTTGTCCTTGCTGGCTAATACTCTGCCGCAGCGTTCCCTGACCACCTCAACGTTTATGCCCTCATATTCAGAAGCCGGGAAACCTGTGTATATCCATAGAAATGCGCAGATCTGATTGACAGGTCTGCCGGGAGTCCTGGACACCATTTCATTTTCACTTATCATCACTGTTTCACCGGGACCGATATATTTTACAACTTCAAATCCAGTATTTGGAAACGCGCTCGTCTCAGAAGTCACTGCAAATGCATCATCCCTCTTACCAACTACCAGTGGAGTGTAACCGCATCTATCCCTACCCGCGTAAATCCCATCATGATTCAGGAGCAGGAAGGAACACGAGCCCTCGATGTATGAAAACATTTTTTCGATGCCGTCTATCAGGGTATCACCAAGGATTATCAACTTAGCGATCAATTCGGTAGTGTTTACGAAACCAGAACTCACCTCAGAGAAAGAATGACCTTTGTCAAACATCATTTTAGCAAGTTCCTCAGAATTTTCCAGGAATCCGCAAGTTACGAGACAAAATGGACCAAATTTTGAGTTCAGGTAAATGGGCTGTTCATCCGAATCGCTTATAACCCCGATACCTTTGTTGCCCTGGATTTGCTGGAAATCCTCATAAAATTTCGATTTGAACTGGGATTGGGAGATATTATGTATCTGTCTTACAAAGCCATCGCCGAGAACAGCTAAACCCCCAAATTCCGTTCCGAGATGAGAATGGTAATCGGTACCGTAAAACAATGTTTCAGTACAATCATTTTTCGAAACCACCCCGAAAACTCCGCTCATTTTTCACTCCAGTTTAAAAAATTATCGGTTAAAATTGAAAAATTAAAAGATATGTTCACCTTGCAGAATGACAAGGATTTTTTTCGAAAAAATTGTATTCCCAATATTGGTGAAGGGCATTTAAACATTGACTTGCATTATTTTCATTATATAATTAATATGTTAATTGGTAAGGAGAGATATAAATGAAAAAAAATGCGCATATTTTCTTAGTTTTACTAATTCTTCTGATAACAATAGATTTTTCAAATAGCACTCCTTTCAAAGACAAGGAAACGATGTTTACAAATCCAACAGAATCCTGCATAGAACCGCTAACTCTCTACGATATCAACGAGTACATTTTTCATATTGAGTTTTTAATTCCAAGCACGGTTATCACTAATGAACTCGGAATTAACCTTACAACACTCGCTTCTGTCGATACTATCAAATTGGATTTCGCCGGAGATAGTATGTTCGTAGATAGCGTGGTTTGTGCTATGGGCGAACTGCCCTTCTCGCGAGTTGGGGATGTGCTTAAAATTCACTTACTCGAAACTGCGCTTCCAGGTGACCATATCTATCTTGGTATTTACTACCATGGAACGCCTTCGGACGGCTATGCCTACCGCACGAACCGCCACGGTAATCCCGTGTATTCCACTCTCTTCTGGGCATCCACCGCGCGGTACTTCTACCCTTGTGTCGATCATCCTAAGGACAAAGCTGCCTGCGATATTCAGGCTGTTGTACCTTCCGAATTCACGATCGCATCCAATGGCGTGCTTATCTCGGACCTGCTGCTTCCCGAGGAGGATAAACGCATTATGCACTGGCATTCAGATTTCCCAATTTGCACTTACAATATATGCTTCTCTATCTGCGATTATAGCGTCGTTATCGATTCCCTCGATACGCTCCCTATATACTACTACGTTTACCCTGAGAGTGAAGCCAACGCTCTTTACGATTTGGGCAGGACTCCCGAGGTTATAGATTTCTATTCCTCGCTCTTCGGTTCGTACCCTTTTCGGAAATACGGGATAAATCTCGCTCCAAGCGTTGGTGGAGGCATGGAACACCAAACCATGGTGTCGTTAGACCAGCTCTTGATTAACGGAAGGCGAACTTACGAATGGTTGTTCATGCATGAGTTGTGCCATCAATGGTTCGGGGACGCAGTCGGTTTGGGAGACTGGCGGGATTTCTGGCTAAGTGAAGGTTTCGCGGTTTACAGCGAAGCTCTCATGACAGGCTACTTCGAGGGACCGGAAGCCGAAAAGACCTACGTCCAGTCGCTCCAGGGAGAATATACATCACATGAGGGATCCGAAGGAAGATTCCCTATCTACGACCCGGAAGTCTATCTCGGTTATACTATATACTCTAAAGCGCCATGCGTGCTTCACAACCTTAGATTCGTCATGGGAGACTCGTTGTTCTTCTCCGCTGTCAGGGAATATTTCTCACGGTTTAAGTACTCCATTGTAACAACCCCTGACTTGCAAGGTGTATGCGAGGAATATTATGGCTCCAGCTTAAGCTGGTTTTTCGATGAATGGATCTATGACAGGGGATACCCGGAATTCACCTATTCCCAACGCTGTTACCCATCCCCTATCCCTGAGGAGCAGCTGCTGAAAATAATAATCACGCAGGTTCAATACGACGCTCCTCTCTTTACTTTTCCTCTCGAAATTCGAGTTTCATTGACAAGCTACGATTTTTATGATACACTGTTCATAGACGATTCAGTTGATACGTTCGTCATCCCGATCCCTGCAGACGAGGAAGTTGAGATTATTCGTATCGATCCCAACGGCTATATGATAGAGAGTTCAAGAGAAGTTTCGGGGATAAGTGAAGAGAGCGTTTTAAAACCCGAAATGAAGCTTGTTATATACCCGAATCCAACGAACACGAACGCTAACATTAATTTTACAAATATCTTGAGTGGATTTTATCAGATTAAAATTTACAACCTGTTCGGTGAGGAGGTCAATACTGTTTTCGAAGGTTATCTCCCATCGAATGAGCACAAATTTACATGGCAAGGTGAAACTAACCTGGCAGGTGATGCTTATCCAAAGTCACTCTCCCCATCCGGAATCTACTATTGCGTGGTAAAAAATGCCGGGAATGTCATCGAAAAAGAGCGTATTATATTGATAAAGTAATATAGTAACTCCGATTGAAGATTGGATTATACAAATAATGAATTTCAGTATTAAATCAGTTGTGTATATTTTTATTTTGGTACAGGCTTTTATTTTAACCGGTATTGGGGTTTGTTTCGGTGAAGCTTATCTTCCGCCTGATGTGCTGGAGTTCCTTGAGAGTGAGAAACACGGCAGTTATTACCCTGTGAATTTAGTTTTATCGGACCAGGTTTCGCCCTCTATGCTCGAGCAATTCAAGGGATTGAGAAAAGCTGACCGGCGGTGTCAGGTTATACGTTATTTAAAGGACTATGCGAGGAACAGCCAGCGGGAGCTTAACGGAGCATTGACTTATCTTGCTGAGCAGGGTCATGTTAGGAGCCAGGAGAATTTATGGATAGCGAACGTGGTTGCGGTGGAAGCGGACATGGAAGCGATAAACCAGCTCAGGGGATTTCCGGGCATAAGGGCTATTATCTCGGATTTACCCGGTCCCGCGCTTCTATTTCATACACTTGCTGAGGATACTTCCTGGGGCATTGCCGCTGTTAGAGCGCTTGAGGTCTGGCACGATTTTGGCATTGATGGAGAGGGAGTGTTACTTGCCATTCTGGATACTGGCGTTGAGTATAATCATAGGGATTTAGCAGGGCAGATATGGCGCAATGCCGGCGAAATTCCATGGGACGAGGTCGATAATGATTCGAATGGTTATGTGGACGATTGGGTAGGATACAACTTTACTGACAGCACCGGGCAGCCTGCTGACGATGAAGGGCACGGCACGCATGTAGGGGGGACTATGGTTGGAGATGGCACGATGGGCAGGTTCACTGGAGTGGCTCCCGGAGCGAAGCTTCTGATATGCAAAGTCCTTGATAAAAATGGCGCGGGAAGGCAGAGACATAGCTGGCAAGCCATTGAATATGCAGTATTAATGGGCGCTGATGCCATGAATTTATCCATCGGCTGGACAGATGCCAATAATGAGGAACGCTCCATCTGGAGGACCACGATCGAGAACGCTGTCGCGGCTGGGACGGCAGTTATTGTCGCGGCTGGAAACGAAGGCGGTTATGGAGATGCTGCGCCGTATAATTTGCGAACTCCCGGGGATGTCCCCGATGCTATTTCAATAGGTTCGATCACTTCTTCGGGTGATATATCTTCGTTCTCGAGTTTCGGACCCACTTGCTGGGAGGAAGTATCGCCTTTTTTTGATCATCCGTACCCGCCGGGCTTGATGAAACCTGATGTCGTAGGACCCGGGAGCAGTATTATTTCATCAACTATCGGAGGGGGTTACGGCTCTAATAGCGGGACCTCGATGGCATCTCCCCATGTCACAGGGATCGTTGCGCTGATGTGCCAGGTTGACCCTGAACTTACGCCTGAAGGTATAAAGGCGATTTTACGGGAAGAGGCGATAGACCTGGGACCTGCCGGCATGGATTCACTATACGGCGCTGGCAAAGTGGACGCCTATAGAATTATGCAGAGAATGGTGGGTATTTCAAGCACTTTGAGCGGTACGTGTTCTCCTCCCTGCCACATCTCTATTTCACCCAGCAACCGCTCGATTCATGCTGACTCAATAACCGGGGAATACAGGATTTGGCTGAATCCTGAAATCACATATTCAGTTGTCTATGAAAGGACCGGCTTCTATCCCGAGACACTTGAGATTTATATTCCTCCTGATACTGAGATTATCCGGGATATTGAACTAACACCCACACCGAGAGTTACTTTTTTCTACGAGGTTTATCTTTTCGAAACGGGAGTAAAGATTAAGTACCCTTATGCTTTGATCAAGGAGATCGACCATCCGGAATATGTCGGGGATACTTTCGGCATTATCCGGTTCGACACTATTCCAGCTTACTCAAGGTTGAATTTATCCATAAACATGCCGGGTTACGCGAGTTGGCACGACACTATTTATCTAACTCCCACCGATGAGGGAGCGCATTATTACGCATTCCTGCATAAGGCTATCGATTTCGAGGCTGACGGAGGTTCATTTTTGATATCCGGAGGGTTTGCGGAGGACTGGGAATGGGGCATACCTGCTTCAGGACCTTATGAAGCGAGGTCTGGCGACAAAGTATGGGGCACTAAACTCAGCGAGGATTATATGAATTCGTCCGATTCGAGGCTGAGTACGCCGTATCTATACATACCCCCGGGAGGAAAACCCCTGCTCTCATTCTATCATTGGTACAACACTGAGACGACCGATTGGGGATTCTGGGATGGCGGGAACGTTTCCGTTACCTTTGACGAGTGGGATTACCAGGTTATTTATCCACTCGAGGGTTACGACGGCGTAATAGATGAATACAATACATCCCTGGGTTTGGAACCCGCATTCAGTGGATCGACCGGCGGGGATTTCTGGCACGAAGAGATATTTGATCTTTCCGAATACGAAGACACAACAATATCTATCACATTCCATTTCGGAAGTGACGACAACACTACCCGACCGGGTTGGTACATCGATGACGTAAGCATAATACTACACTCTATACGTGGTCCCATGATATATTACGAGCAGACCGATACATCCGTAGAGATTTCCGAACCTTATGATGTAAAATGCCGAATTTTACCCGTATCCTTCCCGTTGGATATTGCAAGGCAATTCGTTATTTGGTCCACCGATTCTCTTTTCTCCACCTCCGATACTTCATTTCTACTGCCTTTCACTGTGGACTCATTAAGCTGCCCGGTAACGTCACCATCTGAAATAACTACGGTCTATTTTTATTTGCAGAGTTGGGATTCCGAGGATTTACACACAAATTATCCTTCAGATGCCCCTGAGCATTTCTTCACATTCTCGGTTGGTTCAGACACTATTCCCCCTCTTATTGAGCTAACCGATAAACCATACAAGCGAACGATGAACCTGACCGGCAGCTACTATGTAAAAGCTCGCATAACTGATAATTGGCTGCTTGACACCTCGAGTGTTGCTCTAACCTGGACTAAGAACAGGGGACCTGAACATGAGATACCGTTTGAATACCTTGAAAGTGAACAATTCGTTTTTCTGATAAATACCACAGTTGACATCGGTGACATTTTTGAGTTCTATATCAGCGTACGTGACAAAGCCACACCACCCAATTCAACAGTGCTGCCAGAAGGTGATTGCTTCATTTTCGAGGTTGTATGCAACCTGTTCTGGGATTTCGAAACTGATTCTGCATTCTCTTCTGTAAATGGGATATGGCAATGGGGAGAACCTTTAACCCATCCTTCCGCTTATTCAGGAAGCTATTGCTGGGGAACGATAATCGACAGCTATTATCCTGCCAGCTCATTTGATATATTATCTCTACCTAAACTAATACTTGGGGGTTTTGAGCACGCTTCACTTTCATTCTGGCACTGGTACGAGTTCGAGGAGGGCGATGCGCCTTTCCATGACGGTGGAAACGTCTGGATAGCTACTAACAGGGATACCCTGCTCCTCACTCCAGCGGGAGGCTACGACGGTATCTGCGATTCAAGTAACGCATACTTAGCGGGTATGGAGGTCTTTAGTGGGCTTAATGGCAGTTGGGGAAACGTTGCCTTCGACCTTACACCATTTATTGGCGAAGAAATAAATATACTGTTCTATTTTGCCTCGAATCCATCCTTTGAGGATGATGGATGGTTCATCGATGACGTAAAAATAGACACTAATCTCGTTTATATTAAGGATAATTTACTCAACCTGCCTAAAACCTTAGCGCTTTACCCCAATTATCCCAATCCTTTCAATGGTAACACAAGAATCGATTTTGAAGTTCCGGATAATAATAAAATCAGGATCAGTATCTTTGATATTCAGGGAAGGGAGATAAAAGTGCTGGAGTATGGGAGGATTCTCCAAGGGAGACATTCCATATACTGGGACGGCACATCGAATTCAGAAAAAAAAGTATCGTCCGGGATTTATTTCGTGCAGCTTGTATCAGAAAATAAAAGAATTGTCAATAAAATGTTGTATTTAAAATAATGAT
>JAFGQG010000157.1 GCA_016935765.1 bacterium
AGACATATTGAGTAGAGTATATATATAATTTTATACTTTGTCAATACTTTTTTCTAATTTCTTCAATAAAATACCTGCGATTTTCTTTCCGGAAAGCAACATACCCCCGAATATTGGTCCCATTCTTGGACCACCGAATACTGCGCATGCTGACATCCCTGCCACGCACAAGCCCGGAGCGATCTCTCCCGTATTCTCCACAACGAACTGTTCACCCTCCTCCGCGTTCATAGATTTTTCGCCGTGAACCTGTCCATCTTTGGTGACAAGCTTAATACCGCTTTTAAGCGCCGCAAGTCTTGATACTTCGGAAGGGTGACCTGTAGAGTCTACAACATATTTTGTTTTTATGGTAAGTGGATCTATATGTAACTGTGCCATTTCAACCGGAGAGTAGTTTAAAACCAATCCTGAGACCCGTTTATTCTGAACCATCAAGTCTTCCACGGATATCAGGTTAAATATTTCAAGACCAGCCTGTGTTGCCTTTGAACATATTGTGGTAACCGCATGAATAGAATCCGCCCAATAATAATTGTCTTTATATTTATTATATTTTACACCAAGTTCATCGAATATAGGCAAAGCGTTTTCCTGTACCACTATAACCTTGAACATCATACCTCCACCCCACATTCCTCCTCCAAGGGATAGTTTTCTCTCAAAAAGGGCTGTTTTTACTCCGCTTTGGGCAAGATAATATCCAGCGGTTAATCCAGCAGGACCTCCACCAACAATTCCAACATCTATATCCAAATTTTCCTTTAGTTTTTGGAAGTATTGTTGAATAATTATCTCTGATATAATTATTTCATCGAGTTTCATTACTTTCTCCGATCACCTCATAGTTGTAATAATATGTTTAGTTTATCAATCTTACATAATACAAAAAATCATCTCAATTCATACAAAAATTTTTGGATTCCGCCTTTTTTTCTAACAACAAGAAGAAACCAGAGACCTATTGGCAGTAAAGCTAGAAATATGCCATCCATGAAGATCTTGATTCCTTCAATAGTAGCCGACCCATGTATGTATAAAGTAACAATGAAGATCATAGCTAATATATGGAAAGGGATCAGTATTAAATACCCAATGATCAATGCTTTCACTTTGTCAACTAATTTCATAACTGTAGCAAAGCACAGGGCGGTATAAGGGATTACATTAGCAGTAATCGCATCGGCGGTAATTTTCATATCGGCTCTCATGCTGAACACTCTGAATAAAAGAGAACCATCCTTAACCCATTCACCGGTTGGAAATCTTATGAGTTCGACTCTGCCGGCAAAAACAGGCAGCACGTTCGAAATTAAGGCAACAATGTTACCAACAAAAATTAAATAGTATTTTTCAAAGGCGAAAGCCCATACCAGAAATGCGAGGAATGTAACAAGAAAAAACTTAAGCAATAGAGATATTTTCTTCATCAGTCTTTTACCACCTTATCCACCCATATTACCCAGAGAAGCAGTACGAATATGATGAATGTTCCCTGCCATAGGTACTTATGAATAAAATCGAATGCCTGTTTTGAGTATATCCCCACCCATGCTATTAACACAAGCCGTATTATGTTAATCGCGAAAATTCCTACTGCTCCAATCAGATGACCGATTATTTTCTTTATAGCGTTTGAAGGGTAGGCTAATACGCAGGACGAAAAGATAAAAAAAGCGAATCCTCCCGTGCATTCATACACTACTTTCAAGCTGATATTAGCAAGGTAAATAACATCGCCAACGATTACTCCCTCTACTCCAAACAGGGACAAAATGCTAAACACGACCAGGGCGGTTTTAGCTTGAATAAATTCATTTACCGGTTTTATATAGGGTAAGAAATAAAAGAATGTGAATTCTATTGCTGCAAAAACAACCAGCAATATAACGAATCTAATTAATCTCTTCTGTGCAGTTTTTTTTTTGACTTCTTAGCCAACGTTTGAATTTCTTGGTGAATAGAAAAAAAACTATTCAAATAGGGTTGGAATCTTGAAATTCCAACCCTATTATATTCAAAATAGTCAATTTTCTAAGACTGGTTTAGCCTAGTCTTTTTTCTTGGCTATCTTATAAATGCCGTAGCCAATTGCACCTACTGCAATAACAGGAATGGCAATTAAGCCTACTGGAACTGCATCAGGTGAGGGTGGTGGACTGGGCTGAGCCCAGACAACTGTGGATGATAGAACTAGTGTGACGATTCCTAGTAACTTCTTCATGTTTTCGCCTCCTTACTTTATTTACATCAATATTTTCCTTAACAATTAACTGAAAAATTGTTAAAGTAATGTACAATTACTTTATAATGATCATTTTCTTTTTGTCAAGGAATTTTTCAGTTCTTACCTCATAAAAATAGATTCCACTACCGACTGAAGTGCCATGATCGTCCTTACCGTCCCACATAATCTGGTAGAATCCGGCTTCGCAATCCTTATCAACGAGGCTTCTTATCTCACTGCCAAGTATGTTATACACTTTCAATGAAACGTGAGATTCTGCTGGTATATCATATTTGATCGTTGTGTTTGCGTTGAATGGATTAGGCATGTTCTGGTGCAACGCGAACTTCACGGGTATTATCGGTTTTTCTTCTATTCCGACTGCGGAGTAGAGAACTTCAACAGTGAAATCGTAATTGAAAGTAGTCACTACGAAGGAGTATGAAGTATCTCCGCTTCTCATATCTACTGCTGCTTCGGTCTCTTCATCTATCAGGTAGAATGAATAAGCATCATCGATATTATCGATACCGAAGGAAGCATCGATTCCAGATGGCATTTGAGTTTTCGGCCAGTATATAGTGACTGTTCTTCCCATTCCTACTTCATGACAATCAATAGAGAATGACCATGTTTTTGATTCTCCGGTAACACCCGAGAACAATGAACGGGTATCCATTGTATATTGCTCGAGATCCAATGTGAAATATGCGGGTATAGTTACCGCTCCTGGTACTGGATCCATTTGAAAATCAAGAATATCGTATTCATCTACACCATCGGTTGCCTCGATATTAGTGGAAAGATAATTATATCTATCCCAGGCTGTCTGAGAACCGATCGGGGCTTTCACGCTCAATCTCAGTGTGAACTCAGATACTTCATCAATAATGGTCTTCTTCGCGAGGGCGTTCTTGTCGCCTTTTTGCGGAGCTGCAATCTTAGGTGCTTTTTTAACTACTGATGGTACTTCTTTAGCGAACGTAACGGATGTTTGTTCGAGTTTCATAGGCAGCAATCCGTACCTTGGACCGCCGGGAATTATCCTGACGAACATTCCCTTATAGGGAAGTATCTTTCTGGGCGCGCCGCCGGGGGCAGCAGGATTATACCATGCCCATCCACCACGGTCCCACGTCCAGTAAGTGCGGTCCATGTTGAAGAAGTCAGGGTCAAGACAGACAGCGTCCCAGTCGAGTTTGCGGTTGAACGCGTTACCAACAAGGTGCCATCCGGGATACCTTGGCGCATCATAATACGTCAGGTCCAGCAGTACATCCGTAGTATATGGTTCACCGAAAACATCAAACGCGCAACCACCGACCCAGCTTTCGAGATAATAACCTTTCGACCTCTCAAAGCCGCCAGGCAGGTAGTAAGTGGCGGTTTCCGGATTATACGCGTATATATTGCTTCGTGTTGCAGAATAGTAAAAAGGTACTATATCATCATTAAGTTGAGCATAGAAGTCATTTGGTGCGGCGTCAACCGGGAATGATACCAGGTTCCACCACTGATCGAGAGTCGGGTTAATTCGAAGATGAACCGGGATCGCGTAAGGCGGTACATATTCAGACATGTAAACGAGTATGTCAAAATTATACAATCCAGGTAAAGGTTGTCCATCGTCAACGATAATAGCTATGTCTATGCATTCGCCGGGCAGCAGTGTAGCTTGCAATGGTTCAATTGAGATACCCTCAGGAAGGGTTGGGAATGATTCTATGACATATACAGTATTGTTATTCTGGTTAACGTAGTACAATTTGCCTTCAGGATCGATACTAAGCGCAGCGCCTGAATATGAGCCAGTTCCTCCGGGCGCAGCCCACTCAGTCAAAACGGTTCCGGTAGCAGGATCCATTTCGATGATTTGATCTAATGGAGCGTTCGTGCTAAACCAGAGAGTTCTCCTGGTTGGATGAAACGCCAAACCAGCAATAGCATAAGTACCAACAGGGATTTGTTCAAGGATTTCACCGGGAACATCCCAGCTCATTCCTTTGATCTTATGGATCACTGTCCAGTTCCAGCCACCGAGATAGAATACATCATCACGGGCATCGTACGCGATACCTCTCTGTGAAGAGAAATTCCATATTCCGGCTGGGTCTGTCAGGGTTTCCATGACTACCCCGGTTATTGGATCCCAAGCGTATATATCGTTATTTCCACCATCGGCATCAACTGAAACCTGCCATATATATTGACCATCCCATGTCATATCAGCAGCCCATCCTCCACACCATGGGTTTGCATCATAGAAGGTACCGGTAAAGCTTCCATCATCCTTTCTATATTGGAAATTGAAGTTACCGTAAGGATCTCCACCGGTTTGCGGATTGCTTACCCAGAAATTTGAGCAATTCTGTACACCGACTCCCCATGCTATAAGCACAGGAGAATCGAACGGTACATAATAACTTGCTAGAACGTCACCAAGAGCAGTTGACCTTGCCAATGCTCTCGAAGGTCCGATTTCAGATGGAGGAGCAGTTCTCGCAGCAGGGTCTATGGTATTTCTATTCATAACTGAGCTGATGTCCTGTATCTCGTTTGTCTTATCTGTGTGAATTGCCCTGCCCACACACGGTATATTACTTTGACCACCGAGCACAATATCTATAGTGTTGTTCGAGGTATTGCAGAATTCGAAGAATAGAGTATCTTCGCCTTCATAAGTGGTCTCGCCAACAATTGGTGTATCTACTAACACCGGATACATATAAAGATCCATGTAAACAGTTTCATCAAGTAACACGCCGATATTTGTAAAGACCGGGAAGTATTCAGTTTTATGAGCGCTCAAGTCCTGGAATCCAACCAATGCATCTGTTACATGATAGTACCCATCTTCATCAGAGAGAGCATGTACTCCATCGCATTTTACGTAAGCTCCCTGGATGGGTTCTAAAGTAGTAATGTCATATACATGACCTTCAACGTCTCCGCCTTTCCATTCGTATGCGAGGAAATCATCCACATACCAACCGGCATAACCAAATGACGCATCAGAAGCAAACCTGAATCTGACATCAGTTACTACTGGTCCGAGACCTGTGAAATCCATTGTTACCTGTGTCCACGGTATGTAACCACTATATGCAAATTGACCTTCAATTACATTACCCCAACCGGTGTATATAATAACTGGATAGCCTCCTGGAGGCGTCCATAATATCCATGAAGAACCGTCATCGGTAGAGTAGTAAACCTGACCGCCATCGAAACCGGTCTCAATGTCATACCAGTGCCAGAAGGAGAAGGTGACGGGTGTGGCAGCAAAATGGCAATCAAGGTACCAGTCAGCGCTGCTTGCATAGTCGTCATTAATAGCTGTACCCCAGCAATTGGGGGCTGAATGAGCGCCTGGAGGTCCCCAATAATAAGTAGGGTTACCCCATTCCCAGCCGTTGAACGGTGGGTTCGCCACGAGACCGCCATCACCTACGTCGAAATCTTCGTCGAGCATTGGAGGATTGGGCGTCAGGAATAAAGTATCCACCCATGTGGTTTCCGCCGCAGTCACGGTGATTGTTTTAAAATCAGAGAAGTAATCAGCCATTGCGCCTTCAACGGTATAAGTACCCGCATCGACCGCGTCGAAGCAATAGTAACCATCTCCAGCAGTTAAGGTATTAAATGCAGTGCCGAGTATTGTTACATCGATACCCGGGTCGCCCAGTGGTCCTGTATCTGTCAGATCGCCATAACCAGCAACCCATCCAACAGGTCTTGGATCGAGTACCAGGACAACCATAGTAGTTTCATCAATAACTGCTACCACTCCAAAAACGGTATCATTGTAGAAACCGGGGAATGTAGCCCATACATCGTAAACTCCTGGCGGTACGAATGGACAAAGGAAATCTCCGGCGGCATCTGTTACTCCGAAGATACCGGTATCGCCGATGTTAACCTGAATTCCAGTATGGTCCACTCTGCCCGTCAGGGTAGCGTTACCGCCGATTGCTCCGGCAGGCGGAGGATCAGTAGTGAACTTGATAGAATTTCCGCCAGCGAGTGCTACGGCATCAGGGTGATATGTTCCGTTATAAAGATACTGATATCCATAAACCTGCGATTCATCCTCAAGTCCAATAGAGCAGCCTGATGGATCATTGACTGTATTATAATGGCATAGTATCTCACCATTGTTGCCTAATGAAGTATAAAACAAAGGATCTAACAGGATGCACTGAAATGTTTCTGGATCGGTCGGAGTAGGAGAGTGCCAATGAGGAACTGCATCAAACTGGACAATGTACCTGTTATTTGCCACATCATAATAATAATAAACTTCAGCGCCAGGTTCCGCTGGATCGAAGTCATCCCAGAAAGGAGCGATTATAGTAGTAGGTATTGTTCCGGCAGGCATAGGATCGTTTCCATAGTCGTTTGTTCCTGGGTCGCTTCCAAGCGAGAGCCAGCCGTTCGAGCACACCCAGAGACTTTCGTAGTCCGTTCCGTAGAACCTGAAAGTAAAAGGTAGGGCTAATCCTGCGCGACCATCATCAGCTAAGCCCATTGCAGTGCCGATTCCGGAAATGTCGAACCAGGCATAAGTTGGCGATTCCGGGAATGGGTCCACGTCGTCGTAAGCGAAGTATTCCCCGATAATCGGGAACGAAAAAGTATCAGTTTGGGCGCAGTTACCCGCGGTATCACAAGCAGATATATAATATTGGACTATTGTCCAGACCGGTTGCTGAGGTATTAATCTTTCAAAAGTATCTCCACCGATGTTATTCATTACGACATTTGTCCATCCACCGCCGGTGCTGTAATGCAGCATACAGGTAGGTTCATCCAGGTCGACATCATCGACTATATCAGCTTGAACCGGATAATTTGGGGTTGCCGGGTCCTGACCACCAAGTGGTGTATGCGTAATGAACGGCGGGTTGTCGTCTCCGGGGGCAAGCCATGCAATGATAAGCACATTATCCACACCCCACCAATAGTCATTATATCTCTTATAAACCCAACCTATACGGAAACTATCGCCTCCTGCTATGTATGGAGTAAGGTCGAATTTCAGGGTCTCCGCGTACCAGGGATTACTAGCGGGGAACTGTACATCGTAGTACCACAGCGTGTCATCCCAATCCAGAGTATCTCCTGGAGTAATATTAGGCGGGTCAATATCTATAACAACATAAGCCAGGCTTTCTCCCGTTGAGAATGTGCGGAAGCTATGATAATACCATAAATAAATAGAATCATAAGCGGCAATATCCATCGCGGGAGTCATCAACCAGTCATTATGTGCTGGTGTGGAGAAGTGATATTCAACACCTGCGCAATTCCCGTCTGGTACGTGGACTCCATCACCTGTGTTGAATATATAATCCGCGTCATCAAGATACCAATCATCGATATCAAGTGCTGGCAGACCTCCACCCGCAAGTGTATCCCAGCCTGCTGGCGGAAAAACAGCACCTTCAAACTCTTCATTCAATAGAGTGTCAACATCCTGTGCTTGCAGTAAGCTGATGAAACAGAGTAAGAACATGACAATCAACAACTTAGACGCTGGTCCTCTTAGCATCTTTTGTCCTCCTTCTAGAAAATGGTTTAAAATACTTTTACTTTCATCCTTTAAATATTCGAACAATATAAAATTACTGTTTATAATGTCAAGATTTTTTCTTTAAATTTGCATATTTTCATATTTATTATTTTATATGTTTATTTAAAGAATATAATTAATCTCATTAATAATTGTTAATTTAACACAAAAAACGCAAATTGGCAACAATTTTATTTAAATACGGTAAAAAAAATAAAGAAATCCGCTAATCATTCTCAGATTCCCACCTTTCAATTAAAGAAGTAAACTCATCAAGGAGGTCATTCAGCTTTGCCTTATTGCTGCTTTCGCTCTCTAAAACGAAGTACGGTTTTTCAGGATGAGGGATAAGAAGTATCCACGCGTCATCGTAAAACAGCCGGACGCCGTCTATTACTTCCCTGAAGTTAGAATCAGTATGATCGAGTAGTTTTCTCATAACTTTGCCTTTACTTCGCCATGGACACTTGATTTCCTTTTTAGCCCTGTAAAGTTCTGGTATATTTTCCAAAGTATCTTCAATTGCGGTTTCGAACCTCCCAAGCAATTCCAATATCTTGATAATCGAGTACATTGCGTCACAAGCAAAGGAAAACTCGGTAAATATGTATCCTCCCCTCGTACCGCCTACGAATCCAATATTTTTCTTCATGGCTGCTTCCATCATCGACCGGTGATCATTCTTGGTGTAAATCAATTTAATCCCATACTCCCGAGCCAGTTTATTGATTCCGATAGTAGCGCTAATTGGCACACCGATACACTTGACTCCTTTCGTTTCAAGCACTAATTTTGTGATAAAATATAGCTCCTCATGGAAGTCAAGAAGTTTACCTTTCCCTGTCAATATATACAGTCTTTCACCACTCGGATCGATCATAAAACCGACATCCGCGCTCAAGGCTTTAATTATGTTTGAAAGTTGTTTTATCTTCTTTTCTCTTTCCTGCCTGGTTGTGGTTATTTGCCGGGTATCCACATAAGCGTTCAATGAAGTAACCCTGCAGTCCAGGTTCGCCAATATTGAAGGCAGTACATCTGCAGTTCCGCCAAAATCGTAATCAACCACAATGTGGAAATTACCTTTTTTAATATATTCCTTGTTTATTTTTTTATTGAACTCTTTAATATAAGAACTTGCTATCCTTGAGGGTGATGAAAGCGAGCCTATTGCTGTAAATGCCGCCCTCGGAAAATCCTCCCTGAAATACAGTCTTTCGATCTTTTTCCTGTCATTTATCGGAAGATCGTACCCTTTGTCGTCAAAGAAGATAAGGTCCTGCAACCGGTAGTCATTTGGTGATTTCCTGATGTGTATTCCACCTTTCCCGCCTTCTTTTTTATTCAGGGCAAACCTTACAACAGGTATAGGCAGAATTCCAAAGCGGATAACGTTCGCTCCGGCGGAGAGTAAACCGCTAATAAAAGCGTTTGCGGTCATTTGTGAGGCTCTGTCCGCGTCCCAGCTAATGGCAATGCTTTCACCCTTACCCACGAAGGAACCGAAAGAAGCGCCAAGTTTCGAGGCGAACTCCGGTGGAATCTCTTCATTAATAATGCCTGTTACCCTGGAATTTGAAAATAGACCTGTGCTCCATCTCTCCCCCCATACGAGGCTTGAAGCTAATATTGCCTTCTCTGATACTATCTTGTCAGGCCATATCCTGACGTTTGGATTTATCTGGGCTTCAACTCCTATCCTGCACCCTGAACTTATTACAACGTTCTCCTGCACCCATGCTGAACTTCCAACCTTTACATCCGAAGCGATTATAGTCTCGTAAATCTCTGATTTCTCTCCGATCTCTACATCACTCCATATTATACTTCTTTCAATACGCGAACTGTGTGATATTTTCGTAGAATCCCCAATAATAGAGTTTTCTATGGCTGCATTGCCGGATACATGTACATTCCTCCCAAGTATAACCTTTCCTTTAAAGTCAACTTCCTTGTCAAAAACAGCGCCTTCATCGATCCAAACTTGCGCACCCTCATAATCTGCTTTCTTTCCAGGAAATTCTAAATTCACCAGACCGTTCAAAGCATCTTTATTTGCCAGGTAATAATCCTTATGGTTCCCGATATCCCGCCAGTAACCTTCTGTGATAAATCCATAAAGCGGTTTACGTTTAGATAGTAAAAGGGGAAATAAATCCTTGCTGAAATCATACTCCTCAGCTTCGGGTATCCAATCCAGCACCTCTGGTTCCAATATATATATTCCTGTGTTGATAGTGTCACTGAAAACCTGACCCCACCCTGGTTTTTCGAGAAACCGCGTTATTTTCCCGTTATCGTCCATTATTACAATACCAAATGCAAGAGGATTTTCCACCCGCGTTAACACGATCGTGGCGAATGCATCATTTCGTTCATGGTATCTTATCGCGCTGTTTAAGTCAAAATCCGTCAAAACGTCAGCGCTGATTATTATCAGCCTGTCCTGGTTATTTCCTATTGCGTTCTTGACGCTTCCCGCCGTTCCCAGGTCTTCACTTGCCATAACATAAGAAATATCAACCCCTAATTGGGAACCATCCTTGAAATATTTTTTAATAATTTCGGGCTGATAATACAACGATGATACTATATCTGTAATTCCATGTTTTTTTAGGAGTTTGACATTATACTCCATGATCGGTCGGTTGAGAATTGGCACCATTGGCTTGGGGACATCAAAAGTCAAAGGTCTCAGCCTGGTACCAAAACCACCTGCCATAATAACAGCTTTCATAACGAATCACCTTTTCATTATTAGTCTATATGTAAACAAAATTATTTCAAAAAATCTAAATAATGCTATTTTTTATAGCCCCACCGGATACGCCCTATAGCTTCTTTATATAGCTTTGCGTACTCCTTGGAGCTTTTATCCCACGAAAAATCCTGCTCCATCGCTCTTTTGGAAATCTCGTTACGTATGTTTGGCTTATTATAAATATCCAGAGCATCCTGAATGCTATCCAGAAAATCCGCGGCAGAGAAATTTTTGAATGTAAATCCATACCCTTTTTCATTGTCGGATTTGTAGTCCAAAACTGTATCCGCCAAACCGCCAGTCTTTCTGGCGATTGGAATCGTTCCGTATTTTAAGCAGTATAATTGGTCTAATCCACAAGGTTCATATAAAACTGGGAATAAAGCGAAGTCTGAACCCGCAACGATAAGGTGTTCTAATTCATCGTCAGCGACGGGTAAAAAAATCAATTTTTCAGGAAACTTTTTAGCTACAACCTTCAGATAATCAATTATATTGGCTATTCGGTAAACATCTGTCCTGCCTACTATAAGCAGCTTCAAGTCATGCTTCAATATTTTAGGAAGAACTTCCAATACTAATTCAGCGCCCTTTTGAGGGATCATAGGTCCGAAAATAGTAAAAATCGGGGTTAGCAATTCATCACGAGAAAGCTTGATTCTTTCCAGCAACTCTCCCTTTAACAACTGTTTAACGAAGGTCTCTTCAGGCGTATAATTATATGGCAATAACTTGTCTGTAACGGGATCCCATTTCTCTGGTTCAATACCATTCAGCACGCCGAAAAACCTCTTTGAAACCGTCCTAAGCACCTCCTCAAGTCCCAAACCAAATGTCGAGCCCTTCATTACCTCAGTCGCGTAAGTTTCGCTTACAGTATTTATAATATCCGCGTAAGTGATCCCGATCTTTGTAAAATTAACACTTCCGTTGAGTTCGAATGGACCACCCTTGTAGAACTGTTTATTTCCCATGCCGATAGAATCCAGCAATGCGGGTGGATATTCGCCCTGTTCAGCTAATGAATGGAATGTAAACAACGCGGCGATATTATTGTAAAAAGGATTTTCCCGATAAAAAAGCCTTAAGTACGCGGAAATCAGACCTGTAGCATAGTCGTTACAGTGTATTAGATGAGGCTGGAATTTGATTTGAGGCAGGCTTTCTAAACATGCCCTGCAAAAAAAAGTGAACCGTTCTCCATTATCCTCGTAACGCTTGAAAGTATCAGGATACGAATAAACCCCTTCCCTTTCAAAGTATAAGGGATTCCTTATGAAATAAACCTCAACATCGATCCCGGGGTACATCGCCCTATATAAATCACCAACCTTTGTGGATTCTCCCATAGGTATCCGTAAAGGAGGGACATCCTTGACCTTCTTAATATCGAAGTCCTCCTGGTTGATAACACCATACAACGGCAAAAAGACCTTGAGTTCTATCTCGAGTTTCGACAGGTGCTTAACGAGTGGAGCTACCACCTCACCTATTTCTCCCGTACGAATGAACGGGGACATCTCTGTGGTGGCAATCACTACTTTCATTATATTGGTTTCCCTCGGTTTCTATATTTTTATTCTCACATCGAATTCAATAGACTTTTCTTCACCCGCCGGTACTTCTATGTTGAATTCCGCGGTATTTGCATCCTTTTTCTTGTAATCCACGTTGCACTTAACTATTTCCCAATCTCCGGTGAAAGGTTCATAAACCTTGATATTGACCGGTTCTTTCTTATGGTTACGGAATTTAAGCTGTACAATATTTTCACTAACCCGCTCAGAGATTCTACTATGGTCTTTTACAATCCTTTCCGCTGCGATATCAAAAGCAAAACCAAGGAACACCTTGACCTTTTCGTCCCTTGGAGTATGCTCAATACTGTCCTCGCCGATGAATTGAAGGCTCCTGTCACTATCAGCCTTGTAAACCCTTATAGTTCCTTCAGGCAGCGGCATTCCCAATCCCGCTTGCTTACTATTGATAAACTCCAATTTTACCATGACCTGCTTGCTGTTTCGAGTATGGTCAAATTCAAAGAGTTTTTCAACCCGGGTTTCGGCAATTGGGAATAAAGATATCTGCTTTATCTCGTTCTGCCTGATGGTTGTCTGCCTCTGTAAAGAATAAAGATGGTATTCGAAAAATTCTTTTTCACTGAAGGAGGGAGCAGCCTTTGCCTCCATTGATAATGAAGCTCTAAAACCATCACGTATATATGTCGGAGTCCTATGCACATCACCCGCAACCAATTTCAGATTGGCGTTCTTGAATTCCCCGCCAGATTGGTTTGTTATTGTAACCCATCCCTCCAGAGTTAAATCCGTATCGCCCTCATTTACAACTGCAACATAATCCGCCTGCCAATTGATACCCCCGGTAAGGTAACTGATTTCCACACTCTTAGTTCCTGCTGCTTCAGAGGAAACTTTCATAACAAGGGTAGGTTTGGTTATCAACCCCTCTGGTAACGATGGAAACTCAACACTTAGTATCTCATCTCGATTTATCGAATATACTGTGCCATCCTTCCCGGTAATTATAACGCTGATGTTATCCACTGACATCAGAATTCCCCAAAAAACTGATTTCTCCTGTATAGTTACGAGTTTTATCTCATGGTCTATATATTTCTCAAGGAGTTTGCTCGTTCCCACCAGATCATACTCATAGTTCTGCTCAAGAAGTGAAATTGATTCATCGTTATTAAAGGATTTGAAATGAACACTGGTAGGGTTGATTTGCGCAGGGATCTCAACGAAGGAAATATCCTGTAATCCTTTCTTGAACTCTATTTCCCTGATCTCCCTAACCAGACCTAAATTTTGATTATAAACTGTGATATAAATACTTTCAGCTGACAAGGAGTATACCGCACTCAGTATGATTACGACGAGTGCGATTAACCAAGGTGTTCTCATTGAAATTACTCCTTTATTTGAATCACTTAATGTTAAATGCTTTTCTAGTTCACTAAATTGATTGGTTTTGAGTGAACATGATAAACAAGCGTTATTGTTTCATTTAAATATAATTATATTACATAATAAGTCAAGCTCATATTGGTAAATAAATTTTGTAAAAAAATATTGTGCAAAAAATAGATAGTGATATTTTATACCAGAATAATTAGACAGGAGGTAAAATGAGGGACTTTTTTTCAGAAGTTAGAAATTTGCAGGAGAAGAACAATTCCATTTTATGTATCGGATTGGATCCGGTCCAGGAAAAGCTACCTGAGCATATCAGGTCAGACGAGCATTCCTTTTTCAGATTCAACAAGGAAATAATCGACGCTACATTGGACCTGGTTTCTTGTTATAAACCAAACATAGCATTTTACGAGGCGCGAGGGTTAAAAGGCCTGGAGTCTTTGAAGAAAACCTGTGATTATATTGGCGATAAGGTACCTATCTTATTAGACGCTAAAAGAGGGGACATCGGTCATTCTTCAGCAAGTTACGCAAAGGGGATTTTTGAATACTACAACGCCGGCGCGACTACCGTAAGCCCTTACCTTGGCTACGATTCCTTAACACCTTTCGCTCAATACACCGACAGGGGCATCTTCGTTTTAGCGTTGACCTCTAACGAGGGTGTGACCGATTTTCAGTATTTGAAAACAGGCGATACAATGGTTTACCTAAAGGTTGCTGAGAAGGTTCAGAAATGGAACGACAAATTCGGCAATTTCGGATTGGTCACTGGCGCTACACACCCAGATGAATTAGCACAGGTACGGGAACTCGCGCCAGACCTGCCTTTCCTCATCCCCGGAATAGGCGCGCAGAAGGGGAAAATCGAACCAACTCTTAAATACGGAGTAACTAAGAAAGGTTTCAAACCCATAGTCGTAGTAGCCAGGTCGATAATCTATGCCGGCAGCGATAAGGATTTCGGCGCAAGAGCAAGGGAAGCAGCCCTTAATTATAAAAGCTTGCTTGAAACCTAAAATAATTTACAAATCTACTAATTCATGGTATAAAAAGGAGAATCATGGACAACAATATACTCGATATCTTTCTTGAAACCGGAGCATACCTTGAAGGGCATTTCGTTCTTACTTCGGGATTACACAGTTCAAAATACTTTCAATGCGCCCAGTTACTTCAGTATCCAGGGCACACCGAGAATGTCGCTCAGAAGTTGCTGGAAAAACTGAACCCGGAGGACGTAGATCTTGTTGTTTCACCGGCACTTGGAGGAATAGTAATCGGTTATGAAATAGCCAGGCAATTAGGTGTAAGGTCGATCTTCGCTGAACGTAAGGACAGCAATCTCAAGCTGAGAAGGAACTTTAAGATCGAAAAAGGTGAAAGATGCCTGGTGATAGAGGATGTTGTAACCACTGGCGGTTCGACCCAGGAAGTCATCGACCTGGTACTTGAAAATGAAGGTATTGTTGTTGGAGCTGGCGTACTTGTGGACAGAAGCGGTGGAAGAGCGGATTTCCCTTACCCTTTTGCCAGTCTTGTGCAGGTCGATGTCAAGAATTGGACCCCTGAAGAATGCCCTTTATGCAAGGATAATATACCGTTTGATAAACCCGGAAGCAGAGGCAGTGGGAAAAATTGAATACCGAATAACGATCAACGAATTTTGATCTAAGAAGTAAAAGACAAAAAGAGAGGGAAAGGTTAAAAATTCCCGTTGAGGTTGTTTCACACAAAACGTGGTAAACAAATAGCAAATTAAGAGAGTATAAATAATTACGGAACAGACCGTCTATTTCTTCTTATCTTCAGCTTTTACATCCCCGGGTTTTTTGTCCTCTTTCTTCTCTTCTTCGCTTTCTTCATCTTTTATTAACCCGAGTTTCTTCTTGATGTCTATTTCGATTTTTTCGGCTATGTCCGGGTTTTCCTTCAGGAACTGCCTGGAATTTTCTCTGCCCTGTCCGATTCGATCCTCATTATAGGAATACCAAATCCCGCTTTTCTGCACAACATTGAGTTCAGTACCGTAGTCTATAATTTCACCTTCCCTGGAAATTCCTTCTCCGTAAAGCACGTCGAATTCGGCATTCCTGAAGGGCGGTGCCACCTTGTTCTTAACGACGTCCACATGCGCGACAATTCCTGTAGTTTCTTCCTTATCCTTGATAGTAGTCCTCTTCCTGATCTTCATGCGAACCGAAGAATAAAATTTCAGAGCGGTTCCACCCGATGTGGTTTCCGGATTTCCAAAGAACGTGCCTATCTTCATTCTTGTCTGGTTAATGAACAGCACTGATGTTCTCGATTTACTAATAGCTGCGGTGAGTTTTCTCAGCGCCTGGGACATCAGCCTTGCCTGCAATCCAACATGTGCATCCCCCATCTGTCCTTCGAGCTCGGCTTTTGGAACGAGCGCGGCAACTGAGTCAATGACAATCACGTCTATAACTCCGCTTCGTACAAGCGTTTCGGCGATCTCAAGAGCTTGTTCACCGCTATCTGGCTGCGATATCCAAAGGTCCTTTATTTTCACGCCGAGTTTTTCAGCGTATGTCGGATCGAGCGCGTGTTCCGCGTCAATAAAAGCTGCAATTCCGTCAGTCTTCTGCGCCTCAGCAATAATATGAAGAGCAAGTGTGGTTTTTCCAGAAGCCTCCGGTCCGAAGATCTCTATCACCCTGCCGCGCGGAACTCCTCCAACCCCAAGCGCGATGTCCAAACCCAGGGAACCGGTCGATATTACCGGTATAGCTGTTTGTTTATAGTCCTCTCCCAACTGCATAATAGAACCTTTACCAAACTGCTTTTCTATCTGAGATAACGCCATCTCTAAAGCTTTTGATCTCTGATCTTTTTCGTTCATCTCTCTCCTCCTTAAACGCAGAACCTACAAATCAGAACCCATTGGTCCCTGCCTTCATGCAGAATCCGCAAAATGTATTTTTTGAAACATTAACACAAGTAAAACATCGTTCCATTTTTATCAATAGTAAATATAGTATTCAGGTTAAAATTTATCAAGGAAAAACTAGAACCCAAATCGTAAAACATAAATCGGAAATCCGAAATTACTTCATTCTTCTTTCAGTTTATATTTAGCCAACTCTTCGTAAATCGCTCCTTGAGGGGTCAAAGTGCTTTTCATCAGAAGAACATATTCCCCTAGAAAACCATGAACAGGTATCGCGAGTTTTTCAATTTTCTGGTATAAAAATGCTGCGTTATCCGGTTTTCTAATCCTACCAAGGGTCAGATGCGACGAGAATTTTCTCTTTTCCTTTTCGAAGCCGAGTTTTGTGCAGGATTTTATAACATCGTTTGCAAGGTCTGTCAACTGTATTATATCCCCTTCAAAATTCAGCCACAACACCCGGGGAAAACTCCTCGATCCGAAAGTGCCCACTTTGCCCAAACTCAGAGACAACCGGCTATGGTCTTTAACTAAAATGTCCAGGGATTCCTTTATTTTATCGACCTGGTCAATCGTAATGTCTCCAAGAAATTTCAATGTAATATGCATATTTTCGTGCTTGACCCAGCTTATTTTTAACGGCAGGCTGATCAGTTCTCCGGATATTTTGTTGTAGATGAGCTTCTGGGTTTCTTCCGGTATTCCAAGAGCGATAAAACTCCTTATCTTTTCCTTATTTTCCTTCATTCTCTATCCTTTTCACACTTTTTTTGAACCATCGTTGAATTTGAAACTCTCCAGCGTGTTGTTCAGCTTCAGCCAGAGCATAAAAAGCGCGCTCATTACCGCTTGTTGCCTGACAACATTTCGGCTTCCGATGAAGTTGTATTTCCTCACATGTATATTTTTCTCATCAGCCAGGGCAATGAACACCAGTCCTACCGGTTTTTCGGGTGTTCCACCGGTTGGACCCGCCACTCCCGAGAGCGCGAGAGAGTAATCGGTTGAACTCTTCTCAAGAATTCCCCTTGCCATTGCTTCTGCGACCTCTTTACTTACCGCTCCGTGTTTTTCTAAAAGGTTTTTATCAACATTTAGTTCAGTGATTTTCGCTTCGTTGCTGTAAGTTACGATGCCGAGGGGAAAGTAGGAAGATGCCCCGGATACATTGATAAGGGTCGAAGCAAGCATGCCCCCGGTACACGATTCTGCAACTGAAAGCCTTTTCTGCTGGTTAGCGAGCATCTGACCTATGACATCTTCGAATTCCAATTTCGATTTCGAAAATACATGCAGCCCCAAAGCCTCTTCAATTTCCTTCCTGAACTTATCCAAATCCTTCCTGTACGTTTTTTTAGCTGTAACGATAAGGTCAACACCCTTAAAGGATGGGTAGTATGCCAGATCAACTCCTACAGCAGGAATGTGTTTTTCGATCTTTCTGTGTATCTGTATTTCCGGAATGCCCACGGTTCTGAATGTAATGGAATAGATTTCCCTATCCATTTTATATTTTTTCAGTATCCGAAGGACTTCATTTGTGAGCATCGTTTCCATCTCGATGGGTACCCCGGGAAGAAAAAAGAGCAGGTTCTTTCCTAAATCGACGAAGATCCCCGGAACCACTCCTACCGTGTTTTCCAACCATGTACCGCCTTCCGGTATCGAGCTGAATTCGTGAAACTCTTTTTGTTTTTTACCCCAGGAATCCGGTATATTGAGCGATAGCTTTTCTCTCATATCCGGATCATCCACCAATTTCACCCCCATGAATTTTGCCGCCGCTTCCCTTGTAACATCGTCTGATGTTGGACCCAAGCCGCCTGTGCAGATTATCATGTCAGCATTATTTTTCGCTTGCTCCAACGCCCTGACGATAGCTTCCACAGAATCCCTTATCGAGGTGTGTTGAACAACAGTAATTCCCAATTCATAGAGGAATTTAGAGATTACCCTGTAATTTACGTTCTCCACTGAACCTTGCAGCAGTTCATCACCGATTGTTATTATTTCTGCTTTCATAGTATCACATGTTAAACTGTTAATATTTAAATAATCTTCGTTTAGGTTCTGTCAAGAAATAAATGGTTTTTATATTCATTATAGGGTTTATTTTGCACAAGATTGAATTTAATAATTGAGATCGACGGCATCAGTCATAACGAAAAGTACGAAGCGGATATGAAACGTCAAAAGCGATTAGAATCGTTGGGTTTTCATTTTCTGAGGTTTCAGGATCATGATGTTAAATTTGAGATGGATTGGGTTTTGGATGTTATCGAGCATTGGATAAACCAGAATAAGAAATAGGGGGGATAATGAGAAGGGTTATTGTTGGTTTCTTTATTGCTTGAGAACACACCCCACCACTTCGTGGTCCCGGGAGTTTACGAAGTACAACTCCCAAAAGCTCAATCTTATTGAGATTAATCCTCTTTATAGAGGGGACTTTTATAAACCGTCTATCAGTCCGAAGGGTATTTTTTGGATTAATTTACCACGAAAACATCATCAATTAATCCCCTTTCTTCGTAGAAGGGGCTTTTACAATCCATATTTCCATATCGACGGGTAATTTTTCTATTGATTTATCATGAAAACACCGTTATAATCTAAAATAGAGATAACAAAAATATCATCAATAAGTCCCCTCTAATAAGAGGGGTATCCCGCTTTTAGCGGGAGGGGGTGTGTTCATAAGCAATGAACCACTCCCACAAAAAAACAATGAAAAATTCTCCTATTTCAGGTATATCACCTTCGCTGATGAATGATAATTGCCAGCGTTCACTTTTATGAAGTAGATACCGGAGGGAAGGGACCGGTCTGGCTGCCAGAAAAATTTAGCAGGCAGTAAACAGTAAGCAGTAAGCAGATTATCGCCACCCACCAATTTCCCTTTTATATCAAAGATTTCTATTATGACATTCTCCGATAGGTGGACGTTTTGAATGCTTGGATTCTCCAAGCTTTCAAAACTCCTAAATTCAACCGTGACTGCGGTTGAATAAGGATTAGGATAACACGTAATCTCGTATTTGTCAGGTTTTTTTATCTGAGTTTCGGGCACCCAGGGGGTGTGATCGTACCAATATGCTCCAATATCCGCTATCGTGGAATCCGGGTCTAATGGGAAAGTTGGATCG
>JAFGQG010000158.1 GCA_016935765.1 bacterium
ATATGGTGAAATTTCTAATTGAATTCTTTCAGCGGTAAATTTGCTTGGGAAAAGTCCTATTCTCTTAAATATCCTTTTTATGTGTGTATCGACCGGGAAGTAATCGAAACCGCATACAAATAAAAGGAAAACTGCTGCAGTTTTAACTCCAATACCGGGTAAACTTGTAAGTGTTTCAAAGCTTTCATTCGGTTCCAGGTCGCAAAGAAAATCACAGTTGAAGTTTCCATATTTCTCATTTAACCATCCGACAAGGTGTTTTATCCGTTCGGCTCTTTGCCGTCCCAGACCTGCAGGTTTTATCGCTTTTTCAATTTCTTCCTGTTCAGTATTAAATAGGTCTTTAAAATCGGGAACGAGGGTTTTCAGCCTGTCAAATGCTCTATCCCTGTTTATATCAGAAGTATTTTGAGATAGTATTCCCCTAACCAGGGCTTCCAGAGAATTCGCGGGGATTGTTTTTTCGGGAATACCGAAAAAATCCAATAGTCGGTTATCTATTTCTTCAATCAATTTTGATGTCGGTTTTAACAATGTATTTACCTTTTCCTGAGGCGTATAATGTACCATCACTATCCCTGATCTCACCTTCAGAAAAATAATAGTTCCCTCTTGATTTGACGATTCTGCCAGTGAATATATAATCCTTGTTCAACGTCATTTGTTTTATAAATCTTACGCTGATCTCCAGTGTAAGATAATATTCCCTGAAATCCGGGTATCCAGCCCAGCCAAGGCCTTCATCAAATATCGCTGAAATTATTCCGCCGTGAACGATATTGGGATATCCGCACCAGTGCGCTTCAGGTCTGAATTCCGATCTCACATTATCTTCAGTTTCGTAGAATGTTAGATTCAAACCGTGTTTATTTTCATTTCCGCATACGAAACAAGTTGAGTATTTTGGCATTTGTTTTAACATTATTAAATATGATTATAACATTTTTTCAAATTTTGTCAACACAAACCTAATTAAATAACGTAATCAGCTATGAAAATAAATAGCAATATTCAGGTTTTTAAATAATGTGAGAATCCTGATATATAAAATTAGATATTGACTATTTTTTAGAATAATTATATTTAACTTAAAAAAAGAGAAGGTGATTATGGACAAATATATTGTAGAAGGTGGGATTAGAATAAAGGGTGAGGTTAATCTTAGGGCATCAAAGAATACTGTGCTGCCTATGCTTGCCGCGGCTTTACTGGCGACACAGGGGAAAACAATACTTCACAATATTCCCGCGATCGCGGATATTTTCACTATGGTCAAACTCCTTAAAAAATTGGGAGTCGAGGTTGAACATGACTTATCCGAGCATAGTATAACGATATCAGCCCAGCAAATTACCGATAACGAAACTCCCTACAATCTTGTTCGAAAGATGAGAGCCTCATTTTTGTTACTTGGACCGCTTCTTGCAAGGTTGGGGAAAGGCAAAATCTCCCTTCCTGGCGGGTGCACGATAGGCGCCAGACCGGTCAATTATCATCTAGCCGGTTTCAAGCGGTTGGGAGTTAAGATCCACGAAGAGCACGGCTATATCGAAGCTACAACCGATGGTCTGCGGGGTAATACTGTTTATTTTGACCGACCATCCCATACAGGAACTGAAAATATCATAATGTCTGCTGTGCTCGCTGAAGGAGATACTACAATAATAAACGCCGCGTGCGATCCCGAAGTGACAGATCTGGCAAATATGCTCAACAAAATGGGTGCAAATATCGTCGGGGCAGGTCTCCCGGTTGTCCGTATAAAAGGTGTAAAGGCTTTAAAAGCTGTAGAATATAGACCAATCGGCGATAGATTGGAAGCAGGAACATATCTGCTGGCAGCGCTCGGAACTAAGGGTGAGGTAAAGGTGAATGGTATACAGCCTGAGCACTTGAATATAGTAATATCAAAAATGCGTGAAATGGGCGCTGGTATTGAAACCGGAGAGAATTGGATCAAACTGAAAATGGATACGAGGGTAAATAGCATGAATTTCGTGACGTATCCATATCCTGGTTTTCCCACGGATTTACAGGCAGCTACAATGGCAGTCCTTACTACAGCAGAAGGGACAAGCTCCGTCAGAGAGACTATTTTTGAGAACCGCTTCCTACACGTTATGGAGCTTCTTAGATTGGGAGCTAATATTACTATATCAGGAGATACTTGCACGGTTACAGGGGTTTCTTACCTCGATGGAGCTGAGGTCATGGCTTCAGATATAAGAGCTGGCGCTGGACTCGTTATAGCTGGTCTCATGGCAAAGGGCAAAACTGAAATTCTGAGGATCTATCACATAGACCGAGGCTATGAAGCCCTTGAGAAAAACCTGAACGCTCTCGGTGCAAATATCCAGAGAGTTCCTCAATGAGTTCTAAAAAAAATAAACTATCGAACTCTGTTAAGGAGGTATTGTTCCAGGATAGCACTCCTTTGAAGATAGGATTAGCTGTGGGTATAGGCGCATTCATCGCTGTTACACCTACTTATGGCTTCCAGACAGCATTAGCACTCCTTATCGCGTTTCTATTCAGGCTTAACAAGCCTGCCATTGTTTTGGGAACCATGCTCGCAGTGCCATGGTTGTACCCGATTTGGATATACTGCGATTATTCGATAGGAAATTGGATTTTGAATAATAGCGCTACTATAGAATTTCCCCCGCCTATTTCATTCGAATTCATATACTCGGTTTTCAGCAGCCTCCTGATCGGAAGCGTTTTTTTCGGGCTTGTCTTCGGCGCTGTTTTCTTCTTCATAGCCTTTATAGTAACCAAAGTATACAGGAATAGAAAATATGATAAATCCTATAGCATTGCACAATAATAAGTTACTGATACTGGACCAAACCAGATTACCAGGAAATGAAGTATATATTGAAGTGGAATGTGTCGATATTCTTGTTGATTCGATAAACAGATTAGCTATAAGGGGAGCTCCCCTACTCGGTATTGCCGCAGCGTATGGATTCTTTATCGGGGTATCTGAATACGATGGAAACGATTATGCTGGTTTTAGAAATAAATGTAGAAGAATCAAGGAACTAATTGAATCTACCAGACCAACGGCTGTTAACCTTTCCAGGAGTTTGAATCAGTTGCTGAATCTCGTTGATGAGATGAAGGGGAGGTCAATACAGGAGATCAAGGACAGCCTTTTAAATAAAGCGAAAAGCATCCACGAAACTGACAGACTTCTTTGTGAAGCAATAGGCGAAATTGGGAATTCCCTGGTCCCCAATAATGCTTCGATTCTTACGCACTGTAATGCCGGAGCTTTAGCAACGGGAGGAATTGGAACAGCTTTGGGTGTAATCGTTAAAGCTCATCAAGCCGGAAAAAAGGTGCATGTCTATGTCGATGAAACGCGCCCTCTTCTCCAGGGTGCGAGGTTGACAACATGGGAATTGCAGCAACATCATATTCCCATGACCCTTATAACCGATAATATGGCTGCCTCACTTATGAAAAGAAAAAGGATCGATCTGGTAATAGTCGGAGCTGACAGAATTGCTTCCAATGGAGATACTGCAAACAAGATAGGAACCTACTCTCTCGCCGTACTGTGCGCTTTCCATAAAGTACCTTTATATATCGCAGCCCCTGAGACTACCTTCGACCTGAGTATTGAGAATGGTGACCAGATACCTATAGAGATGAGAGATGGAACAGAAATAATTCATTGTGCAGGCAAGCCGGTTGCGCCTTCAGGTACAAATACTTATTCACCCGCTTTCGATGTTACGCCTAACGACCTGATCCAGGCTATTATTACCGAAAAAGGTATTATTGAACCACCGTTTGATGAAAATATAAAAACTATTTTCAATCTTGAGTCCTAACGATGAAAACACAACATCAAGTCGATAAAAAATATAAATGGATTAGAACCATCGGACGAATAATCTGCCTGGTATGGCTTGGTTGGTGGATTATGTTCGCAGTATTCGTTATCATTATGGATGGTTTCAATTCTTCCATAGTATTCTACCCTATTTCCATAGCTTTTCTTTTCATGGTAACTTCAATAATAGCATATAGAAATGAAGAGTTAGGCGGTATCATACTGCTCCTGGAAGGTTGTTTTATTTCTATTGCATATCCGGTTATTTCCAGGAATATGCCGCTAACTTCGATAATCTATATTCTGGGCACCATGGGATTTCCACCATTGATTGCAGGTAGCCTGTTAATGATACATCATTTTCAATGTAATAATTTGGGGATTAATAGCAAGAGGGATTCAGAGAATGAAGAATAAAATGAACCCAATAATAAGGCTTTTTAAAATAATGCGCTATGCCGCCAGAGGTCTAATCATCCTGTGGGCTATCTGGTGGATATTCTTTGGCGTAGTTACTATATTTTCTGAACCGTTGGAGCTTAGTTCCATCCTTATTGGAATAGGGATAATAATTATTTTTTCATTCTCAGCGGTGTGCCCCTGGTTCTGGGAAAGGTTAGCCGCGATTATTTTGCTTGTGGAAGGCATTATAATTCTTATAGGCTACCCTATTATTGCATTTGGATTACCGGTTTTAACCATAATCTCAATGGAAATATCGTTGGCACTCCCACCTTTACTCACTGGGATGCTTTTCTATGTTCTGAGTAAAACCGTTAAAAGACGAAATCCTGTAAACATTCAAAATCAACCAGAGATTGAATCGTAATGATGGGGTTTTTCTCAGTTTACTTCTTTATTCATTTGTAACCGACAAATAATTTTCATATTTTCTATTGTTACTAAGATATTTAAACTTATCTTTAATGCGTTTTCGTATTGGTAAGTTTTCTGTATAATAATACTAATGGATACCAGTATTATATAAAACAAATGGCGAATAAGAATAAGGCAAATTTGACTTATGCTCCGGTTGGAAAGACCCTTATCGATCTGACTATACCGATGATTTTTGGGGCTCTTGGACTCGTTGTCTTCAACCTTGTGGACACTTTTTTTGTTGGTCGCCTTGGAACAAATGAACTTGCAGCGCTGAGTTTTACCTTTCCAGTCGTACTGGTATTGAACAATATAGCGCTTGGAGTTGGAGTAGGTGCGGGAGCGGTCATTTCAAGGGCTATTGGTGAAGGTGATTACCACAATGTTAAGCGCCTGACAACTGATAGTCTGAGTCTCGCGCTGGTAACAGTAATTATTTTTGTTGCGATTGGTATGTTAACGATAGAACCGATCTTCAGATTACTTGGCGCAAATCCTAAAATACTGCCATTGGTTAAACAATATATGAGAATATGGTACCCGGGAATGCTGTTCGTTATGTTTCCCATGGTGGGTAATAATGCTATTCGTGCCGCGGGAGACACCAAAACCCCGGCTATTATCATGATTGTAGCGGCAACGGTGAATACTATCCTGGATCCTTTGCTGATATTCGGAATAGGTCCTTTCCCCCGGCTCGAGATCGCGGGGGCAGCATTAGCAACAATTATATCCCGGGCGATTACTATGGCAGTGGCTATCTATGTATTATGGCATCGTGAAAAGATGATCACTCTGGAGAGACCAGCTGCAAGGGAAGTATTAAGATCGTGGGGACAGATATTATATATAGGGATTCCCACAGCCGGGACGAGAATCATCATCCCCCTTGCGGTTGGTGTTATAACGAGTATTGTAGCGAGGTTCGGACCGGTGGTTGTAGCAGCTTACGGGGTTGCTTCCCGTATCGAATTCTTTTCAATGACGGTTGTTAGAGCACTTTCGGCGGTCCTGGCACCATTCGTTGGGCAAAACATCGGCGCGGGTAAATACGACAGGGTGCAAACAGGTATAAAGTACAGTTCAAGATTCTCGGCTCTATGGGGAATCTTCCTGTTGGGGATTTTGGCGATATTTGCCAGACCTATCGCTTCGGTATTCAACAAGAATCCCGAAGTCGTTTCCAATATAGCTTTATATCTTCGAATCGTCCCCGTAGGATATGGCTTGCAGGGGGTGTTATTGCTGGCAGCAGCAACTCTGAACGTTTTAAACAAACCATTCCACGCGGCAGTACTTAGTATTATACAGATGTTCGTTCTATGTGTCCCCCTCGCCTACCTTGGCGCGCGTCTGTTCGGCGTTGGAGGCGTTTTCGCAGCAATATCGATATCGTACATAGTAGCTGGTGCGTTATCGTATACTGTGCTTATGAAGATTATGAAAAATTATGTATAGACTGTGAAACAGGTCTCATAGGCATGCTTGGATGATCGGATGGGTGTAAAAATAAGTAGCAACGGTATCTTTAATCATTTAATTCCATCTATACGCATTATATAGTCGGATGATATCCTACCTGATTCGAATATAGTGGGTAAACCACTTCCGGGGTGTGTTCCTCCACCAACCAGGAAGCAATTTTCTACATCATCGAACTTGTTATGCGGACGGAAAATTAGCATTTGCCCAATATTGTGAGCAAGGTTGAACGTGGCAGCTTTGTAGACGTATTTATCGGTTTCCCACATGGGTGGCGTTATAACTCTCTCAACTTCAATATGCTTCCTTAGGTCAGTAAGCTTGCCTTTTGTCTCACAGATATCAAGGACTTTCTGTTTGAAAGGTTCAGCTTCTTTATCCCAATCTATGTTACCTTCGAGGTTGGGAACTGGCACTAAAAGATAAATTGTGGATTTCCCCTGCGGGGCAAGCGTGGAATCAGTTACACTTGCATTTTGTATATAGACCGAAGGCTCCGCTGATAATTCTTGGGTAACAGCGATCTCATGCACATTCTTCCTGTAATCATCTGCGAAAATAATATTATGATGAGGAATATTGTCGTATATCCTGTCAACACCGAGATAAATCATAAATGTCGAACAAGAAAACTTCTTTTTCTTTAGTTTATCAGGTGTCCATTTCCTAAGGACTTCGCGATCGAAAAGGTTATTTACGGCATAACCAAAATCAGTATTGACTATTACATAATCTGCTTCCTTTATTTCGCCGTTCAATAGTTTAACACCGACAGCTTTACCATTCTTCACGAGGACTTTTTTAACCCCACTTGAGAGATATATAGAAGCGCCGTTTTCTTTACATACTTTTGCCATTGCTTTGGTTATCTGGTTTAAACCACCAATAGGGTGCCAGATACCGCCGTTGTGTTCAATAAAGGAAATAATACTGAAAGAACCGGGACATTCCCATGGGGACATGCCAAGGTACTTCGCCTGGAAAGTAAAGGCGATTTTCAAATCATCACTGTCGAAGTATCTCCCAAGATTTTTGTATATACTTATATGCGCATCGAGAAAAGGAGATGCTTTAATCAACCTTTTCGATAGTAAATGGCGGTATTTATCGTATGGCACCTGCAAACACGGAACAAGTTTATCGAATTTTTTCTTTTCCCTTTTTATAAATTTCCAATAACCATCGGAGTCGCCAGGGAATAGTTCCCCGATTTGCTTCACGGTGGATTCTTTGTCTATACTCGATGGGAAAAACTCTCTGCCTCCACTGTACACCAATCTGTACATAGGTTCTATTTCTCTTAGGTCAAGATAATCATATATCTTCTTCCCGGCTAATTCAAACATCTCCTCAAGAATGAATTTCATCATTAGAAAAGTGGGTCCCAAATCAAATATATATCCTTCCAGGTTAAATGATGAATTTCTCCCTCCAATGTAATCCATTATCTCAAATATTCTAACATCGTATCCTTTGTGCGCAAGAATCATACCAGCGGTTAAACCACCCGGACCTGTACCCACGATTACTACACGTTTTTTCATGTCTTACTCCTAAATAAAAATTCATCTCCATGATTTAGTGATCTTGTCAGATACCATCATTCCGGAGTAAATCACCATAGGCATTCCTCCTCCGGGATTAACGCTGCCTCCGACAAAGAATAAATTATCGTATATTTCGCTTTTTTTGGGGGCTTTAAAACCCTGATTTCTCTTTTTATCCGCAACAACCCCATAAATAGCGCCTTTATTTGAATAATACATCCTTTTAATATCCTCCGGCGTCCAAACATCCTCTGCAACAATGTGCTTTCTCAAATCAGTTATTCCATTTCTTTCAAGTTTATCATAAAGCCTTTCCTTCAATTTACCGTAATCTTCAGTTGAAAATGGTGGATTCTGAAGATGAGGAATGTGCGGTAATAATTTAATGATCTCGTGACCCTGAGGAGCGATCGTTTTATCCGTTCTAGTGGGCGCAACAACATATATGGTTGGGTCTTGGGGCATTACTTTCTTATTATAAACATCGTCAAAATGCTTCCTTTGATCGTTAGAAAAAAAGAAATTATGGTGCGCAAGCTGCGGATACTCCCTATCAACGCCAAGATGGACAACTAAACCTGAGCATGCTGGTTCAAATTTCTTATCGTATTGCTTTAGGAATTTCCCGTCTTCGTGGGATAGTTCCCTGTATGCAGGAATGACCTCCATGTTTGAAACAACAATATCTGATTCTATAAAACGACCATCTTTTAAAAGAATGCCGTCAACCTTTTTACCTGATTTCCGTATTTCAATAACTTCAGTATTCAGGTTCAATTCTATTCCTAACTCATCGAATAGCCAGCGAAAGCCTATGGCTAAATTATACATACCACCATCCACGTACCATTCACCATAACCTAACTGGGAATATGCAAGCAAATTGTATATCGCGGGTGCGTTATACGATGAAGACCCTACGTATTTAATGAAAAAATTCATCATCAGGTTGAGGTAAGGGTTTTTTATATAACGAGCAACACCTTCAGCCATTGTTGACCCGTAATCTACAATCTTATATAGCTTCCTGAGACCGTAGCCTATTTTGACTTCTTCCAATGTATCTGCTCCACGAGCAAAATAAGCGTCCTCGGAAAATTTCCATAATTTACGGGAATAATCGAGATACGTAAAATACCCTTCGACATCTGTAGAATCAAATTTATCCAATTGAGTTTCAATATTTTTTATATCGGAATGCAGATCAACGATGGTTCCATCCTCAAAGAAATTACGCCATTGAGGTGAAAGTTCGACCAACTCGAAATAATCCTCCATTTTCTTGCCAGCTCGTTTGAATACTCTCTCAAAAAGGTGTGGTAGTATCAAAATTGATGGTCCCAGGTCGAATTTGTAGCCATCCTTTTCCAATACGTTAAGCTTACCCCCAATTTTATCGTTCTTCTCAAAGACTGTTACCTGGAAACCCTCGCTTGCCAATGAAATAGCAGCGGAAATTCCTCCTAAACCTGCCCCAATAATCGATATTCTTGTATTGCCCTTATCCACAAAGTTCCTTTCGAAATAAAAATTTGTAGGTTTATCTTAAAATTATATCAATTTAAATATTAATGTCAAGTACAAGATTAAAACTTTAAGGATTATATCTATTGACTTTTAGCACCATTCACATATTTTTATGTATGATATTTTTCAGTATATAATAAATAGAATATCAATATCTGCGAGGTGATTAAAATGTCCCGTTTTATTCAGAAGAGAGAAAAATCTCATGGTTTACCACCAGGTACTTTAAAGCATATCGGCGATAAGAAATCGGAACGAGCAGGGTTGACACTGATCGATTATGACGAGAATAACATTGTTGAAAAGGAAATAGAGACAATTGATAAATGTGCTCTGTGCAAGGATAAAGATACTGTAACATGGTTGAATATAGACGGTTTGCACCAGGAAGACGTAATCGAAAGAGCTGGAGTGATCTTTGATTTTCATTCACTGCTCCTGGAAGATGTTCTCAACACCGATCAACGTCCCAAGATGGAAGAGTACGACAATTATATTTTCATCATCATTAAAATGCTGTATTATGATGAAAATACTGGATTAATAAGGATAGAACAGGTCAGTATAGTTTTCGGACCCAATTATGTCGTTACTTTCCAGGAAATAAAAGGGGATGTTTTCAATGCCGTCAGGGAAAGAATTAGGAATGGGAAAGGCAGGATCCGAAAACTTGGCTCTGATTACCTTGCATACGCGCTTGTAGATGCTGTTGTTGACCATTATTTCATAATTCTCGAGAAAATCGGGGATAAAATCGAAGAACTGGAACAAGCCCTTGTTGATAATCCGACCCAAGAAACCTCCCGCTCAATCCATTCTTTAAAACGAGAAATGATCTTCCTGCGAAAATCAATATGGCCTCTTAGAGAAGTTATAAGCGGGTTGGAAAGAACCGAATCTCCAATTATTAAAAAGGATACTCTTCTCTTCTTACGCGATGTATATGACCATACTATCCAAATTATTGATACTGTGGAAACTTACAGGGATATGGTCTCTGGAATGCTTGACACTTACCTTTCCAGCATCAGTAATCGAATGAACGAGGTCATGAAAGTCCTCACTATTATAGCTACGATTTTTATCCCACTTACCTTCATCGCAGGCGTCTACGGTATGAATTTCAGGTATATGCCGGAACTCCAATGGAAATTGTCATATCCCATTGTATTGCTTGTAATGATCTTCATCGGGATTACTATGATTATCTATTTTAAAAGGAAGAAATGGTTATAACTCCCGGGAACGAACCAGGACATGATTCAAAATAATTCCCATATCATTGGATCACTCAATGAAAGCTCTCTCCACAATGAGATCAAGGAGTGGTATGCAAAACCTACAGATCAACTCGAAGGAATAGTAGGAAATTATATAGTGGATATTCTCCGGGATGACCTCATAATCGAAATCCAAACTGCTAATTTTGCGGCAATAAAAACCAAACTGCTTAACCTTCTTAAGGAATATAAAGTCAAACTAGTCTACCCAATACCGGCGTTAAAATGGATAGTCAATATCTCTCCAAAAACAGGCGAGAGTATAAGCAGAAGGAGATCCCCCAGAAGAGGAAAAATGACCGATATGTTTGATGAATTGCTGAGAATTCCAAAGGTATTTATAAAGGCTAATTTCACCTTTGAGGTTTTATTTATCGAAGAAGAAGAAATTCGTTGCAATGATAAAATGGGAAGCTGGAGAAGGAAAGGAGTCAGTATAAAGGACCGCAAGCTCTTGAAAGTAATCGAAACCGTTCAATTTTCCAAGAAAAGCGATTTCATTAAACTAATTCCCTTAGAACTCGAGAAACCATTTACAAACAAAACATTGGCAAAAGCATTGAATATCTCAATATACCAGGTTAGAAGAATGACATACGCGCTGAAGAAAATCGGTACTATTAAGGAAACTGGTAAAAAAGGAAGAGAATTGCTATATGATATTAACCTTTAATATATAATGAGGTAATAATGGATTATAAACTTGATGCATATTGTGGTTTGTACTGCGGCGCATGTGGTGTTTTCAAGGCTAATAAAATGAATATTGTCGAGGAGACCGCTAAGAAATGGAAGTTGAAACCTGAAAATATCAGATGCCATGGCTGTAAATCTGACATGATCGCTGTCTTTTGTACTGATTGCCATTTAAAATTATGCGCTGAGAAAAAGAAAGTGGAGTTTTGTTACGAGTGCGATGAATACCCCTGTGAAAATCTACTAAATTTTCGCAACGACGAGCATCCACATCATTCTGTTATCCTTAATAACCTTGAGTATATCAAGGAAAATGGTCTTCAAGAATGGTTGCGGCAACAGGCGAAAAGGTGGAGTTGCTCTAAATGTGGTACAGAGTTCTCATGGTATGAAGAAACCTGCCAGAGTTGCGGTACTAAACTACATAATGCCGAAGATGAGGATAAGACACTTAATAATAAGTAAGTGAATTGAAAGTGTAACATGATCCGTAATAAAAATACACAAGTGTTATTCATATTTGAACCCAATATAAAGCTTAGAAAGTATTTTGAGCAAAAGCTTAATTCTTTTTCATCAATTAAACTTTTATTCCCTGAACCCGCAAATGAGAAAACATGGTTAAAACATTGCGCAAACGCTGATATTGTAGTGGGTTGGCGACCTACAATGAGACTACTGCAAGAAGCTAAGCAGCTTTCACTATACATAAATCCGGGAGCGGGTGTGCAACATTTGGTACCACTATTTAAAAAGCTTGATAATATTAGAAAAGTAATCCTTGTAAATGGGCACGGGAATTCATATTTTACTGCCCAGCATGCTGTTGCGCTTTTACTCGCATTGATGAACCAGGTTGTCCACCACCATAATTGGATGCGTGACGGTAAATGGCGGACAGGTGATTCCGAAGCAAAGTCTATCCCACTTCGCGATAGAAAGATCGGGTTACTTGGATATGGAAATGTTAACACTAAAATCCACAAATTTCTCTCAGGATTTGAGATTGAATTCGCTGTCCTAAGGCAGCATTGGAAAAAACAAATAGAACCTGCACCCACACCTATTAAAAAATATACACCAGCGAAACTTTATAACTTTTTGCAATATATCGATATATTAATAATATCCATCCCGCAAACAACCAAATCAATTGGTCTAATAGGAAAACAAGAACTTGAACTTCTTGGAAAAGAAGCTTTATTGGTGAATATTGGCAGAGGAAATATAATCGACGAGGAATGTCTATTCAATGCTCTTAAAAACAAGACTATTAAAGGAGCTGCTATAGATGTATGGTATAACTATTTTCCCGAAGCAGATTTGAAAGAAAAAAAATATCCTTCGCAATTTCCTTTTCATACACTGAATAACATTATATTATCCCCACATCGAGCTGCATCACCCTTTGATGATCTCAGAAGATGGGATGAAGTTATAGAAAATATCGTTCGCTTTTCTGAAGGTCGTAATGATTTCTTGAATATAGTCGATTTAAATGAAGAATATTAAATTTACTTAAAAAGAACATTAAACAAGGCTGGGAAATATGGAAACACACGTTAAAATACTTGGGATTTTGTATATCGCTTTTAATATCCTCTCACTGATCGCAGCAATAATAATTTTCACGACGCTTATGGGACTTGGTATCATATCCGGTGAAAGAGAAGCGATAGGGATACTCTTCATTATCTCTATGATAGTTACAACTATTATGGTGATTTTATCCCTTCCCGGTATCCTGGGAGGTATAGGATTATTGAAGCTATGGTCCTGGGCACGGATACTGGTCCTGATACTTGGATTCCTTAACCTTCTGAGTTTCCCGATTGGAACGGCATTAGGAATCTATACTATCTGGGTGCTGGTTCAAGATAAAACAGCAGAATTGTTCGCCTGAAAAGAATAATCACTTTTCTATCTAAAAGTAGCATTCGAGGATCAAAGGAATTATCACCTCTATTTATTGTATTAAAATCCCCCAAGATTTCGCCCGAAAAACGCTTTGACTTTATTTAATAATTTACTTTAAGTAAACAATATAATTAATTGTCAATTAAATGATTATGATATTTTTATTATTTGATTTTTATGGCGATATCTTTAAAATGTATATACTATATTGATCGACCATAAATACGAGCTGGTTTTGAATTGATATCTTACTTGCTAACCCTGAATTTTGGTATTTAGCCAGAAAAACCGGCTCAGATTTATTACTAATATCATAAAGGAAACATCCTTCATTATCGCTGCTTGCCGCAAGGTAATTTCCACTAACTGAAACATCCGAAGCAAGTAGTATTTTTATATTCGCAACTTCCTTTATTCTCATTGGATTCGCGATATTCAGAACAGCCACTCCTGCTTCACCGCAGGCAAGGTAAAGCGTTGAATCTTCAATCGCCAAGCCCCTGGTATATCCGGCGGTTTTGTATCTCCTGGCATAGGCTATCACATCCGGATTCGAAATATCGAATATGTAAAGACCCCCTCTATCACATGATGCGTAGCAATAATCCCCCATGATAAGTATTTCCCTTGCAAACCCTTCAATATCAAAATCTTGTGTGTATTCATTACCTTCGAGATAATGCATCGATGAAGCTTTAGCAAACCTAATTTGATCACTTCCATGGGCTGAGAAAGCGATGACTTCTCCATTTGAAGCAACCGCGAAAGGGTTTTCATAGTCGAGATTATATTCTAGTCCCGGATGCTCCGTATTTTCCAGCGAAACCACAGAGATCCCAACACCCTCAACAGTAATATACGCTTTATTTTCATGAATATAGATGTCCCTGACGTACCCGCCTGGTTGATAAATGGAGACCTCTCTAACGCCCTTTGAAGTGGTTTCAAGAATCGGCATACCATAACGCCCTGCCGCCACAACAACGTAATTATCAATCACCTCAGCGTCAAGAATACTCGTTTCAGGTATGAATTCGCCAGCTTGTAACAAACCTTTTCTTACGTCAAAGCGGAGAAACTCGAAACCCATTTCGTTATTCACTAATCCCAGCTTGGAGGCATCAAAAATGACTTTTTGCGAGTTTTTCATATTTTCATAATAAAACAACGGTTCCCCCCCGCATATTTTGTCTGTTTCATAAACCTCCACCCCCTGGTCAAGCAGTGATAAAGCAATGAAATCACTGGCAATGGCAAGTGAACTGAAGAATTTCTCAGGCGTCGATACCTTGCACTTGAACTCTGAAGCGTTTTGTGTAAGTTCAAAATAATTTAATCCATCGATTATGTTCGAAATAAACAAGTTATTATTTTGTATAGCAAAAAATTCAGGGTTGAGTGGTACCTTATATTCTATGCCTGATTCTAAAACTTCACCTTCCGTTAAATTAAACTGTTTCATTATCGTATCTGCGAGAGTGATAAAGAGTTTCCTGGAGTTGAACTCAGCATAGGTGATAGCCTGTATAAAATGCAGTGAATCAATCAAAGCGAGTTCAGAAGCACTATTGATCCGAAATAGGTACAATTTATTTTTGTTACCGACTACAATGTTGGATTCACAAGCGCTCATTATGTAACTTTCACGGGGAACTTCTATTTTCCCAACTGTATCGAAACCTTCCTTCCCATTCTTAATGATGAATAAACCTTCATACCTGGTGAGAACATAAAGAACGTCACCTATTTTTTCCAAAGCGAGGACGTTGCCTTCTAAAAATAGTTCTTTGTCTATAAAAAGCTGTTCGTTGATACCGAGGACCATCTCGGTTATACCTGTTTTAAATGTAACAAAAATGCTTGTATCTGAAGAAAAGGCGGCGTCTGTGGTGAAACTCCAGTATTTGTTATCTATGAACTCAAGCGATTCAGCGCTAAGTGAACTAGCCAAATAAAGAGGAATAATTATAATTAAAATCAGAAATATTCTAAACATGTACTTCACGGATCATAAATAAATTAAGCTTATAAAAAAATGGGGGAGCTTTTGCTCCCCCATTATATTTTGCTGAATACAGTTAGTTCAATTATTTAAGCAGCATCATTTTCCTGGTGAAGGTTTTACCACCAGCTTGAAACCTGTAGAGGTAAATGCCGCTACCTACTTGAGTTCCTTCAGGTGTATCACCATTCCAGAGAACAGTTACCATACCTTCTCTCACACCCGGTTCGATTTCTGTTATGCGCTCTCCGAAAATGTTGTAAATCGTTATTGTGCTCTTCATTGGTGTAGGCAGATAGTAGCTTATAGTTGTAGCAGCATTGAATGGATTAGGGTGACTACCGAACAGAGTTAACATTTCCGGCAGGTTAGCATCCTGGTCTATTCCGACCGACGCATCGTACAGAACTGCATAAACGCCGAAGGCGTCAAGAGTCGCGGTTATTCGATTATGCTCTATGTCAATCTCTGAAGGAACTAACTCCCAATCTCCACCCGGTACGCAGCGATATAATACCAATCCTGTCTCTCTTCCTGGAATATCGCATGTATATACATTGTAGTTAATGGCAAGATCAATGGTCAAATAATCCATGTCTATTTCACTAACCGGGGAGATATCGAAAATGATACTTGTATTTGGTAGCGGTGTTGTTGGATACATGTGCAAATCAGCCTGGGAGAGAGAAACGTAAGATGGGCTAAAATCGCCATAAATAGCAATGTTCGCAGTGATTAAGGCATCCTGGTCATTGAATCCTATGTTGATGGGCATTATCCTATCAGCTGGAACGAGCGCTTTAGTGTGATGATGTGTCCTTCCGGTGGTGTTCCATTCTGAATAGCCGGAGTGATCATGGTCTATTATCAAAGCAATGTATGCTGGATTCTCATCCATCACACCATGTTCATCCATTCCGACCGCGCGGACGTAGTAGGTTCCGTTCATCAAAGAGGAAGTATTCCAGTGCACAAAATATGGAGGTCGCCTATCCGGATTGTTATGACCGGAGAAACCGGGAACTTCGGCTATATTGCCGGGTAGGTCGTGCCAATACTCCTCAGTATTGAATTTATACTGAAAAAGTACGCAGCTTAGAGAGAGTGACTCGTTCAGCGGAGTGCCCACGAGTGTAACCAGGTCACCTGTAACTCTTTTTCCAACGCCGGGCGCTGAAACAGCAACCAACGGTTCGGAAGCAGGTGCTTCATAAGGCGCCAGGTGAACAACTGTAGAATAATTTTCATCTGTACAACCACAGTCGGTAACCACTCTCAATCCGAAATTGTAGATTGTACCGGCTTCAAGGAATCCAGCAGGAGTAGTCCATGTTGTATTATCCGAGACAGTTGCGATCGTGTTGCGCCAATCCACTTCACCTTCACCGTAGTATATCCTGTACGTTGATACTTCGGGTATATCCACCCAGGATAATCTCACCCTGCTGCCGGGCAGTAATTCGTAGGAAAGAGCGTTGACAGTAGCTTCGAATGTTGTTATTTCAATAGGCTCACAAAGATGCATCTCTTCGAGAAATTCGTTAATCATAGTAACATAATAATATTTAGTGGAATTTGGAAAGATATCTTCGCTAAATTGGCTTGTTGAAATAGGATAAGGTGTAAGCGCTTCATAAGGACCATCAATATTTTCAGCTCCGTAGATTTTGAAATTAACATTGTTATAGACATCTCTCAAGATACCGTCAATGCCCCAATCGAGGAAAACGTGTTCACCGCAACCTCCACCGATGGGTTCTTCAAAAACATCAATGTACTCAACATACAAGTCGAAGCATTCGTTACCGGCAATGTCGCCGCCTTCAGCCATAATATACAAGTATTCGTCAGCGTGGTCTGCAAAAGGAGCGCATACATTCCCCGATGTTTCTGATGAAAAGAGTGTCCATTCGATAAGTTCGGGGTCAGTGATGTCCGCATTGCCAGCAAAGCCATAATACAGGTTTATCGACGCGGCATCAACACCTGATAAAGCATCTCCAATGAACAGGGATACGTCAGCACAGGCGGATCCGCCACCGGAGCAAACGGTGAAGTCAGGTATTGTAAAATATTCGTACATCGTTTCCACTTCAGGCAATCCAAATGTAACATGGGAAAGTGCGTGAGTCTCTTCGCTATAATCGCTGACAACCCTGAAGGTAAGTCTCATAGTGCCGTCACCCATATCAGTCGCAGCAAGGAACTGTGTTGTAAAACCCAACTCATCCGGTTCTGCCTCGCATACTTCACCAGTTCCGGCAAGGACTCCACAATCAGCCGTTGTGAATGTTACATATCCGCAAGCAGGTCCTGCTTTAGTAGCGATTTCGATCTCTGAAGGTAACGTTCCAACGGGGATAAAGAACTGAAAAATATCAGCTTCATAAGCGCCGTCATCACCAAGAGTGAGAGTTGGGTCTTCAAATTTGATCCCTGTCACTCCACAGGTTGGATCAGTGCCAATTTCAACCACATATTCTATATCATCTCTGCCCGTATATGTTACACATTCTTCAGCACCCCAGCTTGAATTAATATCCGGAGCGCTCCAATCGGTGAATTCAACGCATTCCTTATCGAGATATACTGTAAACTCGTGAGCGTCTTCTTCATTACCTACATCATCCACAGAGTAATATGAAACTGTATAAACGCCAGATTCTGCAAACGTAACTCCTGTACCTTCAGTGTACGCGGAACCGTCAATCGAATAGTATGTTGCACCGCTTCCGTCGAATCCTGATCCGCACTCACCGTCATCGGGTTGAAGCAGCACGTTGAAATCATCGGTTTTCCATCCTTCAGGAGCATTGTCAACTGTTGTGGGAGGTGTATTGTCAATCAGTATTGGTACGACTTCGAACCACTCAGAATAAAATTCGCCATCGTAAGCCCGGGCTCTTAAAAATACATCACATTCATTCAAACCGGAAGCCCAGGTATAAGGACTCTCAACAGCGGGAGTAGTCCCAATATTGATCCATGTAACACCATCGAGTGAGTACTGATATTCCTCGGAAAGCACTTCTCCATCAGGGTCGTAGGAAGTGGCGTCCAGGGTAAGATCGTCTGCAAATTCACCATCTGCTGGCGTAAGATCAGTAACCACAGGGGGTTGAGCAGCGCAATAATTCCCGTAGATCCTCACGTAAATTAGATTGACACCCTCGGTACTCCAACCTGCTCCAGTGAATACAAGGTCGGCATCGTCGACTGTGTTGTGAAAATTCAGTGGAGCTGGATCGCCACCGCAATTTTCACCGCATTCTCCAATGTTATTGAACCAGCGGAAATTTATACAGCCCTGGTCCGGGACCGTCTCTACGTGGTTGCCGACAGCTACATCCATTATTTCGTGTAATTGATCACATGGATAGTACCTTATGTAGGCATTAACACAATAACTGCCACAAGGAAGATTTAAGTCAACTACAAGTGGAGGTTGGTCTATACAAACTGACATATAATTTGGTAAAAACCTTGTTTCACCGCCCGATACCCTGGGGTCAGACCTGACATCTATAACACCAGAATCATAATCCCAGGCAAATAGGTTTGAAGCAAGGAGTAAAACGACAAAGACAAAGCACATCCTTTTCACGTTGTCTCCTTTTTCTCTGGATTTTCTTAAAAATATTTTTTCTAAACGGATTTATCCTTATAACCTGCTAACTTTTCTTCCAAATATAATAATTACAATATTATATAGAAACCATTCTTTGTCAATAGTAATTTTGGGAAAAAACAAAATATCATATAATATGATTAAAAATTTCCGCGTATGCATCCTCCTGTTTTCATAAAAACCTGCAGTATGTGCTGACTAAAACAATCCGAATAAGCACTTCAAAAACGTATAAGAAAGCAATATTGTAGAGGTTAACACGATCCATTTGATAATTGCGTATTTTAACTTGAAGCTCATTTTAACCTCCTTAAATTACTTCTTTGAATTTTCCTTTTTATTTTTTTGCTTTGTTATTTGTCCATCATCTTTCTCCTTTCGCTTAAATATAAATCAATTTTCGTGCCAAAATAATAAAACACTGTCTATGATACTGTAAATCAAATAGTTATAGCAATTGATAATTTTGGGGTTAAGTTTACTCAATGCTCTTATTGTTATTATATAGTAACAATGAGACCGATAAAACTATAAAAATTCCGCGAAACTAAT
>JAFGQG010000159.1 GCA_016935765.1 bacterium
GATATGGACAAATTTCAGGCATTAACGGAACGAGTCAGTCAAGCTATTGATTTAATTTCACGTTTGAAAGAAGAGAATAAAAGATTATTAAAAGCCAATAGTAATATGGAGGATAAGATACAAGAATTATCCGATGAGTTAGAACAACATAGATCAGAAAATATTAAATTAAAAGAAAGTTTAGAAAACACTTCAATTGATAGTGAGAAAGAAGAGTTGATAAAGGACAAAGTAGAAGATCTTCTGGATAAATTATCTGAGACCCTTGAATCTTAAGGGTACAATATTATATTCAGACTAAAGAGTTATAATGGAAGAAGAAGATAAAAAAGTCATTAAAGTAATAATACATGGGAGGGAGTATCCTATCCGTTCGGATGAGGATGAAGAATATGTCCAAAAGGTCGCAAGCTATGTCGATTCGAAAATGAAGGAGATAGCTGACAGTAATAGACCTTTTCCATCTCCCGTTGCTATAGCAGTTTTAGCTGCATTGAATATAGCAGATGAACTTTTGAAAATAGATAATACACAGAGTACAGTACCAATAGAATTTGAGCATGAAATAGACGCTTTATCAGAGAGACTTATGGATGTTTTAGAAGAATAAGCGTATACACACATATTTACTCGGCAATAAATCCCATTGTAATTGGTTTAGTCTTGAGAATGGAGACCAATTATGAGTGGGATTTTGTTTTATATAAATTATTGACAGGAGGTTAAAATGAATGTGGTACTTTCGATATTATTAATAATAATTGCTGCGGTTGGTGCGTTTTTTATTGGCTGGTTTTTTGCCCGGAACATAGGTAAGAACAAAATCAAAAATGCTGAACATAAAGCTAAACAGATAATAGACGAAGCTAATAAAGAAATTGAGATAATGCAGAAGGAAGCCAAACTTCAGGCAAAATCTGAATGGCTTAACGCTAAAGCGGAGTTTGAGAGAAAGACTCAAAACAGGCGGAACGAACTCAGGAACATGGAGAAAAAGATAGAATCGCAGGAGGAGAGCATCGAGAGGAAATCGAATCTCTTAAGCCGCAGGGAGCAGAACCTGAACAACAAGGAGAGGAATTTTTCTGCAAAGGAAAAAGCGATCGCGCGTAAGGAAAACGAACTCAATCAGCTTATAAGCAAGCAGAACAGGCTTCTGGAGCGTATTGCTGGTATGAGTGCTGATGAAGCCAAGCAGATACTCATGAAGAACCTTGAGAGCCAGGCGCGTACTGAGGCAATTCAGATTGTAAAGAGGATAAAAGAAAAAGCGGAGAGGGAAGCTGAAAAAGAAGCGAGAGAGATCATAATCGGTGCAATACAGAGATGCGCTGCTGACACTGTCGTTGAATCCACTGTTTCGGTTGTATCCCTGCCTTCTGACGAATTAAAGGGTAGGATAATCGGAAGGGAAGGACGGAACATTCGAGCCTTTGAAATAGCCACCGGTATTGATGTGATTGTTGATGATACTCCCGAAGCGGTTATCCTTTCCGGATATGACCCTATCAGGAGGGAAATTGCTAAGATCGCGCTTGAGAAACTTATTTCAGACGGTCGAATTCATCCAGCGAGGATCGAGGAAACGGTTGAAAAAGCCAAACAGGAGATGGAGGTGATCATTCAGGAGAACGGTGAGCAGGCTTGTTTTGAAGTGGGTCTCCTGAACCTTCACCCTGAATTGGTCAGGCACCTCGGTAAACTGACTTTCAGGACGAGTTATGGTCAGAACGTGCTTCAGCACAGCAAGGAAGTCGCTTTCATTGCCGGGTTGATGGCAGGCGAGCTCGATATGGATATCAACCTTGCAAAGCGTTCAGGTTTGCTTCATGACATCGGCAAGGCGATCGATAAGGCAGTAGAGGGCACCCATACACAGCTTGGTTGGGAACTCGCAAAAAAATACCATGAAGGCGATGTGGTCCTGAACGCTATTCTCTCCCATCATGAGGATACTCCCCCTACTTCTCCGATATCAGTTCTTGTTCAGGCGGCTGACGCGATTTCCGGCGCGAGACCGGGAGCGCGGAGAGAGACTATTGAGAACTATGTCAAGCGATTGGAACGGCTTGAGGAACTCGCCGATTCCTTCCCGGGTGTCTCAAAGACTTACGCTATTCAAGCGGGTCGCGAAGTGAGAGTCATCGTAGAACCCAATAAGATCAGAGACGACCAGGCTGCTATTCTTTCAACTGAGATCGCTCAAAAAGTCCAGAATGAGATGGAATATCCCGGTCAGGTCAAGATCACTGTGATAAGAGAAACACGGGCTGTTGATTTCGCAAAATAACCCAGCGATGACCGGAATTGGATTCAATAACTCTGATAGAGGACAGATAACAGAAAGAAAATACTGCGAGTTAAAATAAGATCAACCGCTGTTCATAATATTGATAAGTAGTTTTGATAAGATCAATTCGATATTAGGAACGGTTTAACACTGTTTAAGATTGCGATAATTTCATGAATATATTATTTATTGCTGATATCTTCGGCAAAGCTGGCAGGAGAGCTGTACTTGAGCTTTTACCCGGACTAAAAGATCAATATAACATACATTTCACGATCGCAAACGGCGAAAATGCCGCCGGCGGGTACGGCATCACTCCGAAAATCGCCACTAAGTTCTTCAGGTACGGCGTTGACGTCATTACTTCAGGAAACCACATCTGGGACAGAAGAGACCAGATAGATGAGTACCTGGACACTGAGTCGAGGCTATTGAGACCTGTTAATTATCCACCCGTACTGCCGGGTAAAGGACACGGTGTATATCTCGTTATGGAAGGCTGCCAGCTTGGTGTGATAAACCTTCAGGGCAGGGTGTTCATGGCAAACATCGATTGCCCTTTCAGGGTTGGCGAAGTTGAAGTGCAGAAGATGAGAGAAGAAACACATAATATAATCATAGACCTTCACGCTGAGACCACTGCGGAGAAGCTCGCTCTCGGGCATTACTTCGATGGGAAAGTCAGCGCTGTAATTGGCACTCATACTCACATTCAAACAGCAGACGAATGCATCTTGCCGGGCGGAACAGCTTACATTACCGATGCCGGGATGACCGGGCCCCATGATTCCGTTATAGGCATCAGGAAGCACCTGGCAATTGAAAGGATGATCACTCAGACAAAAGTTAAGTTCGCACCCGCTAAAACGGATATTCGATTGTCCGGTGTCGTTGTTGCTATCGATGAAAATTCAGGCAAAAGCACTTCTATCGAAAGGATCTCGGTAAGCCTGCCCGGCATGGAGATCGAAGACGACAACAAGGATTAAGCCATTTATTAGTATATAATTCCCAAGGCAGGAGTAACCATGGATTATTTTCTTACCGAAGAGCAGATAAGGATACGAGAGTTAACCAGGCAAATTGCTGAGGAACAGATTAAACCTGTCAGGCAGCATTATGATGAAACCGAGGATTTTCCCAGAGATATAGTCAAAATACTTGCTGAAGCCGGGCTTTTTAAGCTGGTGATCCCAAAGGAATATAGCGGTACAGGGGGCGGGGTTCTTGAAATGGTTATCGCGACTGAGGAGTTATCGAGGATTTGTGGTGGCATCTCCCTGGCTTATGCCGGCACATTCCTGGGAACATTTCCAATCTTGCTTTTCGGGTCTGACGCACAGAAAGCCAGGTATCTCCCCTCAATCGCTGCCGGTAAAACGCTTGCAGCTTTTGCGCTCACAGAGCCCAATGCCGGGAGTGATGCCGGCGCTGTCCAAACAAAAGCCACCCGTGAGGGCGACCACTACATAATCAATGGCACCAAGCAGTGGATAACGAACGGACGGGAAGCCGACATCTACAGCGTTATCGCATCGACCAATCCCGACAGGGGCGCCAGGGGGATTTCTGCATTCATAGTCGAAAAATCCTATGAAGGCTTCAGCTTCGGGAAAAAGGAAAACAAGCTGGGTATTCGCGGATCCACAACTATGGAACTCGTCTTCGATAATTGCAGGGTACCGGCAGAGAACCTTCTCAGGAAGGAAGGGCTCGGTTTTATCATAGCAATGAGAACCTTCGATACATCGAGACCGGGAGTTGCATCACAAGCGCTGGGTATCGCGCAGGGTGCTCTCGACGAAGCGATGATTCACCTCAAAGACCAATACTACGGGGGGAAACCAATCTCATCATCCCAGGGAATACAATGGATACTTGCGGATATAGCCACCGAGATCGAAGCGGCAAGATGCCTCATCTACACAGTCGCAAAGAACATCGATTGTGGTGGAAAAAACATATCCAAGATCTCCGCGATGACCAAAGTTTACGCCTCTGATGTTGCAATGAGAGCCACTTCGAAGATCTGCCAGATATTCCGCGAGAAGGGTTACACTGGCAACTACCCCTTCGAAAAGATGCTCCGTGACGCGAAGATCACTCAGATTTATGAGGGCACCAACCAGATACAAAGAAGCATTATTGGAGTAAATTTGATAAAGGAAATGCCGGGGTAGCAACCATCGAATAATGAATATCGATTAACGATCACCTTCACTATCCACGTCACTAAAGCTAAGAGGATTTAAAAAGTTATGGAGATTAAAATTGAAGATTTTTGAAGGCTATCTTATAATTATACTTCGCTATTCGGCAATCCTTAATCAACTGAAGCAATTGATTTTTGGAGTTTTCTTCGAAAACATCCTTGTTCGTAAATTGTCTTAACTCATATAAAGAAAAAAAGAATACTTGTGAGAAATGGGTTGACAATGTACGTTTCATTTTCTATATTTTTATTAACCAGTAAAAATTATCAAAGGGAAGCTCAAGGTGGTTAAGAAGAGTTTAGCAGAGCGTTTCATTTGTCATATTTGGGATGGATGCCATCTCAAGAAACGGTCACTTTACACCCAATCAGGGAAGAAGGTCAAGGTAAATTTCCCTGGTATGTGGAACACCTACGAAGGACCGGATTTTAAAAACGCGAAGATAGAGATAGGTAACCAGGAATTTGAGGGCGATGTGGAGGTTCACCTTCATACTCGAGCGTGGTACAGCCACAAACACGATGAAGACGAAAATTATAATAACGTCATCCTGCATGTAGTAATGTGGGGAGATAACAGTACGTTCATTGAAAGGGAAGATAGATTAAAAGTAGAGATCCTGGAGGTTAACAATCTTCTGGATTCTTCGATCAACAAACTTTTCACGGAGTATAAATTGGAGAAAATGGAGGTTCAGACGAAGAACTGTCCCATAATTCCCAAAAAACTCGAGTTGCTTCAAATACTTGAAGAATGCGGAGAGATAAGGTTTCTGGAAAAGGTGGAGCGATTCAGGAAGCTGACCAAGAAACAATCGTTTGAACAGACTCTATACAAGGGCATATTAGAAGCGTTGGGTTATACGAAAAACACTTCTGCATTCTCGAAACTTGCGGATATTCTGCCGGTCGAAATACTCAGGAAAGCTGTAGTCAATCTCTCTCTCAAGAAGAGAATTCTTGGTCTTCAAGGCATAATGTTCGGAGCAGCCGGTTTATTACCGTCTCAATCTGGACAGATAGATTTTCCTCTTGGTGATAGACAAGACCTTTATATCACTGGATTGGAGAAAACCTGGAAAAAATTCAGCGCGAACTTCAGCGAAACTCCGATGAAAAGTGAGGATTGGCATTTTTTCAGGGTCAGACCCATTAACCAGCCAACAAAAAGAATAGCAGGGGTGTGCCACTTTCTTGGTAAAACGATAAACAAGGGAATCCTTAATTCACTCATTAACGCCTTTTTTGAAACAATCCCAAAAAGCGACAAGCTTAAGGAATTATTCACCGAACTTGCTTTTGAAGATTATTGGACCTCGCATTTCAACTTCTGGGGCAAAGAACAAAAAAGCCACGCTACCCTGATCGGAGAAAACAGAACAAGGACTATCATTGTGAATACTGTATTACCTATCCTGTTCCTGTTCTTTGATTCCGAGAACAACGAAAGCGATGCGAACAACATACTTTTGTTTTACAAGAAGTATCATCCCCTTCCAGAAAACAATATCACCCGCTTATTGAAGAGGCGGATATTCACATCCGTTCCAGAGGCAAGTAAGTATATCGATTCTGTGTCCAAGCAGCAGGGTTTGATATATCTTTATAAAAAACATTGTACTGCAGGTGATTGCAGGAACTGCCCGATAACGAAGTAAGAGCTGAAAAAAAGTACAGGAAACAGAACGCAAAGTGCATTTATAAAGTATAAGCAGCGGAGCGCGGAATTATCCTCCGTTAAGTCAAGAACATATTTTGATGACTGACTAAATATAAAAATAAAAAAAAATACAAAAAATGTTTGCGTTTTCTGCAGCAATGATATAAATATAATAAGAAATTTAAAAATAGTTGAATAAGGAGGTACATAAAATGTTGGCAGTTATAGGTGGAATAATCGCTCTGGTACTTGGAGTTGTGTTACTTGTTGCAGCATGGTGGCAGGAATTCGTTGTAGTACTGCTTGGAAGCATACCTGTATTCCTGGTTTTCGGCGGGATTATAGCTATCGCTGCTGGAATAGTCAGTATTAAAGATAGTATGGCAGCCAAAAGGATTGCCTCAGAAGATATTTTTGAGGAGGAAGAAGAAAAAGCAGAAGATACAAAACCAGTTGAAGAAAAAAAAGAAGAATAGTAAATCTTCATTGGTTATTCAAGTTATCTGGTAGTATTAACCTTTAATATTTTGCTTGGAGACAGCGATTCTCGTCGCATATCTCTTATGATTAGATGCAGCTGATAAAAGTATGTTCAATTTTTTTTATAATTTGTGCCTGGGGATCCATCAATACAGTTCATTCAACCGATAATGTTGAATTAGAGGTCATTTGCACGAATTCCACTCTTAATAAGAGCATTGATAAAGCCGCGCAAATTGCTTATTACAAGGTCCAGGACTATTTTGATGATTTTCAACAACTTGGGAAAATCACCATAAAAGTAGTCGAGAGTGATAAAGAATTTTATGATTACATGGGTGATGGTTTCCCCGATTGGGGTGTTGGAGTAGCTCTACCGGATGAGAACGCTATCGTCATGAAATCACCAGATCTTTATAATTATCCACATGAGTTCGATGAAGTATTGACTCATGAGATGGGGCATTTGCTGTTACACCAAAAGTTGAACGGTGCGGATATTCCGCGCTGGTTCGATGAAGGGTTTGCGCAAATGGTTTCCACCAGCTGGTCTCTGCAGCAGATGACAACCATGACCCTTGCTGTTTGGGGGAACAATATCATACCACTTGATCACCTTGAAACAGTAAATCAGTTCGACCAGGCAAAAGCAAAATTAGCATATACGGAAAGCTTTTCAACCGTACTCTACATATATCAGAAGGCTGGCAAGACCGGTTTTAACAAGTTTCTGGAAACCATCCACCTCAATAGTGATTTTGAAAGAGGCTTTTATGCTGCTACTGGATACACGATTAAAAAGTTCAGCGAACTGTGGCAAAATGACATAAAAAACAAATATCATTGGGCTTTTCTTATTAACGATCCACGCTTCATTTATTTCATTATGCTTGCATTGTTCCTATTAGCTTTAGTTGTTAAACTCATCAAAAAGTACAAGTTAAAAAGAGAATTAGAGGAAACACATTATCATTCAAATTACGAGCCTCCCCTAGAGAATGGAGGCCCAACCATAATTAATCCAAAAAAATGGTAAGAATATTAATAGTACAAACTGCTTTTGCTGGGGACCTTATCTTGACCTCCCCGCTGATTCACTGCACCAAGGAAATCTTCCCCCAATCTGAGGTCTCACTGCTTACTACGCCTATAGGCGAGGAAATATTCAAGAATAATCCCTACCTCGACAATATTATTGTATTTGACAAGAGAAACGCCGACAAAGGTATCCGAGCTATCTTTAAGATTAGCAAGAAGTTAAAGCAAATGGACTTCAAATATTGCTTGCTTCCTCATAATTCATTTAAATCCGGTTTAATATGCTACCTGGCAAAAATCAAGTATAGAATTGGTTTCAAAGGCACTCAAGGAACAATGTTCTATACAAGGAAAGTAAAACAAGACAAAAAGAAGATAATAATTGAAAGGATTCTAGATCTTTTAGGAGCTTTTCAGGAAAGGATCTGTCCGATTGCACCAGAGATCTTCACCGACTCTGATGACAGTAAGGCAGTAGATGACTTTTTCATAAAATATAATATCAACGAGGAAAGAGACAGGCTTATCGGTATTTCCCTGGGATCACACTGGGCAACAAAGCGTTATCCTGAAAGCAAGATCGTAAAACTAATTGAGATAATCCTGCATGACACTGATTATAAAATTATACTTATTGGTTCAAAGGATGAATATGAAATGTGCGAGAGCATCAGGCACAAATTTTACATCAGGGTTTATAATGCTGCAGGGATCGGTTCCATTCGGACCTCCGCGGAATTGATCAAACGCCTTCGTCTTTTAGTTTCAAACGATAGTACACCAGGGCACATCGGCTCCGCTGTTAGAACACCAGTAGTAACGATCTATGGACCCACCATCCCTGAATTCGGTTTCAGACCTTATGGCAGGGATAACAGGGTCGTTCAAGTTGCTCTCGATTGCCGCCCTTGTAACCCCCATGGACCGCAGAAATGCCCTAAAAAACACCACAACTGCATGAATCTCATCCAGCCGGAGATGATATATAAAGAGATTAATAGCATTCTGCAACTTTAATTATTTGCCCTGATCGAAGATGAAAAATTTAAAAATATGCTTTTGTTTCCTCTTGATCGTCTTCATATTCACACACGTATATTCCCAGGTTCCCCGGACCATGAACTACCAGGGGAAATTAACCGACCCTGATGGAATCGCTCTTAATGGTAACATTGGCATACAATTCTCAGTTTTCGATACTTTGATCGGGAGCTCCCCCATCTGGGCGGAAACGCTTACAGTCAGCGTTTCCAATGGTCTTTTCGATGTCGTACTCGGAAAAATCCACCCTATCAAATTGGATTTCAGAAACCAGTATTACATGGAACTCACTCTGGAAGGAGAAACCATGGCTCCAAGATGCAGCTTTAATCCGGTCGCCTACTCATACAGGTCGTTCTATTCCGATACCGCGGACTACGCATTCAATAGCCCCTTCACGATGGGAAACCGACCAACCGCGTCTCTTGCTCATAATATCGATGTATGCGCCGATGAAACTCTTTCTCTCGACATCCACTATTATGGCGGTGTCCTACCCTATACCCATTCCTGGTCAGGTGACACATCCCCCCTATCTGCTGTGAATATATCAAATCCTGAGTTCCTGACATCGACTCCAGGCAGCTACCAATTGTTATATACACTTACCGACGATTCCAGCAATGAGTCCTCAGTACAAGTTACAGTTAAGGTTCATGGTAATCCAACCCCAATTATCTTAGCTGATCCAGTTACAGGATGGTGTGAAGGGAGCACAGTTATTCTAAACGCGGGGGGCTGCTACAGCCAGTATTGCTGGTCCCCGGACGGCTCATCCACCAGGATAAACATGGTCGATTCTGCTGGTAATTATACGGTTACAGTTACTGATGCTTATGGCTGTTCCGGCACCGACGAGATCACCATAACTTATTTTCCGTCTCCAACTGCAGACGCTGGTACGAATATCGATATTTGTGAAAATGCTCCTAACCAAGTGGTTGGCGGCTCCCCAACTGCCGCCGGAGGGGTTCCACCATACACCTACATCTGGACAGGAAGCGGAGCGATTTACCTCTCCTCCACTGCTGCTTCGAACCCAAGTTTCAATGTAGCGGCTGCCAATCCAGGCTTCTATTCCCTTTCAGTCGAAGTTACTGATGATAACGGATGCGCCGGTATTGGCGGACCCATGATAGTAACGATACATCCATCCCCCAATTCAACGCCATTTTCCAACAGCCCTGTTTGTGAAAACCAGGATCTGAACCTTCAGGGCAATGCATCAGGGGGCTTCCCGCCATATACATTTCAGTGGACTGGTCCCAACAGCTTTAGCTCAACAATACAAAATCCCACTATAAGCAGCGTCACTATTCTAAATGAAGGAACTTACATTCTTACAGTGACCGATTCTTTTGACTGCTTTGATACGGGCAGTATATTTGTTGCTGTTCTTGAAGCGCCTTTAGTTACGTTCAATCCTGAAAGTGATACCGTTTTCCCTGGAGGCACTGCGAGTTTCACTGTTTCCGGAACAGGTGACGGTTTGACTTATCAATGGCAGGTGAACACCGGTTCAGGATTTTCCAACATGCCCGGGGAAATCTCTCCGAACTTAATCGTTACCGGGATTACTTCAGGGATGGATGGCAACCTATACAGGTGCATTATTTCCGGAACATGTCTCCCCCCAGATACATCCACGAGCGCAACACTTCGCGTAGCTATCGCAACAACAGGGGTGGATACCTTTTACTACACTGGTATTGAGGAGACATTTACTGTACCACCACTCGCATCTTCTATCACTGCAGATGTGTGGGGTTCGCAGGGTGGGCATGCCACTTACGGTGGACAAGGTGCGTATTTAAAGGTAATAATTCCAGTCACTCCTGGAGAAGTTCTTGATATTTATGCGGGGGCAATGGGCAGCTGCTGCGGTACATACGGCTCGGGGGAAGGTGGCGAAGCTTCTTACATAGCGCGGGGTATAACCCCTTGCGTAGTTTCTGCCGGAGGCGGAGGGGGCTGTGGTGACGCTCCATGGACGGGTGGCGAAGGCAGCGCGACCACCTCTCCAACTGTCGGTGAAAGGAGCAGTTACTCTTACGGTTGGGGTACTCCCGGTTCAGGAGGCAATGGTGGTGGAGCAGGAGCAGGTTCATGGGGCACCGGAGGCGGAGGCGGATGGTACAGCGCGGGTGGAAACGGTAGCGGTACACCCGGAGGAGCCGCCAAAGGAAAAGCCAGTATGTACGAACAATGGGTTGGTGGCGCTGGTGGGGGTTATAACGGCGCAGGTGGAAGCGACATGGAGAGCGGATGGGGCCAAGCATCCGGGGGCGGAGGCGGCTCTTATTACACCGGAACCCTCATCTCATCTTCATCTGGAGTTAGAACCGGTAACGGTCTTGTAATAATATCGTGGTGAAAACAGTATCCAAAATTGTCGTGAACCTCAATATATAACTCTTCTACTCCCCCCCAAAAAAGATGTCCATGTTTAATTACTGAATTTATTCTTAATTAGCAAGCGGGAACCAGATTAATTGCTCAACCTTAAATGTAAGTCTATTGTCCTAATGCTTTCTGCAGTCGCATCTGCAAAGCCTGGTCGGTACGAAGAGCCATTAGAATAGCTTGAAAACGCTGCGGGTCCATTCCACCCTCCGAGACGATAGAGATCATTTGCTGCTGTGCTTCAGCCTGGACCTGCCCAAGCGCTTGTTGAGCATCCTGGAGCTGCTTCTGCTCCTCGTTTGTAAGTTCAACAGGTGTACCTTGTCCCTGCATCGATTGCATAATCTCCATATAGCGTTCTAAGGTCATTCCGGTTCCTTTTATAGCATTTTCCATATCATCCTTGAAATCGGCTTGAACCTGCTGAGTCTTCGCAAAAAGCACACTGAATTTACCTAGTTCTTCGTCACCTACTTCTATATTAGAAGCTTGCGGTGAGACCATTCCTTGAGGGGATTGAGGCTGACCTTGCTCCGCTTGACTCTCACCCTGAGTCTGTTCATTCTGCGCAGATCCCTTCTCTTCTTTGCCCTTACCACACACAACAAGAATCAAGGATAGCAGGATCAACAGTACTAATACAACTCTTCCAGATTTGTTTAAAGATTCTAAACTCATTTAACAACTCCTTGTATATTTTTTGTTTAGATAACCCCCTGCAAAACTCTCAAAGTGATTCTGCAAAAAGCTAACTACTTAAATTTCAAAGAATAACACAAAGTATTTATATACCGAATATCTTGTTAAAGTCAAGTAAATAACGCAAAAAATATTAATTCTAATACTATTAGTACATAATTCATAATAAATTTCCTTGATATTTCGTTCTATCTGTGTAATATATCCTACTCGATAAAACCGAGGCATCTGCCTGGACTATGGAAAAATGAAAATAGCAGATATAAAAAAAATCAGTGTTTTCGTGTTAGCCTTATTTTGCATTCTCTTAGGAGATTCACATGCAACTGATACTCTTGGGGTTAACGAACACTATTTCTATCGTGATCTGGGGTACGGCAGTGACGCCCTTATTCATCCTGTACGCTTGATACTTCATGGCGGTTTCGGGATACTCCAGATGGCTAACCGCGACAACGACCTCTTAGAAGTCGATTTTAAAAACGGCGCAAACAACTTATGGATGAACCTGAAAAACCCGGTGAAAGCTGTTCAGGAAGAGGGAGTATCCCACTTTTTCGTGACCCAGGTAATCCCTATCAGTACTGATAGAAAAGACGCTTACTACTGGCCAAACTACACCCTTCACCTTCTTGGCGGTGGAATGTCATACCGAATGATGATAGAGTGGTATCAGCACCATAATTTCAAGTATCCCAAGATATGGGCAGGGGTGACTATAACTGTTTATCATGTTCTTAACGAGATAGTTGAAAACAGTGAGTACGTGGGTTACAACACCGATGCAATAGCCGACATGTATATCTTCAATCCAATCGGGATCATTCTGTTCAGTAATGATAAGGTTTCGAGATTTTTCAGTGAGAAGTTAAATCTATCCGATTGGTCCTACCAGATAGCATTAAACCCTTACAACATGAATATCAGGAACAACGGGCAGAATTTTATGATGAGGTACTGGTTCGGCAAGAACAAAAAAACTGCTTTTTTCTATCACTTCGGAACGCACGGCGAAATTGGTTTGTCTTTCAAGCGCACAGATGGTAACATCTTTTCGTTGGGCGCAGGACTGGAAGCTAACAGCCTTATAAATCAAAGCGACCGCAGCGATTTTCGGGAACTCACCACTGATCTCGTTCTCACTGCGGGTCTATTCTACGACAGGGAAAATTCCCTGCTCGCATCCCTCATCTACTCCAAAAAGCAGGATTATAAGCTTAGAATGAACGTTTATCCAGGTATAATAAAAATCGGGAGTTTTTCACCCGGGGTATTCTGGTCTCTAAGCCAGCAAAACAAACTGAGTTTGGGTTTTACGATAACCTGGATCCCGCTGGGGCTTTCCAGCTGACTTATTGATCATCGATCAATTCAATAATTGCCTGACCAGAACCATAAATAAGCGCTTAAAAAGGGAATACGCAGACAAACATAATGATCTAGAAAAATTACGAAATAAACATTCTTCTCATACTCCCCCGGAAATTAAAAGGATGTAAATGTATAAAAGATTCGAGAGTATATTGGCAGATAAAATAAATAAGTTTGGGAGTCAAATATGAATACACATATTATACACTACGTAATGGGAAACTTTATCCTTGGCAATTTCCCAGTTTGGATGATACTTGCTGTTATAATTTCAATTATCGCCGTGGCTTATCTTTTATTTTACCTTGGGAAGAAAACCAGGCTTAAAATGGAAAATGTAGCTAAGGTTTTAGGGGGCGAAATCGCCGGATCCCTTCTTGAAAGCAACCATATCAGACTTTTGAATTATTCTAGCGAAGTCAGGTTGCATTTTTACCAGGGCAATCGGAATACCCCTGCCCATACTAAGATCAAATGGCTGTTTGCAATGCCCTTTCGAATAAATATCCAGAAGAAAGGCTTAACTTTACTCAATCTCAGTGCATCCCTTTTCAGTAGAAAGAAAAAAGTGAAAACGGGAGATTATACATTCGATGAAGAGTATGTAATTCATTCAAATGATCAGGTGCTTGCGCTATCGTATTTTCAAGCCTCTAAGAGGAAAGAATATGTGAGATTCCTGTTTGAGAATGGTGCATCCAGGTTATTTTCGAACGACAAGGAAGTAACCTTGATACTCAGTGGTTATAATAAATACATAGAGAATCCTGCAATACTCATTCCTATAATTGAAAATTTGAATGGATTTGTTTCATAACTAATACTCTTGAGTAACTATAGCTGAAGGAATAGACTTTTATACATTTGTGGCTTGGCACATTTGTGTGAATGTTTTAATTTGGGGTACGGAGGTGAATGACATCGTTAAAACAAACAAAAAATATAAGGTTCATTTACAAATTAGTTGCAAAAAATGTGTTGAAAAACTATTGTAAATTGATAAACTGAATGGATGAATGGATGGGAGGATTGATGGGAGAATATTCTTAAAACTGCTCTAGAATTTTAATCCAAATTAAGGTTTTAATTAACTAATCTGTTGATTTTTAAACAGTGGTGCGTATTTTTAATGGATTAAAACTTATTTTTTTGAAAACCAATTTATAAGATGCAAAAAACATTCAGACTCCTTTTAACTTTACTGGTTTTAGCAGCTCCTATTTACACCCATTCGTTTGAAGTATATTTTAATTTTAACTCAGATGATAACTGTGGCGATACACATCTTGATGAGAAGTTCGGTGAGTTTATAAGTGGTGCAGAATACACTCTCGATATTTGCTTTTACACACTAACTCTTTACAACGTTTGTGACAGCATCATTTCAGCGCATGATAGGGGTGTCTCCGTGCGGGTCATCATAGAGGCGGATAACAGTGATTACAGCGCTGTAGAGAGGCTAGAGGAAGGGGGAATAACCGTTATCGACGACTGGTTTCCGGGCAGTGGAGGCTCAGGCTTCATGCATAACAAGTTCGCTATTCGCGACTCTCGAGATTCCAGCTCCTTTAATGATGACTATTTATGGACAGGCTCCTGGAATGCCTCATATACCAATACTTTTTATGATGCTAATAACGTTATTGTTATACAAGATCACAATTTAGCAAGGCAATATACTCTTGAATTCGATGAAATGTGGGGCTCTCAAGGTGAAACCCCCAACTCGAGTAATTCAAAATTTCACACGAGAAAAGTTGACAATATTTCGCATTCATGTTATATAAATGGATCGCTTGTTGAGGTTTACATGTCCCCTTCTGACGGGGCTACGGCGGCAATCGTTGACGCGGTTAAATCTGCGGATCATGAGATACTATTCTGTATCATGGCTTTCACCAGCGATACTCTTGAGAGCGCTATGAAGAACAAATGGGATCAGATATCGAATTTCCGAATAAAGGGCGTTTTTGACGGTTCGATGTGGAATAATGAAAGCAGCGCTTCAATAAACATGAGGGGTCTGGGCGATAATCCATGGTCGCTAAACCCGGAAGTCCTCCTTGATTCCGTCAATAAACCTGAAGATGGCATTCTGCACCACAAGTACATGATAATTGACGGACATTATTCGGACAGTGATCCAACCGTCATAACGGGTTCGATGAACTGGTCAACGAACGGTGAATGTACAAATGATGAGAACACGTTGATAATACATAACGCCGATGTCGCCAGGGCGTTCATTAACGAATTCAACGCCCGGTTTCGTGAAGCGGGGGGTGTTACGGTCCCCCAAAACATTCTGGTACAGAACTTCCCCAACCCGTTCACATATACAACAACCATTTATTTCCATCTTGATTCGCTTTCTGATGATACTCTGGAGACCGATGAGAAATCTATACTCAGGCTAAACATGACCGGCAGCAGCAACACCCAAAAAGGCACGGTGAAGATAGTTAACATCGTTGGTAAAACGGTCAAAACCTATCAAGTTGATCGTTCAATGAATAAAATAAACTGGGATGGAACCGATGAAAGTGGACAAGAACTCCCTTCCGGATTGTATTTTTACCATTTAACGTTCAATAAACATGAGGCATCTAAGAAGATGATTTACTTAAGGGAGGGTCAATGAAATTAAAAACCTGGATCCTGGGCATAATCCTAATCGTTTCATTAAGTACGTCCTGCAGACTATTTGAGAGCGGTTTAAGGATCAGGCATACCATAGACGGGGATACGATAATATTGAATGATGGCAGACATGTGCGATTGATCGGCATAAACACTGCTGAGATGAATTACGATAGTCCACGGCCTCCAGAGCCTTTTGCGCTTGAAGCAAAAGATTTTGTCGATTCCATTGCTACTGGCAAGGGATGTTATCTCGAATTCGATCCTATAGGGGACAAGATTGATAGATATGGCAGAACGCTTGCATTTGTATTCATTCTGCCTGACTCGGTTTTCCTGAATGCTGAAGTGATCAAGCGCGGTTACAGCAAAGTATTTGACAGATATGCATTTCGGAAGGATTATAAAGAGTTGTTCTATGAACTTCAATATGACGCAAGAATGGGAGGAAAAGGGATATGGAAATGATTCAAAAATCGTATATTGCAAATAAGTGTTGCCAAAATTATTTAAATAATTATTATGTTATTTTAAATGTTTAAATAAACGGAGGATTTTTGATGAAGATAAAATTAGCATTTGTATTTCTTTTAACTGCATTGTTGGCAGGAGCGTATTCTCAACAAACAGCTCATAAGGACATACTTTATACTTTAAAGGGTGAGGAGTTCTTCGGTGAGTTGCAGAAGGTGACAGAGGACAGCATTTACTTCTTATCCAGGAAGGGAGAACTTTTAACATTTTCTGTAAATTCTGTCAAGAGTATTGACCTCGGAAAAAAGAGACCCGGAGATGATTGGGAGAATATGGACGCAATTGACGATCCCCTATTGAAAAGGATGATCGATGAATCTCCGAGCTCAATCGATATCGCAAAGGATTATGCTGAGGCTGGTTATCTCATACTTTATGAAAAAGTGACCTACAAGCTGTTTGAGGACGGTTCTTCAGAGTGGATTAACAGGCAGATAATCAAGGTTGTAATGGAACGCGGAAAGGATGAAGCGAACCAGATCTTCTCCTACAACGGGGATAATCAAAGTCTCACCATAGATTTCGCCAGGAGCGTTAATCGAAGCGGTCAAGTAATTTCTATCAATGATAATGCGGTAGAGGATGCTTCCGTGTTCAGTTATCTTCCTGAATACCAGAGAATGCGGAGAAAGAAATTTGCTTTGAAGGATGTAACTCTGGGCTCGATAATTGACTTTCAAGTGACAAGGAAAACCATTAAGCACGATGCTTTTAATCCGTTCTATACTACGTGGAATTTTCAACAGACGGAACCTGTTCTTTATTCTGCAATTGAAGTCATCGTTCCCAAGGGTGAAGAAATCGATTACCACTCATACAATCTTGAGACCAAACCGGAAAAAAACAACAAGGATGGTTATACGCATTATCTATGGGAGATGAAAGATATCGACCCATATATTGCGGAGCAGAGTATGGCTCCGCCATTCCTGGTTACACCAAGCATAATAATAGCGCTTAGCTCTTCCTGGCAGGATGTTGGGAAAGCTTATTATGAAAGAGTAATGGAGGCTTTTTCTTATAACAAGGAAACTACCGCCAAGGTGAATAACCTGTTAGCGGATAATCCTCCGAACAAGCTTGAGGTTCTATACAACTTTGTTGCAGAAAACATAGAGAACAAGGGTTTGGGTTTCCATTCATATTACCCTTATCCAAAGAACCTTGATGATATATTAAAAAACGGTTTTGGCAGCCAGCAGGATATTACGTTCCTTCTGTGGGGAATGCTGAGAATCGCGGGGATCGAAAGCGATCTTTGTTTATTCCCATACAAAGGCGGCTACCAGGTAAGATTAGCGAAGGACATTGAAGCTTTATCACCTTTCGACATAGTTGGAATTAAGGTTAAAGGCGCTAACAGCATAGGATACCTTTCCCCTAATGAATTTATTCGTTACGACCAGGATTACAATATCCTCGCTGGAGTTACATGTTTATTGATCAAGCAGGAAGGCAGTGAACTGGTTGACATCCCTGAACTTGTTCCTGAAGAAAACATGGAGAAGAATGAGATAAAAGCAACTCTCAATGTAGATGGTTCGGTGCAGATCGAGCATGAGAAGGTATTATATGGGACTGCTGAGGAAAAATACAGGAAGTTAAAATATCAAACCCAGAAGGAGCTGGACAATTATTTTGAGGATATGGTTAAGGGTATTGATAACAAGGCATCTTTGGTTGAATATGACCTGGCTGGGTACAAATCGCTTGAGGACCGGGTTAGTTTAACGATAGAGTATTCGATTCCCAACTTCGCTATAACTGCTGGTGAACAGATCCTGGCGCTGAATTTCCCGACGATCAACTATTCAGCGTATGGTTTTGGAGCTCCGTCACGTTATTTCCCCATGCATTACGATTATACATACGCGACAGTTAACGAAATTGAGATACTATTACCCGGGGGTTACGATATTTATCACATTGCTGAGGATATCGAATATGGGGATAAAGATGTAAAGTTCAAAGCAGAGGTAAGTGAGAAAGACAGAAAGGTGTTTTACAGGGATGAATATTCAAGGGATGTCACCTGGATAGAAACTGAAGAATACCAAAAGTTCAAGGAATTAATAGAGAACAGGGCGAAAATTTCCAGGGAATGGGTAGTTTTAAAAAAAGTTGATTAAACAGCGTGAAAAAATTACTTAATTTTCCTTGACAGATTAAATAATATTTATAAATTATTATATGAATTTAAGTGTGATACTATGAAAATAGCGAAATATTTATGTCTTTTATTATTTGCAGCTTCGGCTTACGCCATAACTGGTGTAGGTGAGGAAGCTCCTGATTTTACTCTGACCTCGAGCGATCAGAATCTTGTAACTCTTTCCAGCTTTGAGGGGGACATTGTTGTTTTAGCCTTTCTCAATATCAACAATGAAAGTTGCACCAGATTGGCTCAGGCACTTGAGACCGATGTCTGGCAAAGTTATCACGATGACGGAGTGGAAGTCATAGTTGTATTAAAGGCTGTCACACCGAATACTGCGTTGATCTGGAAACATGCCACAGGTGTAACTTACACCGTGCTTGCGGATCCCTCGGAATCAGTCTGGGATAACTACCGGGTAACCGGGGATAATGTACCACTGTCGATGGTTATCGATAAAAACATGATCATTCGCTGCAAGGATAATTCGAGTTTTACGAGCACCACAGTTTCAGAGATCGAAGCGTTATTCCATGCAGGGGTTCGTCAGACTACCTGGTGGCGGATCAAGCAGTTGTTCAACAAAAGCAATTAATGGATTTCATGGAAATTATTTATACTTCTGAAGCTCCTGCACCAGTAGGACCCTATAGTCAAGCTGTAAAAGCGGGAGATTTTTTGTTTATTGCCGGTCAAATACCTATTGATCCCAGTACGAACGCTTTCGTGGAAGGTGGGGTTGCAGAACAGACGAAAATGGTTCTTCAGAACCTGTCAAAAATCGTTGAAGCTGCTGGAGGATCACTCAAAAATATAGTTAAAACAACCGTGTTCATGACCGACCTCTCAAAGTTTTCCGAAATGAATGATGTTTATGCTACCTTCTTCACGGAGAACCCCCCTGCCAGAGCTGCTATAGAAGTAAAAAAGCTCCCTAAAAATGCACTGGTGGAAATCCAGGCAATCGCCTACTTAGCTTAACAATATACAAAATAATAAATAATCAATATAAAACCTATAATTCTATTACGGACTGTTAGAAATAAATAACTTGTTAGAAATAAATAAAATGAAAACTAAACAAATATTTACAGTAGTATTACCAATTCTGTTCTTCATAATGGCTTTTTTAGGCGGTGGCTGGAATAGCTTCCCCAGAAACGTGGGAATCGTAGTAGCAGCCGGAGTGGCTTTGTTAGTCTCCATCACTAAGCATAATTCACTCAATTTTAAGAAGCTATACCTTTTCTCATGGCTTTCATTCCTGATTCTATGTATTATATCAATTTTCTTCACCATATCTTTAAATAAAACAGTTGAAGAAGTCATCATTTACTTTTCGTACTTTTTCATGTTCATCTTCATACTAAACATAGACATAGATAATTTTGACACGATTAAATTCCTGAGGTTATTTCTGATCGGATCCGCCATCATAATTGGTATAGGTTATTATTTCTTCCTTCAGCCCAGGTTAGGTGGTATTGAGATAACCCACAATATGCTTAACTACTTTATCGGGACATTCTATTGGAAAAATCCCATGGCTGGCTATATCATAATGATACTGCCTTTGACCTTAGCCTTAATAGTGATTGACCGCACATGGTGGAGAATATTCTATGTAATTTTCTTTATAGCCGCGGGGCAAGCACTTCTTTTGACTCATTCCAGAGGCGCATGGGTCGCCTTCATACCCGTTTTGTTACTTTTTTTCATTCTCGCATTTAAGTATATCAAGGGATTCAGCTGGTTATTTATAGGCTTAGCTTTCCTACTGGCAGTAGTCATCACTCCCCTATTCGCTCCGCCCAAACAGCTCGTTGAAAAAGCAGAAACGATAAGTCACGTCGCGGATGATATCGAGCAGCAGGAACAATCCTATGCAGAGCGTAAAATAATGTACACAGTCGGTTTAAAGATTATCAGGGATTTCCCTGTTCTAGGTGTGGGTTTGAACGCTTACAGCTCGATCTATCCGAAATACATAGAGATGTGGAGATACATATCCAAGTATTTACACAACCAATACATACAAATTACTGTAGAAATGGGGATTTTAGGGCTGATCCTATTTCTTTTTCTACTAATCTCTGTTCTTTTGAAGCAATTCCTGGGTATACTCAAACACAAGAACATGAACCGGGTACTTCTGACGGGATTATTCTGCGCTCAAATAGCTGTCACTCTGCATATTGCTGTGGATTTCGATTGGGCATTCCCCGCGATCGTATTTCCATTCTGGGCATTCTCAGCGATAGCTATCAATATAGGCACGGAAAGAGAATATTTAAAACCAGAGAAAAATATCATTCAGAAAATCATATTCGTAGCTATACCTGTAATAATACTCTTCTTCTCAATTACAAGGTACTATGCCAATACTTACTACCAGTTGGGCAATGAGGAATTGAATTCCGGGTATATTGAGAACGCTTTCGAAAATTTCGAGGTAGCGGTAGATCTAAATCCATTTGATGGTGAATATCAATATTCTATGGCAAATATCAACAACGCACTTGGTGACACCGATAAGTATAAAGAATATCTCGAGAAGGCGATTGCTAGAGAGCCATATTCAAGCGATTTTCATTACCTTCTTGGGGAGTTTTACCGGCAAAATGGAAACACTGCTGAAGCAATAAATGAACTAAAGAAGGCTATCGAGTTAGCACCTCGGACCAGACCGAACCATTATAATTCTTTCGCGTCCTTATATTATACAATGAATGAGCCTGAAAAAGCGTTAGATTATTACGAAGAGGTAACAAGGAAATTTTCGAGTAATCCGCACGAGTGGTATACTAAAGCGACAGCAGCGCATAGGTATCAAGTTGGCGAAGCTTATTTACAGATTGCCAAAATCAAGGAAGAACTCGGAGACACTGTGGGATTGGACAGCTTGAGGAAAGTAGGGATTATACTCAGTACTCCGAGGATTGTGGATAAGATAGCTCAAATATTTGATCACCATATAGAGTCCCCGGAAAAAGTCGTAGCGGACTTCTGGGATTATCTATCAAAGGAGGATTCAGCTGCTGCGGTAGGGTTGGTTTATGAAGAAGTAACCACCTGGAAACCTACGTGGTCAAAGGCAGAAGTAACGAGAATAAAGGATATTCAGTACGATTATTTGAATGGCACTGCGCGCGTATCATTCGTTCTCAACCTGCAATATCCATCGGGAGAGGTGAAGCAGGAAGACAGGGCAATGAGGTTGACCTTAACCGAAGGGGGATGGAAGATTAGCATTTTTTAGGGAACCCGTTTTAACGGGTTTATTGTTGCGGGTTGCGTAACCCGTTTTTAACGGGTTTTAGACAGAGGATAGCACATGAAACATTCATACGTAAAAATTTGGGTCCATGCGATTTGGGCAACTTTCGATACTAAAAGGATAATTAATAAGAATCTAGTAGTAAAAATATTTAATCACCTCGTTGCAGAATCTGAAAAAAAAGGTATTCATACCGAAAGAATAAACGTGCAACCTGAACATGTTCATTATCTTTTTGAATTGCCCGTTGATAAATCTTTAGCATCCGTGATCCATGATATAAAAGGAGAATGTTCAAGTTGGATAAATAAGAACAAACTCACGAAAAGCCATTTCAAATGGCAGAGAGGTTACGGAGCATACTCTGTCAGTGCATCAGTATTAAATAAAGTAAAGCTAAACATTGAAAACCAAGCTGAATATCATAAACGAGTTCCCTTTGAAAAGGAGCACGAACAATGGAAACGCAAATATGGTATAAAGGATTAATAAACCATTTTAAAACTGGTTACTTATGGCATAAATGCGGTAAAAACCAGCTCAAAGCTGGTTCCCTTCAATCTCAACCCCAAAAACCCGTTAAAAACGGGTTCCCCCACCCCCCCTCCCTCTCCCCCCACAAAACCCGGTTGAAACCGGGCCCCACAACCATCATAACCCTCTCTATTCTCATTACTATCAACACTCACTTTGTGCCTCTGGAATTTAATTATATTGAAACGAATATGTAATTTATAATAATATAAAAATAATATGCAAATCCTTTTCAATAGATTTAAAGTAATAAAGAAACTTGGGAAAGGCGGCACAGGCGAAGTTTTCCTTGTAAATGACCCTTCACACGAAAACGAACCGGTCGCGCTAAAAGTCCTCTCCACCGAGTTGAAACAATACATTGCTCTCGGACATTTCAAACGAGAATTCTACCTGATGGCCCAGCTCTCACACCCCCAGGTTGCAAATGTTTACGACTTCGGCTCCTCGAACGGTGACAACTTCTTCACCATGGAATACCTCGATGGCAAACCCATGAGTGATGAGAAACGAAAAGTCAATTGGAAAATCCTGGCAGAATGGATCATCCAGATCTGCCAGGGACTTGAATTCATTCATTCACGCGGAATAATGCATCTCGACCTTAAACCATCAAATATATTCATCATGGAAAACAATGAATTCAAACTTCTGGATTTTGGACTCGCACACAGCGGCGTTACCCGAAAACATAGACTCTCCGGAACACTTCTTTATATATCCCCCGAAAGGATAAGGAACGAACAATTCGATCACCGCGCCGACCTGTACTCCCTTGGGATCATCGCATACGAGTATTGCGCGGGAGAAAACCCATTCGCATCCAAAACACCCACCGAAACACTGAAAAAGCAACTCGACTTCTCTCCTCCGCTGCTCACAACCGTTAACCCTTCAGTCTCTTCCGAATTCTCAAGGATCATAGACTCCCTTCTCGAAAAAAATCCCTACGATAGACTCAATAACGCTTACCAGTTGAGAGTAATATTATCGAAATTATTGAATAAACCACTCCGGGTTTCAGCGCAAAAAAACGTCTATTTACCCCAAGGAAAATTGGTTGGAAGACAGGAAGAATTAGAATTCCTTCAGCACACCTTCAACAAATTAAGAGGGAAATACAGTACTGTCCTGTTAGGCGAAGAAGGTATTGGAAAGAAACGGCTTATCCTTGAGTTTAAAACAGTAGTACAGCTTCAGAACGGAACTTTCATTCGGATCAACCCTGAGCAAAAAGACTTATTCTATCAACTGGTTACACCATTTTTACGATCAATATACGACGAGATTATTAAGAAGTATATTGCTGATTTCCTTGCGTTCATTCCTAACCTGAACAAACATCCATACATCCAGGAGAAAAATCTAGAAAGGGAAAAATCATCCCTTGAAAGCAGGAAAACCTTCTGGGAAGCCATGATACAATTCCTTGAAGAAATTACCGAAAAAAACCCTTGTGTGATATATTGGGATGGATTGATGACCTCCACATTCCCGAAATTGCTTCTACAACATCAGAAAGATAAAGGAAAAATACTATTCATACTCCCATCCATCTCAAAAAATGAGATCCCTGGTGAGCTTCAGAATATAATTAACCGGGTATTGACACTAAAACCTATTAATAAAAAGGACATCAGGGAATATATCCAGTCAATTTTCAGTTCGGTAAGAGAACTCGAAAAGCTGACCCAGATCATACATACACAGAGTAAGGGGAACCTTGACTCTATTCAGCGGCTCCTTCTCGAATTCATCAACGAAGACACGCTGACACAAACGAAGACCGGCTGGTTATTCCGATCCAGGCAAGCTCAAATAAAAGACTTGACAGATTCATATATTATTGATAATATACTCTCTGGTCTCTCTCGAGATGAATTCAAGCTTCTCGCTTGTTTCGCAGTTTCCACCAGGAATTTGCCGTACGGTTTGCTGGAAAGGATCGTGCCTTCTCGAAACGCGCTTTCCGCATGCTTGACCAACCTCATTTCTAATAATCTAATCAGAGAAGAAACTCAATTCCCGGACGAAGGCTATCTCATCTTCTCAAACCGGGTTAAGCATAAAGTGCTCTCACTCATTCCTGTAAAGGAACAAAAAAAATATCACTTGGAATTAGCACAGACGATTGAGGATTGGGATGATACCGGTGAATGGTACGGACCGATAGCCACACACTATTTCGAGGGCGAAGATGAAGAACAAGCGCTGAAATGGTCGGAATCAGCAGGAGAATACGCGAGAAAATCCTACTATTATGAAGATGCAATGAAGTATTACGCTCTGCATGTCTCCATACTTGAGAGAAAGAATGAAGGAGTTAAACTCATAAAACCACTGAAAATAATAGGTTTGATCCAAAAGACCATTGGTGATTACAATCAATCCCGCAACTCATATTTAAAAGCTTGTGAAATCGCTCTTGAACTATCTGAAAAACAGCAGTTAGCCGATATCTATAACGATATAGGTGTTACTTTTTTCGAAGAAGGCGCTCCCGCTGAAAGCCTTAAATATTATAATCAAGCGTTGGATCTGGAAACACAAATGAATTATACAAAGGGGATAATGCGCACTCTTAATAACATTGGCAGTGTATATTTCCATCTTCACGAACTGCAGGAAGCGCGGGATAATTTTGAGCGTTCCCTCGAACTGGCTTACCAGGAGAAGCATATCAAGATGCAGGCTATTTTACAATTGAATCTGGGAGAAGTTTACCTGGAACTGAATGATTTCGATAATGCCCATCAGTACCTTAAAGAATCCGCGAATCTTGCAAGACTGCACGGCAGTTATCCTTATCTTTTCAACAACCTGTTGAACATCAATGAATTGTACCTTAAACAGGGGAAGATGGAATATGCTCATCGAGCAATAATTGAAGCAGAGGAGATATTCGAGAAAATCGCTACCACGATGCTATTCTTCGAGTTAACCAAACAGAAAGCACGGTTTCAAATCACCAGAGGGCGTATAGAAGCCGCTTATGCAACACTCGATGAATTTCTTACTAAAGCGAAATTCCCCACCGATTCCCAAAAAACTCAGATCATTCTTCAGAAATGCCTTGCAGCGCTCGAGGAAGAGGATTTTAAAAAACTGAAAAACTTTTCACAAAACCTATCCATCCATCCCGATGCGCCTGAGATAGAACCATTCAAAAGACTCTTCGATGGCATTTCAGAATTAAACGATGACAATTTCGAGAATGCCGGCAATTTTATCATCGAAGCGCTTAAGCAGTTTGAAAAAATGGGGAATAAAGATGGGAGCGCTCTCGCCACTATTTACCAGACAGAACTATTCATGAGAACCGGAGAATTAAACAAGATTGAAAAAAATTTGAATAAGATGGAAAGTGAACATAGCCACTGTCTGCGCTTGAAGGGTATCACTATATACCAGGAAGCCAAATTAGCACTCACCGCTGAACAATTTGACAGACTCAACGAACTTATAGATGAGTGCAGACAAATATTTAACACCATTGGAAATGAACAATGGCTGAATAGAATAAACGCATTAGGTGACAAAATGGCAAAAAGTGATAAAGTAACAATCGATGAAAAAACCGAGAAATTGTTCGAGGTAATTAAAGCAATTAACTCAACGCTTAAAACGAAAGAGTTGCTCGACCTGATACTTGAAAAATTCCTTGAAGTCAGCGGCACTGAGAGGGGATTTCTTTTACTAAAGGAAAGCGGAGAACTCCAACTGAAAGTTGCGATGGATTCTTCAGGAAGGGAACTAACCGGCAGTAAAGCCAAGTATTCACATACTATCACGAACCAGGTTTTCAAAACCGGGCAAGCTCGAATAGCAGAAAGCATTCCTTCCGATGAGGATCTATCTTTGCAGAAGAGCATCATCGATCTGGAGTTGAAGATAGCTTTGTGCGTACCAATAAATGTGAAAGCTGAAGTCATCGGACTGATTTACGCGGATGCCAGGTATGGCGCTGCTGTCTTTTCTGACAACGATCTCAAGATCCTTACAGCTCTGGCTGACCAAGCAGGGGTAGCCCTTGAAAACGCAAAAGTGTATTCTAAACTCAGGGAAGACAACTTTCAACTCAAGAAAGAGATCGAAGGCAGGTTTGGAGTTGATAATGTAATAATCGGGCAATCACCGTCGATGCTTGAGCTTTTCGACAAACTTAAAGTAGTTGCCAGCCAGGATGTAACAGCTTTAATTCTCGGTGAAACAGGTGTTGGCAAGGACCTGCTTGCGAAAGCCATACACTACACCAGCGACCGTAAGGATGCTCCTTTCATTGCGATCAACTGCGCGGCAGTACCTGAAACCCTGCTGGAAAGTGAACTTTTCGGATACGTAAAAGGCGCGTTCACGGGAGCAGTCAAAGACAAAAAAGGTAAATTCGAAGTCGCGGAAAGCGGTACTATCTTTCTCGACGAGATCGGCGACTTATCTCCTCCACTCCAGGCAAAACTACTCAGGGTCATCGAAGAACGAACCTTCCAGAGAGTAGGAAGCGTTGAAAACATCAGTGTAGATATCAGAATACTCGCGGCTACTAATAAAAACCTCGCCAGGTTAATGGAAACCGGTGAATTCAGGGAAGACCTCTATTACCGCATCTCAACTGTCAGATTACAAATACCTCCACTCAGGGAAAGGAAAATGGATATACCGCAATTGGTCGAGTTCTTTATCAAGAGATGCAACGAAAAGTTCAACAAAGAGATAAAGTCGGTACAACCGGAAGTGATGAATATATTAAAGGATTATAGCTGGCCCGGTAATATCAGGCAACTTGAAAACGTCATTGAGGAAACAACTCTTTTCACAGACGGTGAAACGATCAGCAAGGAAAACCTTCCAGGCTTCCTGGTGGAGGAAGATACAGGTGTTACCACCGGTGCGCCCATTAAGAAATACGGCATTCCCGGTAATATCGAAGATTTGAAAACAGTGAAGAAAAGGATTGGCGACGAGTATGAGAAGGAGATAATCGAGAAGCTGCTCAAAGATAACGATTGGAACATAAAGCAAACAGCAGAAGCTTTCGACATGAACCGAACCAGGTTACATCACCTTATCAAAAAATACAACCTTAAGTCATAATTATATAACACTGTTATAAATTTATAATATTCTAAATTTGAGATAACTAATTATGCTACAATAAGATACATTGCATTTATCAAATTATTATGTTATAATTTTATAACTATAAGAGCATGAATCAGCGATACACAAAATACATGATTAGTTCTAAAATATTGCTAAACAATAACTTAAGTAATTTCTGCATGGTTTGGCAC